>NZ_JAKOEM010000014.1:0-106138 GCF_022321465.1 Ruegeria alba | reverse complement strand
TCATCGAGTAATCGGTGATCCCGAGACACGCCTGGTTGCTCCAGGAGATTTTCCCCCGGAAAATCTGCCAAGTGCAAAAAGGGCGACAAACAGAAAAGGCCGCTCCCCCGGAGCGGCCTTTTTCATGTCCTCAAACGATCCGATAACCGAGATTATTCGACGAATAATCTCGCAGGCCGCCACGCAGTGCGCCGTTTTCGATCGCGGTGAACTGGGTCACAGACAGAATCATTACGCTGGGTCAATCTGTCTGTGTCAGTCAAGACAGGGAGTGAGACAAATGCCGTTCCTCAGCAAAACCAATCCCGCCAGGATTATTGAAGCCGTTTACCGGTCGATCGCCCTTTGCGCGATGATGCAGAATCGTGTGAACAAGCTGCACTGATCCGTTGCTCCTTCGGCCGGATCGTTCTGGCCGTCGGAAACACGGGCCGAACCAGGCAGTTCCAGGGTCACACTATGCTTGGGTCAGGTCGACGGAGACCACGGACTCCGCCCGACCATAAGGTCCGCTTCTTCCGTTATGTCGTTCATATGACGTTCAAGGCTCTGGCGCAGTGTCTCGATCTCTTCTTCCGATGCCTTGCGCGGCACCGGATCGTGCCATTCCCGACACAAGAACACACCTTCGTTGCGCCAGGGGCGCGGTAGCAGCAGCCGGTCCCAACTCCCCATCTCGCGTCCATGCCGGACAGAATAGGTAATACCGAACACCCGCTTTCCTGAACTGCGCGCCCAGATCAGCGGGACAGTGGACGAAACCCGTTCCGGCCCGCGCGGGCCGTCCGCTGCAATCCCGATGGAAATTCCGTCCTTCATCTTGCCCAGCACCTCGCGCGAGAGGGCCACATGGCGTTTGTGGCTGGACATGGCGATGGTATCCATGCCGAAGAGCTTCTGCACCCGGCCCACCATGCTGCCTGCACGCGCGGCAGAAGTAATCGAACAGATCCGCCCCTTGTCGAGCGGAAAGAAATAGGGCGATTGCGCCAGTCGCTGGTGCCATAGCACCACGATCACCGGTTCCCCCGCAGCCGCCAATTGATCCAGTTCCTCATAGCCGATCCGCTGCCATTTGGTGTTGCGATGTATCAGGCGGATATAGGATGCGATCCGTCGGGCGACCCAATTCAGCACTGCTTCGCTGTCGGCGATCTTCTTGCGCAGGCTCATGGCGCCTCCTTCGGTTTGGACCGCTTCTGTCATACCCGACGAGAGGCGCGGTGCAACGCCTTTCCCTGCTCTCTTTTTGCGCCTGCTTGGCGAAAAGGGGCTTGAGTCCGCCGCATCGGTGGCATATCTCCATCGCCACGATAGGGGTATAGCTCAGTTGGTAGAGCGACGGTCTCCAAAACCGTAGGTCGCGGGTTCGAACCCTGCTGCCCCTGCCATTTTCCGACTTGATCAGTATTCGGCGACGCAGCGGACCCGGTGTCACGCTGATTTCTCTGCTCGGCCCGTGCACGCGGTCTGAAGAGGTATGCTGTTACGCTGGAACGTCTGTTCCGGCGTCGGTGGCAACCTTCCGTCGAGAGAATTGGAGTCTTGCGAAATTGCGCATGAGTGGTTTCATAAATCGATAAACCGAAGAAATATGAAAGCAAAGTGAGTGACAGTTTTCTGAACCGGGTCTATAACCACGGATACAGGAGGCGCGAGTGATGGACGCGGAAGCACGACAGCACGAGATATTGCAGAAGCTGCGCCAGCAGGAGCGGGTTGGGGTCGACGAACTCACCCAGGATTTCGGGGTCAGCAGTCAGACGGTGCGGGCCGATCTGCGCGATCTGCACGACCGCGGACTGCTCAAGCGAACCCATGGCGGCGCGGTGCGGGTCGAGACGGTGTCGAACCGTGAATATGGTGCGCGCCGGCAGCTGCACCGTGGGCAAAAGGCGGCGATGGGGGCGCTGGCGGCAACGCTGATCCCCGATGACAGCTCGGTCACCCTGAATATCGGGACCTCGACGGAACAGGTCGCCCGCGCATTGGCCGGGCATCGCGGGCTGACGGTTCTGTCCAACAATATCAACATCATCAACCTGTTGATCGGCACGCCGTCCAAGGAACTGGTGCTGGTCGGCGGTGCCGTCCGGCAAAGCGATGGCGCCATCGTGGGCGAGGATGCGGTCGAGTTCATCTCGCGCTACAAGGTGGATTTTGCGGTCATCGGCGCCTCGGCGATGGATGCCGACGGCGCGATCCTGGATTTCGACGCGCGCGAGGTCTCGGTGGCGCGCGCCATCCTGCGCAATGCGCGCAGCCGCATTCTGGTCTGTGACGGGTCCAAGTTCGACATCGCCGCCCCGGTGCGGATCTGCGATCTGGCCGAGCTTGATTACGTGGTGACCGACCGGGCACCACCGGCCGAGTTCCTGCGGCGTGCCGAAGCGGCAGAGACCGAAATTCTGATTGCGGAGTATACCGATGACTGAGACCGACAACCGGGTCTATGACCTTTTCGTCATTGGTGGCGGGATCAACGGCTGCGGCATCGCGCGCGATGCGGCGGGGCGGGGGTTGTCGGTGGCCCTGGCCGAGATGAAGGATCTGGCCTGGGCCACCTCATCGGCCTCGACCAAGTTGTTTCATGGCGGGCTGCGCTATCTGGAGTATTTCGAGTTCCGGCTGGTGCGCGAGGCGCTGATCGAGCGCGAGACGCTGCTGCGTGCGATGCCGCATATCAGCTGGCCGATGCGTTTCGTGCTGCCCTATCACCCCGACATGCGGTTCGAGAATGACACGCCCACCTCGCGGCTGTTATCGACGGTCATGCCCTGGATGAAGGGACGCCGCCCGGCCTGGCTGATCCGGTTGGGCCTGTTCATGTATGACCACCTGGGCGGGCGCAAGATCCTGCCCGGCACCCGGACGCTGGACCTGAGCAGCGACCCGGCGGGGGCGCCCTTGCAAGAGCGTTTTCGCAAGGCCTACGAGTACTCCGACTGCTGGGTCGAGGATGCTCGCCTTGTCGTGCTGAACGCACGCGACGCGGCGGCGCGCGGGGCGCGGATCATGACGCGGACACGGGTGGTTTCAGCCGCGCGCGGTGCCGATCACTGGACTGTCACGCTCGAGGATACGGTGACGGGAGAGACCCGCGAGCTCTGCGCCCGGGTGTTGGTGAACGCCGGCGGTCCCTGGGTGGGAGAGCTGATCCACGGCGCGCTGCGGCTCAACTCTTCAGAGCGGGTGAGGCTGGTGCGGGGCAGCCATATCGTGACCCGGCGGCTGTTCGATCATGACCGCTGCTATTTCTTTCAGGGCACTGATGGGCGGATCATATTCGCGATCCCCTATGAGGGAGAGTTCACCCTGATCGGTACCACCGATCAGGAGCATGACGAGCCGGGCACAAGCCCCACCTGCACCAAGGGTGAGCGGGATTATCTGCTGCGCTTCGCCTCGGACTATTTCAAGCAACAGCTGACGCCCGAGGATGTGGTCTGGACCTATTCCGGGGTACGCCCACTTTATGATGACGGGGCCAGTTCGGCCACCGCGGCGACGCGCGACTATGTGCTCAAGGTCGATCAGGCGGGCGGGGCGCCGGTGCTGAACGTCTTTGGTGGCAAGATCACCACCTATCGGCGGCTGGCGGAATCGGCTTTGGACAAGATCGCGCCTTTCTTTCCGGGCCTCTCCGGAAAATGGACGGCGGGTGTTGCCCTGCCGGGTGGCGACTTTCCGGTCGACGGGGTGGCGACGCTGACCGGGGACCTGCTGCGGCAATACCCGTTCCTGACGCAGGCCTGGGCCGCACGTCTGGTGCGGGCCTATGGCACCGAGGCGGCAGAGATGCTGGGCAAGGCCGACAGCGCCGAGGCGCTGGGCGAGGATTTCGGCGCCACCATCACCGCGCGCGAGCTGGATTGGGCCATGTCACGGGAATGGGTGCGCAGCGCCGAGGACTTTCTGTGGCGCCGCACCAAGCTGGGTTTGCGGCTCACCCCGGAACAGGTGGCGCGGGTCGAGGCCCATATCGCGGCGCGCGGCTGACCCCGCGCCCGTTCATCCGCGCAGGGTGGCAGGCACCCGGGTCGAGATCGACACGCCGCGAATGAACTCTTCGCATTGGTCAGGCGCGGTGATCGGCAGCATATGGCCGCGCCCGGGCAACAGTTCGCAACGCAGGCCGAATTTCTTCATCGGAACACCATGCTGGGTGGGGAGCAGCACCGCGTCCTCGGCCCCGAACAGGATGGCACCGGGGACATCGAGTTCGCGATAGCGCTGTGCCTGTGCCGCTATGCTGGCATCTGCGCCCACAACGTCCTCAGATGCGGTGACAAAGGCCTGTGGCCTGAGCCCCAGCGCACCACCGGCCCGGTCCAGGAAATCCTCGGGGAAATCCTCGGGGGCAAAGACCTGGGTCAGGGTCTGCTCTGCGGTCCAGTTCGCCATCGGCACCGCGATCGTATCCCCGATCAGGTGGCGCAGCCGGGTATTGCGGATTTCCAGCGGGCGGAACACGGCGGGCGGGCCTGCCATGTGATGGGTGAGCGGACAGATCAGCGCCAGCCCCGCCACCTTTCGCGGGCGGTCCAGTGCCATGGCAAGCGCGATCGCGCCGCCAAGCGAATGACCCACCAGTACCGGATCCTTGACCCCCTTGGCGTCCAGGAACTCTCCGATCATCCGGGCCTGTTCCGGCAGCTTGGCCAGCGCGGCCCCATTTCGGGTGGAATAGCCGCAGCCGGGCCGGTCCAGCGCGATGACGTGATGATCCTGCGCCAGCCGGTCAACCAGCGCATAGGTGAAATGCTGCAACTGCCCGGCCAGCCCGTGGATCAGCACCAGTGTCTGTTTGGCCGGGTCGCCGGCCTCGACATAGTGGATGGTGCCGCCGGTCACCGGTTGCACCTCGCCCGCCTGCGGTACCAGCGCCGCGCCGCGCCGCGCCAGCGACCGCGTTCTGAGCCAGCCCAATCCCAGCATCACGCCAATCAAGGCAAAGGGCAGACAGACGAGCAGAAGCAGGGTGGACATGGCAGCTCCGGGATCAGGTATGCGTCGGGGGCGAGGTTAGATATTGTTCCATCCCGGCGCCAGCCATGCGTTTGCGATATTCGCCAACCGTGCCGGGCCAGAGTGTGGTGTTGCGGCCGGTGCTGTCCTGATACCACGAGGAACAGCCGCCGGCCTGCCAGACCGAGTCCGTCAACCGCTCCTGCATCTCGGCTTCAAACGCGGCCTGCGCCTGTGGTTTCGGCGAGATCCTGGCGAGACGTTGTTTCTGCATGGCGTCCAGCAGCCGCCCGATATGTTCGACCTGCGCCTCGATCATCAGCACGACCGAGTTATGGCCCAACCCGGTATGCGGCCCGAGCAGGACGAAGAAGTTGGGAAAGCCTGCAACCGAAGTGCCCAGATGCGCGGACATGCCCTTGGCCCAGGCTGTGCGGATGGTCAGCCCGTGGGCGCCGGTGATGTCCAGCCGCTCGGCAGCGTCGGTGACGTGGAACCCGGTGCCCCAGATCAGGACGTCGGCCTGAACCCGGGTGCCGTCGGTGGCAACCAACGTGTCACCTTCGACCCGTGCCACGCCATGGGGGATCACCTCGACATTCTTCCGCGCCAAGGCCGGGTACCAGTCGTTGGAACTGAGGATACGCTTGCAGCCGATGCGATAGGGCGGGGTCAGCCTGGCCTGTTCCTCGGGGTCGGGGATGGCATCGGTCAGTGCCTTTTGCCACATGCGCATGGCGAAATCGACGGCCCTCGGCTTGCCGCGAAACACCGCGTGGCGGAACTCGAACACCGCATAGATCAGAGCGCGGCGGATACGTGGCAACAGTGGCAGGCGGGCATAGAGCCGCCGTACCCAGGGGGCGATTGGCCCGTCCGGTCGGGGCAGGACATAGGGCGGTGTGCGCTGAAAGATGCTGACCTGGGCGGCCTTGGGCGCGATTTCGGGCACGAATTGCACCGCCGAGGCGCCGGTGCCCACGACCGCAATCCGTTTGTCCGCCAGATCGACGCCATGATCCCATCGGGCCGAGTGAAAAGCCGGACCGGGAAAGCTGTCGGCGCCGGGCAGGTCGGGGATGTTCGGCACATGCAGCGCGCCGATGGCCGAGACCAGGAACCGCGCCGACCAATGCTGCCCCTCGGCGGTCTCGACCTGCCAGCGCACGCCGTCCCAGCGGGCCGCGCGCAGGGTCTGGCCGAAATGGCAGAGGTCATAGAGCGTCTCGTCGCGGGCGACCTTTTGCAGATAGCATTGGATTTCGCCGCCACCCGCATAGGCCGTGGACCAGCCCGGATTCGGGTGACTGGCCAATGAATAGAGATGCGAGGGCACGTCGCAGGCAACACCGGGATAGGTGTTCTCGCGCCAGGTGCCGCCGATATCATCGGCCTTTTCCAGAATGTCGATCCGCGCAAGGCCGCGTTTGCGGGCCTCCATCGCCATGATCAGCCCGGAAAACCCTGCCCCCACGATGAGCATATCCGTTTCGCGTGTCGCCATTCTGTCCGGCCTCCGCTCCTTGCCATGATCAAGTCTAGCGGATCCGCGTCGCAGGGACACAGTCTTGTCGTGGGGTCAATCCGTGGTATTCAGATCGGCCAGTCTGGGCAGGGGCAACGTGTCAAGCAGGGCAAAGACCTGTTCGCGGCAGGCAGGCCCGGTCCAGCCCCTGGGCTGGAAGGCCAGGGGCAAATCCGGGTGGCGCAGCGCTACCCGTCGCCAGCGATGCACCAGCAATGTCCGCAGCGTCGCCACCTGAACCGGTGTCAGAAACGCCGGTATGCCCGCCGCCCGCAACGCGGCACAGTCCTGTTGCAGGCTGTGACAGGCCGCCCCCAGATCTTCGGGAAAGAGCCGGGTCTGAAGCCAGCCGGGAACGGCATGCGCGGTAACTTCGAACCCGGCCAGATCGTCGCAATCGCCCGGCACCGGCCCCGACCCCAGCGCCACGGTGCGGCCTAGCCCGGTATAGGTATCGGTCAGCAACAGGTCGTTGAGCGTGTTCAGGCTGCCGCCATCCTCGGCGATCAGGATATGCCAGGTCTCGGGCAACTCGGGTGCGCGGGTATAGATGCGCGGTGTCACCCGGTCCGATTGCGTGCGGCCAAACTCGGACAGGTAATGGACCGAGCTGCGCCCCTCGCGGCTGCTTTCGATCCAGCCGTCCTTGCGCAGCCGGTGCAGGGCCACGCGCATCGCTTCGGGCTTGATACCCATCGGCTGGGTGATGCGGGTCAGTGCGCTGCCCGAGATCCGGTCGCCCTTGCGCCGGGCGAGATCACCGAACAACGAGACGATGATCGACCAGACCCGCTGGTTCTGCGGGTCGGTCAGCCGGGTGACGGCCGTGTCAAACCAAGAGGTATCTCGTATCATGCAGACAGTCTAAGCCGCCCGGACATAAATGAGAATCGCTTTCTGGCCCCCGCCGCCATGACCGGGGGCCAGTGCATTCAATAGGCGTTCATGGTCAACAGCTCGTATTCCGCGACCATCTCGTCATCCTGGTTGGTCAGCGTCACATGCCAGCGGACCTCGCCGTATTCGTCGGTGCGGCGGGTCTTTTTCTTGACTGTCAGGCGCACCTTGATGCTGTCCCCGGCCGAAACCGGTTTCATGAAGCGCAGACCATCCAGCCCGGTATTGGCCAGCACCGGGCCTTCGTTCGGTTCGACGAACAGACCGGCGGCAAAGCTGAGCAACAGATAGCCATGCGCCACCCGGCCCGGGAAGAACGGATTCCGCTTGGCGGCGGCGTCATCCATATGGGCATAGAATGTGTCGCCGGTGAAATGGGCGAAATGTTCGATATCGTCCATGGTGACGGTGCGCGACTGGGTATGCAGCGTCTCGCCAATCGACAACTCGTTGTAGCGACGGGTAAAGGGATGCGCGGGGCCTGCAACCTCGGTCGCGCCGGGCACCCATTTGCCGCCGATCCGGGCCAGCATCTCGGGCGAGCCCTGCACGGCGGTGCGCTGCATGTAATGCTTCACGCCCCGCACACCGCCCATTTCCTCGCCACCGCCGGCGCGACCCGGGCCGCCATGCACCATATGCGGCAGGGGCGAGCCGTGGCCGGTCGACTCCTTCATCGAGTCGCGGTTGTTGATGTAGATGCGCCCATGAAACGCGCCCGCGCCCATCACTACATCGCGGGCCACATCGGCGTCATGGGTGATCAGCGAGGTCACCAGCGATCCGCCGCCGCGATTGGCCAGCGCGACCGCATGATCCATGTCGCGATAACCCATGACGGTCGAGACCGGGCCAAAGGCTTCGGTATCGTGCACGCGCTGGGCGCGGTCGGGATCGGCGCAGTGGAACAGCATCGGCGGCACGAATGCGCCGTTGGCCAGGTCGCCGGACAGGCCGGGATCCATGGAGAACACCTGTTCGGCCTCTTGCCCGATGATCGCGGCCTTGGCCAGCACATCGGCCTTTTGTCCGTTTGATACCAGCGCGCCCATGCGGGTCGCCTCGTCACGCGGGTCGCCGATCACGGTCTTGGACAGGCGCGCGCTCAGCGCCTCGATCACCGCCTCGACACGCGGCTGCGGCGCGATGATGCGGCGGATCGCGGTGCATTTCTGCCCCGCCTTGGTGGTCATCTCGCGCGCGACCTCCTTGATGAAGAGGTCGAATTCGGGCGTGCCGGGTTCCGCATCGGGGCCAAGGATCGAGGCGTTCAGACTGTCCTGTTCGGCCACGAAACGCACCGCGTTTTGCAGGATCACCGGGTTCGAGCGCAGTTTCAGCGCGGTATCGGCGGAGCCGGTGAAACTGACCACATCCTGGCAGTCCAGATGATCCAGCATGTCGCCAAGGCCGCCCGACACCAGTTGCAGGGCGCCCGCGGGCAGAATGTCGGCCTCCAGCATGATGCGCACGGCCAGTTCGGTGACATAGCAGCTGTTGGTCGCGGGCTTCACGATCGAGGGGACACCGGCCAGCAGAGTGGGGGCCAGCTTCTCCAGCATGCCCCAGACAGGGAAGTTGAAGGCGTTGATATGCACCGCGACCCCTTTCAGCGGGGTGCAGACGTGCTGGCCCAGGAAGGTGCCGTTGCGGCTCAGCTGTTCCACCTCGCCGTCCAGATAGATCTGGCCGTCCGGCATCTCGCGCCGCCCCTTGGAGGCGAAGACGAACATGGTGCCGATGCCGCCGTCGATGTCGATCAGGTGGTCGGATTGGGTGGCGCCTGTGTCGAAGCTAGCGGCGTAAAGCTCTGCCTTGCGGGCGTTCAGCGCCTGACCCAGCGCCTTGATCATGCGGGCGCGGTCATGGAACCCCAGCTTGCGCAGGGCGGGGCCGCCGGTGTTGCGGGCATGATCGAGCATCGCCAGAACATCGAGCGCGTCATTGCCCGCGCTGGCGATCGGCGCGCCGGTGATGGCCGAGGCGATGGTGCGGGCGCCGGCGCCGGGCGCAACCCACTGACCGGCGGCAAAGCTGGAAATCTGTTGAAGGGCCATGGCAGTCTCCTGTTCCTGTCGCCCGCCAGTCTAGCCGGTTCCGGGCGCGAATTGTGAGGGATGGTATTCGCGACCGAACGGTCGGTCAATAAAATTCCAACATAGTGGCGCGCGTAAACGAAAACCGCCGGACCTTGCGGCCCGGCGGATCAGGGGTCAGTGGCCCATCGCGCCCATCTGCTGGGGCAGGTAGAGCACCACCACCGGCACCAGCACGATCAGCGCCAGCCGGAAGATGTCGGCGATCCAGAACGGGGTCACCCCGCGAAAGATCGTGCCGGTCGACACATCGCCCACCACGCCCTTGAGGATGAACACATTGAGGCCCACCGGTGGCGTGATCAGGCTGATCTCGGTCACCACCACCACAACAATGCCGAACCAGATCGGGTCATATCCCAGCGAGGTGACCAGCGGAAAAAAGATCGGCACGGTGAGCAACAGCATCGACAGCGATTCGAACACGCAGCCCAGAATGATGTAGATGCCGAGGATCATCAGGATCACCACAAAGGGCGCCACATCATAGGCGGTGACCATGGCGATCAGCGCCTCGGGCAGGCCGGCGAGGTTGATGAAGTTGGAAAACACCTGCGCCCCGATCAGCACCGAAAACAGGGACGCGGCGGTAAAGCTGGTCTCTTTCAGCACCTCGAAGGTGGAGCCAACCGTCAATCCGCCCCGGAAAAGCGCGATCAGAAAGGCGCCTGCTGCACCCATGCCCGCCGCCTCGGTCGGCGAGAAGGTCAGGTTCAGCGGGTGAAAGTCGAAAGCACCATACAGCCCGCCGATCACCAGGAAGAACAGCAAGAGCACCGCCCAGACCGACCCCAGCGCGCGGAACCGCTCGCCCCATCCGGCGCGCTCGCCGGCCGGACCCGCCGCGGGATTGCGCCACACGGTCCAGCGCACGGCGAAGAGGTAGAACAGGATGCCCAGGACACCCGGAATGATCCCCGCCATGAACAGCTTGCCGATCGAGGTTTCGGTCAAGAGGCCATAGATCACCAGAATGACCGAAGGCGGGATCAGAATGCCCAGCGTGCCGCCCGCCGCGATGGAGGCGGTCGACAGCTCGTCAGTATAGCCGTATCGGCGCATTTCCGGCATCGCGACCTTGGACATGGTCGCGGCTGTGGCCAGCGAAGAGCCGCAGATGGCCGAGAAGCCACCACAGGCGGCAACCGTTGCCATGGCGATGCCACCCCGGAAATGACCAAGAAAGGCGTTCGACACTGCATAAAGCTCGCGCGCCATGCCGCCCTTGTTGACGAAAAGCCCCATAAGGATGAACAGCGGCACCACGCTCAGGCCATAATCCTGCGCGGTATCCATCACCTGACGCCCCACCATGGACATCGCGGCCTTGAGCCCGCGTTCATCCAGGATCGAGCCGCCGCGCTCATAGGCAAAGCCCAGCGTGCCGACCAGACCCATGGCAAAGACGATGGGCAGGCGCAGCAGCACGAGCACCAGGACAAGTGCGAAACCGATCAGTGCGGCAGTCATTTCAGGGCCTCCGAAAGCAGGCGGGGAGCAAAGAGATGCAAGAGGCCGGTTACGATCAGCGCCACCGCGCTGATGCCCACCGAAATGGCGATGAACCAGCCCACGATATAGGTCGGGATCGCCAGATACTCGGTCACGTCGCCATAGTCGCGCGAGCGCTCGGCCAGGATCCAGACTCGGCTCATCGGCCAGTACAGCATGATGCCGCTGACCAGATGGATCACCCCGTCACGGATCCGGTCCAGCCGCAGGCGATGAAACAGGCCATCGGTCAGGTCGACGGCGATCTGGCCGTTGGTGACCGAGATGATGGGCAGGACCGAGAACACCAGCACCGCCATCAGGATGCGGGTCAGTTCGGTCGCGGCCTCGATGGGCGCGTTCAGGACGGATCTGAGGATCACGTCGCAGAAGGTCATCACCATCAGGATGAAGAGGGCAAGGCAGGCCACCAGCACAGGCGCAAAGCTGGCGTGGCGGGCAAGCCGGATCAGGGACGTCATGGGTTCCTCCGGCGGGCTGTCTGGGGCGGCGAAAGACGCCGCCCCGGTGAAAAGGCTCAGTTGGCGGCCATTTCCGATTTGATCAGGTCATAAGCGGCCTGGGCGTCGACCCCGGCGGCGGCGACCTCGGCAATCACCTTTTCGCGCACATCGGCGGCGATGGTGGCGAATTTCTCAAGATCGGCGGCCGAGGCAGCGTTGATCGCGTTGCCTGCGGTTGCTTCGGTCTCGGTCCGGCCGATGGCATCGATCTCGTCCCAGATCTTGCCGATCTCACGGCTCAGCGGCTCGCCGAACACCTTTTCCTCCAGCGCCTGCTGAACGTCCTCGGGCAGGTCGGCAAAGGTATCTTCGTTCATGATGAAGGCAAACGACCCACGATAGAGGCCACCGGGCATCTCATAGACGTTCTGGGCAACCTCGGTCAGCTTGAAACCCTTGCGCGATTCCATCGGCATCACCACGCCATCGGCGGCCTTGGAGGCGAGCGTTTCATAGACCTTGGGGGCCGGAACCTGGATGCCCGTGGCGCCCAGAGCGGTGCCCACATCGCCGCCGACACCGCCGGGGATGCGCACCTTGAGGCCCGCGATCTGCGCCATGTCGGTGACAGGTGCGGTCGAGTGCAGCTGTGCCGGGCCATGTGTATGCAGGGCGATCAGCTTGACGCCACGATGCTCGTCGGCCTTGCTCAGATATTGGTCATAGGCGCGCCAATAGGCGACCGAAGCGGCCTCGGCCGAACCCTCATAGCCCGGCAGTTCGATCAGCTTGGAGGTGACAAATCGGCCCGGCTGGTAGCCGTGGAAGATGATCGACAGATCGGCGGCACCGTCCTGGATCAGGTCCATCTGCGCGGGGGGCGGGGCGATGCCCAGTTTCAGTTCGGCGGTGACCTGACCGTCGGTGGCCTCTTCGACCATTTCGACGAATTTGGGCCACATCATCGCGTTGATGCCGTGGGTCGGGGGCGCCCAGCTGGAGATGGTCAGCGTATAGTCCGCCGCCATCGCGATGGTGCCGCTGACGGCCATCGCCGCCGAGGCCAGAAGGGTGCTGAGTTTGGTCAGTTTCATGGGTTTTACTCCTCCCTGAAAACGTGAGTCGAGAATGCGTTAATGGTCCTTTTTGTAACCATCAACGGCGGTTAGATTTCTGCTGGCGGGTTTCCCCGTGTCGCCAGAATCCACGAGCCGGGACTTTCTGTGACGACCAATGTCATGATTTCAATGGTTTTTTCCCAACCTTGCGATTGGGCCAGATGCATCGGCCCGCCCCGGTGCCGGGGAAAGCCGTATCCGTGCAGTTGCACCATATCGACATCCTCGGCGCGCTCGGCGATGCCTTCGGAAACGATTCGCGCGCCCTCGTTGGCGAGCACCGCAAGCAGGCGCTGGGCGATCTCTTCGGCGCTGAACGGGCGCCGGGTGATGCCCCGTTTGGCCGAGTAGTCGACGATCAGCGCCTCGACCTTGGGGTCGCGTTCGGGGGAACGCGATCCCTCGGAGTAGCGGTACCAGCCCTTGCCGCTGCGCTGGCCCAGACGATCCATCTCGCAGAGCGTATCGGCGATGCGCTCATAGCGTTCGGCGGGGTCGCGGGTGGCGGCCTGCCGCTTGCGGTTGGCCCAGGCAATTTGCAGCCCGGTCAGGTCCTGCAACTCGAACGGACCCATCGGCAGCCCCTCGGCCCGCATCGCGGCGTCCACCTCATGCGGCAGGGCGCCGTCGGCCAGCAGGTATTCCGCCTCGCGCCGATAGGCGGCCAGCATCCGGTTGCCGATGAACCCGTCGCAGATGCCCGACAGGACCGAGACCTTGCGCAGCCGCTTGCCGAGCGCAAAGCCGGTGGCCAGCACCTCGGGCGCGGTATCGGGGGTTTTGACGATTTCGAGCAGCTTCATCACATGCGCGGGGCTGAAGAAATGCAGGCCCAGGCAGCGCTCCGGGTTCGGGATACCGGCAAAGATCAGTTGCGGATCGAGGTAGGAGGTATTGGTCGCCAGAATGGAATCGGGCCGCATCACGGCGGCCAGATCAGCAAAGACCGCGCGCTTGACGTCGAGATCCTCGAACACCGCTTCGATGGCCAGATCAGCATCAGATGCACCGGCATAGGTGTCGGTGGTGCTGAGCCGCGCCAGCATATCGGCCTCGGCGCTGGGGCTGATCTTGCCGCGCTTGACGCCCGCCGCGACCAGTCCGGCAACCCGTTCATGTGCCGTTTGTGCCGACGCCGCGTCGCGTTCGATGACGGTGACGGACAGCCCGCCGCCAAGACAGGCCATGGCGATCCCGGCACCCATCAGCCCGCCGCCGACAATGGCAACGCGGCTCAGCTCGCGCGGGGCGACCCCGGCGATGGCATCGGGCCGGGCGACAAGACGCTCGGCAAAAAAGGCATAGCGCAGGGCGCGGCTTTCGTTGGACTGGCGCAGATCCAGATGCAGGGCGCGTTCGCGCGGCTGACCCTGGTCAAAGGGCAATGCGGCCCATTGCAGCGCGTCGAGATTGTGCAGCGGCGCAGCGCGGCCCTTGGCTGCCTTGGTCAGGGCGTCTGTGGCATCGGCGAGCGCGGAGCTATCCAGCGCCTGCACCTGCCGCAGCCGGGTCTTTTCCGGGCGCGGCGGCAGGTTACTGACAAAAGCCTGTGCGGCGGCCCGCAAATCGCCCTCGGCAATCTGGTCGAGGCCCCCCAGCGCCAGCATCTGCTCGGCGCCCAGCATCTTGCCGGAACAGGCCATGTCGATGGCTGCCTGCATGCCGATCAGTCGCGGCGCGCGTTGGGTGCCGCCCGCACCGGGGATCAGGCCCACATTGACCTCGGGCAGGCCGAATTTGGTTCCCGGCGCGGCGATGCGCCAGGCGCAAGCCAGTGCGATCTCGAAACCGCCGCCAAGAACCGTGCCATGCATCGCCGCGACAAAGGGTGTTTCGCTGTCCTCGATCATCTGCACAACGTCGGGCAGATGCGGTTCCTCGGCGGGACGGTCGAACTCGGTCATGTCGCCACCGGCGACAAAGGTGCGGCCGGCGCAGGTCAGGATCGCGACGCGGGCGCCCTGCACCTCGGCCACCGCACGGGCCAGCCCGGCACGCACCGGGGTCGAGGTCGCGTTGACCGGCGGGCTGTCGATTTCGACCCAGGCGATATCGCCCTCGCGCCTTACCGTAACCACCTCGTTTTCGCCCATCGCTCCGCCTCCACCGGTCGAGAATCAATTGCGAAGAATTTATTGACCAACCGTTCGGTTTATGCAAGATGGTTGTTGAAACATTCGCAAAGCGGGGCGGAGATGAGCGATACGATTCTTGCGCAAGATCATGGGAACTGGGTGGAAATCACGCTGAACCGCCCGGATCGGCTGAACAGCTTCACCGACGAGATGCACCTGGCCCTGCGTGCCGCGCTTGAGGCCGCGCGTGACAATGGCGCCCGTGCGGTACTGCTCACCGGGGCCGGGCGCGGGTTCTGCGCCGGCCAGGACCTGGGCGACCGCGACCCGTCGAAAATGGATGGCCCACCCGATCTGGGCTATACCGTGCGCACCTTCTATGCGCCTTTGGTGCGGCTCATCCGCTCGCTCGATTTCCCGGTGATCTGCGCCGTCAACGGCGTGGCCGCGGGGGCGGGCGCCAATATCGCGCTGGCCTGCGACATCGTGCTGGCGGGCGAAAGCGCCAAGTTCATCCAGTCCTTTGCCAAGGTGGGGCTGATCCCCGATACTGGCGGCTCATGGCACTTGCCGCGCCTCTTGGGCGAGGCGCGCGCCAAGGGGTTGGCGCTGACCGCACAACCCCTGCCTGCGAAACAGGCCGAGGACTGGGGCCTGATCTGGAAGGCGCTGCCCGACGATCAACTGATGACCGAGGCCCGCGCCATGGCCGAGCAATTCGCCAATGGCCCGACGCTGGGTTTTGGCCTGACCAAGCGCTGCATTCAGGCGGCCTGCGTCGACACGCTCGAAGATCATCTTGAACTCGAGGCGGATGCCATGAAAACCTGTGGTGAAAGCGCCGATTATGCCGAAGGTGTCAGCGCCTTTCTGGAAAAGCGCGCACCAAGGTTTCAGGGTAAGTGAGCATGACACCAAAAGAACGGGCGGAACGGTCGGCTGCGGCCATGTGGTCGGACGACAACGCCTCGAAATGGGCGGGGATGGAGATTGCCCGCGTCGACGAGGGGCTGGCGGTGCTGGAACTGACCGTCGCCGCGCATCACTGCAACGGGCATGGCATCTGCCATGGCGGCGTGACCTTCATGCTGGCCGACAGCGCCTTTGCCTTTGCCTGCAACAGCCGCAACCAGTCGACCGTCGCCCAGCATAACGTGATCAGCTATATCGCGCCGGGCCAATTGGGCGACCGACTGACCGCCACCGCGACCGAGCTCAGCCTGACCGGACGCAGCGGGATTTACGACGTGAAAGTGACCAATCAGGACGGCCGCACCATCGCCGAATTCCGGGGCATGTCCCGGGCGATCAAGGGCCACCTGTTCGACGAGGATTAAGGCGAGGAGGACGTCATGAAGGACCTGAGCCCCAAGAAAGAAGACCTGGACCCGATCGAGATCGCCTCGATCGACGAGATCCGCGCATTGCAGTTGGACCGCCTGAAATGGTCGCTGCGCCATGCCTATGACAACGTGCCGATGTACAAGCAGCGGTTCGACGAGGCGGGCGTGCACCCCGAAGACCTGCAAACGCTGGCCGATCTGGCCAAGTTCCCGTTCACCTACAAGAACGACCTGCGCGACAACTATCCCTTTGGCCTGTTTGCCGTGCCGCGCGAGCAGATCATCCGCCTGCATGCTTCGTCGGGCACCACGGGCAAGCCGACCGTGGTGGGTTATACAAAGGGTGACATCGACAATTGGGCCGATCTGGTGGCGCGCAGCTTGCGCGCGGCGGGGCTGCGCAAGGGCGACATGATCCACAACGCCTATGGTTACGGCCTGTTCACCGGGGGCCTTGGCGCCCATTACGGGATCGAGCGGCTGGGCGCCACCGTGGTGCCGATGTCGGGCGGCCAGACCGAGAAGCAGGTGGGTCTGATCACCGATTTCAAACCCACCGGCATCATGGTGACCCCGTCCTATATGCTCAACATCCTTGAGCAGTATCACAAGGTCGGCATGGATCCGCGTGAAAGCTCGCTCCAGGTGGGTGTATTCGGTGCCGAACCCTGGACCGACGCCATGCGGCGCGAGGTCGAGGAAGCGTTCGACATGCACGCCGTCGATATCTACGGCCTGTCCGAGATCATGGGGCCGGGTGTGGCCAATGAATGCGTCGAGACCAAGGACGGCCCGGTCATCTGGGAGGATCACTTCCTGCCCGAGATCATCGACCCGGCCACCGGTGAGGTGCTGCCCGATGGCGAGATGGGTGAACTGGTGTTCACCACGCTGACCAAAGAGGGCCTGCCGATGATCCGCTATCGTACCCGCGACCTGACCCGGCTGTTGCCCGGCACCGCGCGCTCGATGCGGCGGATGGAAAAGATCACCGGTCGCAGCGACGACATGATCATCCTGCGTGGCGTCAACGTCTTCCCCAGCCAGGTCGAGGAACAGGTGATGGCCACTGGCGGCATTGCCCCGCATTACCAGATCGAACTGTACAAGGCTGGGCGCATGGACGCGATGCGCGTCTTTGTCGAAGCGCTGCCCAACAAGACCGACGAACTCAGCAAGACCGCCGCCGCGCGGATGCTGACCAAGCGGATCAAGGACATTGTTGGCGTTTCGACCGAGATTGTTGTAGGCAACCCCGGAGATGTCGAACGCAGCCAGGGCAAGGCCAAGCGCGTCGTCGACAACCGTGACAAGGAGTAGGGTTTGGCCCGGACGATTGCCAAGGACCACGATCAGAAGCGCGCCCAGATATTGAAGTCTGCGGCGCGCGTCTTTGCACGCGAGGGGTTCGACCGCGCCTCGATGACCCAGCTCGCGCGCGAATGCGGGATCTCAAAGGCCAATATCTATCACTATTACGACAGCAAGGATGCGATCCTGTTCGACATCCTCGAAACCTATCTGCACGACCTGCGCGACCGCATCTGCGGCATCGAGATCGAAGGGCTGAGCGGGCCGCAGCGGTTGCATACCGTGGTGCGAGAAATTCTGCTGGCCTATCAGGGCGTGGATGACGAACACCGGGTGCAGACCAGCGGCATGTCCGCCCTGCCTGCCGAGCAGCAGAAACAGCTGCGCGGCTATCAACGCGACATGATCGGGTTTCTCAGCGATATCCTGAACGGCATCGCGCCCGAAACCTTTGCTGGCAACCCCGGCAAGCTGCGCGGCGCCACCATGTCGGTATTCGGCATGCTGAACTGGTATTACATGTGGAATTCCGGCGCCGACACCGCCGCGCGCGAGGACTATGCCCGCATGGTCAGCGACCTGACGCTGCACGGGCTCAAGGGGCTCTGATCCCGGGGAAGAGGCGCCGGGTATCGCTCTACACAGGCGGGCTTGCGTCTCCCCGGGCGTGCTGCTCAAGAGGTGCCGCGTTGGTTTGATACGGGATACGGCGCTTTTCGTTTTCCGAGTCCGCCATGCGGGACGAATTTGCCGTTCAGTTTGCTCATCTGAACGTCCGCTCTGCTGCGGGTGTGGTTTGATGTTGTACACCCCTCCTTCTGCCTTCAGCTTTCAATGATATGTCCGCGAAGCTTACTTTCTTAGAATATCATCGGCGGGGCAGGAAAACGCAAAGGCGCTTTGCGCCTATGAAGATTGCAGGAGGCACTTTTTGTTCACTAGAGAAGAAGCTGGAGTTTTTGTTAAGGCAAACCAAGCGCACGTAAACCGACTCCGAAAGACCATCACAAACCTTATGACGATGAGGCACGTCCTCTACTTCTATGACCGCCTCGATGGGCTTACGTACGACGATCAGGGCCAATCATTGAAAGATGGTGTTTTCGAGGCAGAGGCTTTCATGACTGCCATCGTGATGTCGTACGGTCGCCTTTTTGCAGAGAGCAAAGGCGCTCCAGTGTTTAAGAAAAAACTCATCCCGAAGCACCTTATCGACGCACATGATGAGATAATCGGATTTCGAAACGAGCGATATGCGCATCATGGTGATCACGCTACTACAGCGGCGGAGATAGAGCTATTTGTCGGGGAAAATGAGGTCGAAGTGAAATTGCATTGGCGTGCGAGCATGTATAACGGAGCACCGCCACACTGGCGGGAACTGTTTAAGTGGGTCGATGAATACCTAAAAGCCTCATTTAAAAAACAAGTTGCGCATCTCAGCGCGACCTCTGGCAAGGATTGGCTCCCGTTTGAGCCAGATATGGACATTGAGAGCATCACAATGGACGAGACCGACAAGCTCGATCTACCGCCGTTGATCGCGAAATGAATCACAGAAAATTCAGTTTTGGGGACCGTTACATAGCTCCAGTAAGAGCGCTCAACTGAAACGGCAAAAACAGTCGTTTTGGGCACTTTTCATGGCTGACCCAACGGGACCGGACATTCGCGCACAGCGCAGCATCGGTCAAAGTGTGCTCAACCCCGCCATTCTCCAATCCAGTCGTTGTGTATCGGCGTACGCACCCATGGCGATAACATGGAAAGCCAAGGGCGGAACCATCCGGCGCGCTTTGCGGTGCCATTCTCGCAGTGTCAGCGGGCAGCAATCCGGGTGGTTGAAGACCGGCCTACCGGGCCGGTCTCCGCGTGCCATACCGGGGCGCTTGGGGCGCCCCGGCGGCAATTCACGGGCGTTTCAGGCCCAGGCTGTCCAGCAGGTTGGCGGCTTCGGCCTCCCAGCGGGTGCGCATCTCTGCATTGCCGGTGCGGCGCAGGCCCATGGCGCGCAGCGCCTCGGTCCGCCCGGCGCTGCCGGTGCCAAAGCTGGCGGCGACACGCGGCCACCAGTAATCGGCAGAGGCTTGCAGGGCCGCGGCACCGCCGTCTTCGACCAGCTTTGCCGCGCCTTCCAGCGCCAGCTCGCCATGCCGGGTCTCGATCGGGGCAATGGTGCGGAACGCCTCGGCCAGCGGCTGATACGAGATCATGGTGAAATCGGCCAGCTGCACCACCACGGCGCGTGCCATCAAGAGGTTCATCATCACCGCGTCGGCCCAGCCCTGGATAGGATAATTGAACACTGCCAGGCGCATGTCCTGCTCGGTCCGGGCGGCGCCGATATCGGCGTCCCGCTCCAGCCGCGCGGTCCAGGGGTGATGGTTGGCATAGCGCTGGGTGTCGGCCCCGAACTCTCCCATGATCCGCAGCACGCGGTCGGCATTGTCGGTCTTTTCCAGCACGATCTTGGCGGCGGCGATCCGCTCCTTGATGCCCGGCCCCTGATTGATGATATCGGCAAAGCCCGCCGCACCGGCCAGTTCGCTGTCCACGAATGTGGCCATCAGCTTCATCAGCTCGGCGCGATAGCGCGCGGGCACGTTGGTTGGATTTGTCAGCATCCCGCCAGCGGCGAGATAGCTGTCGATCGTCATATCTTCGGCCATGTCTCTCTCCTCACTGGTCGTAGTCGACAACGACATTGTCGGTCAGCGGATAGGCCTGACAGCTGAGCACATAGCCCTTCTCGACCTCGTAATCCTCAAGCGCGTGGTTGGCGACCATTTCGACCTCGCCTTCCAGCACCCTACAGCGACATGTTGAACAAACTCCTGCCTTGCAGGCATAAGGCGCATCCAGGCTGTTTTGCAGGGCCGCATCCAGGATCGACAGGTCCTTGGGCATGTCGAAACTCTGGGTCGAACCGTCCAGCGTGACGGCGGCACGCGTCTGGTTGCCCCCCTTGGCCGCCTCGGCCGAGACCGCCTTGCGCTTGGCCCGGCCGGGCTGGGCGCTGGCGAACAGCTCAAACTTGATCTGCGCATCGCTCAGCCCGTGCGCGCGCAACGCGGCGGCAATGCCCAGCATCATCGGCTCAGGCCCGCAGATAAAGGCGGTGTCGACATGCTGGATGTCGATCCAGTGCTCGAACAGCTGGGTGCATTTCTCTTCGGTCACCAGACCGGTGAACAGCTCGATCTCCTGCGCATCCGTCTCCAGGATATGCAGCACGTTGAACCGGCCCATGTAGAGGTTCTTCAGATCCTCCAGCTCCTCGCGGAACATGATCGTGTTCACGCCCTTGTTGGCATATACCAAGGTAAACTCCGACCGGGGCTCGCGCGCCAGCGTGGTCTTGATGATCGACAGCACCGGGGTGATGCCCGAGCCACCGGCAAAGCCCAGATACTGTTTCTCGGCGCCGGGATCGAGCGGGGTGTGAAAGCCCCCCATCGGCGGCATCGCCTGAACTGTGTCGCCCACCTTCAACTCTTCGTTGGCCCAAGTCGAGAAGGCGCCGCCATCGACGCGCTTGATCCCGATCTGGAGCACGCCGTCATCCTTGCCCGAACAGATCGAGTAGGACCGGCGCAGCTCTTCGCCCTCGAATTCGCGGCGAAAGGTCAGGTATTGGCCTTGGGTGAAATCAAACTCGCTGGCCGCGCCGTTGACGGGTTTCAGCGTGACCACGACAGCGTCGCGGATCGTCTTGTGGATGTCGGTGACTTCCAGATCGTGAAAGCGTGCCATCCGGTCCTCCTCAGATACATTTGAAATAGTCGAAGGGTTCCAGGCAGTCGGTACAGCGCCAATGGGCCTTGCACGGGGTCGAGCCGAACTGGCTCACCTTTTCGACCGCCTTGCTGCCGCAGCGCGGACAGCGTTCGGGGCCACCGGCAGGGCGGGGCGGGGCGATGCCGTATTCCTCCAGCTTCACCTTGCCCTTGTCGCTAAGCCAGTCGGTGGTCCAGGCGGGCGATATCTGGGTCTTGACCCGGATATCCCTGACCCCCCGGTTGCGCAGCGCGGATTCGATATCCATCGAGATGATCGCGGTTGCGGGGCAGCCCGAATAAGTGGGGGTGACGGTCACGGTCAGAGTCTCCCCCTCCCAGGCGACATCGCGCACGATGCCCAGATCGACAACCGAGATCACGGGGATCTCGGGGTCTGGAACGGTGTCGAGCCAATCCCAGACCTGCTGTTCCGACGGCTGGTCCATGGGCTTACCAGCGTGCGCCGGGATAGGCGCGTTGCAGCCATTGCATGCTGGTCAGGAGATGGCCCAGATGCTCGGTATGCATGCGCCCGTCGCGGCCGCCCTTGTGGGCGAAACCCGATTTCGGAATGCTCAGCGTCGCCTCGGCCATGACCTCGGCCAGGATCGCGTCGTAATCGGCGCGCAGGCTGGCCGGATCCGGGGCAATGCCTGCCGCGACCATCTCTGCATCCACCGCGTCGCCGGTGAACAGCTCGCCCACATAGGGCCACAGGTAGTCCAGCGCCTCTTGCATGCGCGCATGGCTTTCCTCGGTGCCGTCGCCCAGGCCGATCACCGTGTCGCGCGAGCGTTCCACGTGATAGGTGACCTCTTTCACCGCCTTTTCGGCGATGGCGGCGACACGCTCGTCCGAGGACCCCTTGAGCCGCTCAAGCATCAGCTTGTGCCAGCTGTCGAACAGGAACTGGCGCATCAGGGTGCGGCCGAAATCGCCGTTGGGCACCTCGACCAGCAGCGCGTTGCGGAAATCCCAGGCGTCGCGCAGAAAGGCCAGGTCATCGGCGCTCTTGCCGTCGCCCTGTACCTCGCCGGCGAGGGCCAGCCACATCTGCGTCTGGCCGATCAGGTCCAGCGCGGTATTGGCCAGCGCGATATCCTCTTCCAGCACCGGTGCGTGACCGCACCATTCGCTGACCCGGTGGCCAAGGACCAGTGTATTGTCCCCCATCCTGAGCAGGAATTGCAGGAATGCGTCGTCGCGGGTCATTACATGGCCCCCACTTCTTCGGGAATGTCGAAGAAGGTCGGGTGACGATAGACCTTGCTTTCGCTGGGCTCGTAGAGCGGGCCCTTGTCGCTGGGCGAACTGGCGGCGACATGCTGTGCCTCGACCACCCAGATGCTGACGCCTTCGTTGCGGCGGGTATAGACGTCGCGGGCGTTCTTGATCGCCATTGCCGCGTCGGGGGCGTGCAGGCTGCCCACATGGCGGTGGCTCATGCCGTGCTGGCCGCGGATAAAGATTTCCCACAGGGGCCATTCGTTTTTCATCAGTCGATCTCCTCCTGACTGGGCGCGGGGCAAGAAGCCGGTGGCAATACCCCGGAGCCGCGCGCTGCGATGCTTTGCGTTTTGTGTCTTCGGTCTTACTCGGCCGCTATCCGGGCGGCTGCTTTCTTGCGGGAATGGGCCAGCAAACCGTCGCGCACCCATTGGCCGTCGTCCCAGGCCTTGCGGCGGGCTGCCAGGCGGTCGGTGTTGCAGGGGCCGTTGCCCTTGATCACGTTGAAGAATTCCGACCAGTCCGGGTCCGAGAAATCGTAATGGCCACGTTCCTCGTTCCACTGGATATTCGGGTCGGGCAGATCGAGGCCCAGATACAGGATCTGCGGCACCGTCTGGTCCACGAATTGCTGGCGAAGCTCGTCGTTGGTCTTGATCTTGATCTTCCAGGCCATCGACTGTTCAGAATGGACCGAGTCCTTGTCCGAGGGGCCGAACATCATCAGCGCCGGGAACCACAGCCGGTTGACCGCGTCCTGTGCCATCTTCTTCTGCTCCGGCGTACCAAACGCCATCGCCATGATCGCGTGATACCCTTGGCGGGCATGAAAGCTCTCTTCCTTGCAGATGCGGATCATCGCGCGGCTGTAGGGGCCGTAAGAGGTGCGCTGCAACGCCACCTGGTTGATGATCGCCGCCCCATCGACCAGCCAGCCGACCGCGCCGATATCGGCCCAGTTGAGGGTCGGGTAGTTGAAGATCGAAGAGTATTTCATCTTGCCCGACAGCAGCATCTCGACCAGTTCATCGCGGCTGACACCCAGGGTCTCGGCGGCAGAGTAGAGGTAGAGTCCGTGGCCTGCCTCGTCCTGCACCTTGGCCAGCAGGATCGCCTTGCGTTCCAGCGTCGGCGCGCGGGTGATCCAGTTGCCCTCGGGCAGCTGGCCGACAACTTCGGAATGGGCGTGCTGGCCGATCTGGCGGATCAATGTGCGGCGATAATCCTCCGGCATCCAGTCCTTGGGTTCGATCTTGATATCCGCGTCGATCTTGTCCTGGAACGTGCGTTCCTCGTCGGACATCTCATCGCGGGATTTAATGCCATCGCTGGCGGTCTTGATCATCTGCGCATACATTCGGGCTCTCCTCCCTTACACACGTTCCAGGATCAGGGCAGCGCCCTGACCAACTCCGACGCACATGGTGCAGAGCGCATAGCGCCCGCCGGTGCGTTTCAACTGATAGGCCGCGGTCATCACCAGACGCGCGCCCGACATGCCCAGCGGGTGGCCGATGGCTATGGCGCCGCCATTGGGGTTCACATGCGGCGCATCGTCGGCAACCCCCAGCGCCCGCAGAGTCGCCAGACCCTGCGAAGCGAAGGCTTCGTTCAACTCTATCACATCCATCTGCTCGATGGTGAGCCCCGCGCGTGCAAGTACCTTGCGGCTGGCGGGAACCGGGCCGATGCCCATCACGCGCGGCTCGACACCTGCGACAGACATGCCCACCACGCGGGCGATCGGGGTCAGGCCGTTTTTGGCGGCGCTGGCTTCGTTGGCCATCAGGATCGCGGCGGCGCCGTCATTGACACCCGAGGCATTGCCTGCGGTCACGCTCTTGTCGGGGCCGTTCACGCCCTTGAGCTTGCCCAGCTGCTCGGCGCTGGTGCCGGGGCGGGGGTGTTCGTCGGTATCCACCACGATGGCGTCGCCCTTGCGCTGGGGGATGGTCACGGGGGTAATCTCGTCGCCAAAGACGCCAGCCGCATGGGCAGCCGCCCAGCGGGCCTGGCTGCGCGCGGCGAATGCGTCCTGATCGGCGCGCGAGATGTCGTAGTCCTCGGCCACGTTGTCGGCGGTCTGCGGCATCGAGTCGGTGCCGTACATCTCGTGCATCTTCTTGTTGATGAAGCGCCAGCCGATGGTGGTGTCATAGACCGCGTTGGCGCGGGTAAAGGCGCTGGTGGCCTTGGGCATCACGAAAGGCGCCCGGCTCATGCTCTCGACACCGCCGGCTACGGCCATGTCATAATCACCGGCCTTGATGGCGCGGGCGGCCATGCCCACCGCATCCATGCCGCTGGCACAGAGGCGGTTCACCGTGGTGCCGGGTACGTCGACCGGAAGCCCGGCCAGCAGAGCGGCCATGCGGGCAACGTTGCGGTTGCTTTCACCGGCCTGATTGGCGTCGCCATAGATCACATCGTCAAGGCTGGCCCAGTCCACCTGCGGGTTGCGCGCGACCAGGGCGGCCAGCGGCACGGCGGCCAGATCGTCGGTGCGTACCTGGCTCAGGGCGCCACCATAGCGTCCGATCGGGGTGCGCTGCGCGTCGCAGATGAATGCGTCCATGGTCATGTTCTCTCCGTCTCCTCCGCCACCATTAGGTGACCGCTTGGTCGGGTAATACGATGGAAAACGATTCGCGGCAAGTTAAATGTAACAGAGACAAGTCATGAATTGAAATTCGGTAACATGTTTGCTGACGCGAAACCGCGAAACGGGTTGGACCAGAAAATTCGTCGAATTTTCTGGTCAAATTTTCGTTGAAAATTTGGTGCTCTTGTCCGGGGTCAGACGCGGTCGCTCATCACCCATCGGATGATGTCCGCCCGCCGCAAGCCACGTGCGGCCAACTCCGCATCGGTCAGGGCGGACAGGGCATTGATACGGCGGATCCGGGCGTTTGCCTCGCCGATGCGGACCAGAGCGTCGAAGATGCCTGCCAAGATATCGCCCAGCACGTAGGGCAGGGTCGCAAGCGAGCGGAGGTGGAGGGTCGACTGGGCCATGGCGCGATCCTGATCTTTGGGTCATCCGAATTGCCCGACTGTATAGGCTGCTCGGTCCGGATGTGCCATGTCGCGGAAGGCATAGCTGACGTGCATCGCGCGCAAATCTGCGGCGAAAACCCTTCTTTTCGACGCGGCGCTCAGGCCTTGAAGAGATCGTCCACAGGCACCTGCAATCCCGTTACGATGCCGTTGGTCTGCATTGCCATGCCGATCACGGCCAACATCTCGCTATGTTGCGCAGGCGTCATGCCCTTGGCCCGCGCCGCCGCAGTATGGGAATGGACGCAGTATTCACAGCCATTGGCGGTCGAGACCGCGACATAGATCATTTCCTTGACAAGCGGGTCCAGCGCGCCGGGGCCCATAACCACCTTCAGACGTTCCCATGTGGCGCGTAACAACGCCGGGTCATGCGCCAGGGCCCGCCAGAAATTGTTGACGTAATCGGTGCCGCGGGTGGCGCGGATGTCGTCGAAGACGGCCAGCGTCTCGGCGCTGGCCTCCTCGTCACTCAGCAGAGGGACAGTTGCCATGGTTCAGACCATGGCAAAGATGCGGGCAGGGCCACCCGAGCCGCCGCGATGATTGGGGGCGCCGACGATCAGGGTGGCGCCGCTGGCGGGTACCTTGTCGAGATTGGCGAGGTTCTCGATCCCATAGCGGTTGGTGGGCAGCCAGGCGTAGTGGGTGGCGAAATCGGCCGAGGGGCCGTGATCGAGCGACAGCGTGTCCACAGCCATGGCCACGGCACCGGTTTCCTCGATCAGCATCTGCGCCGCCTCGACATGGAAGCCGGGGAAATGCATCTTGCCTTCGCTGTCGGCGTTGCGGAAGCCGGGCCCGCCTGTCTTGCCGCCCCATCCCGAGTGCATCGCCACACAGGCGCCGTCGGGGATCGGGCCATGGGCGCTGATCCAGGCCTTGAGGTCATCGGGGGTGACCTGCGCATCGGCATCCGCTGCCGCCTTTTCATGGATATGCACTACGCAGAGCGGGCAGATCAGGTTGCCAACGGGAATCTCGTCAACCGACTGGCCATCGGCCGAGAAATGCAACGGTGCGTCCACATGGGTGCCGGTATGTTCGTTCAGCGTGAGCGTGAACAGGTTGAAGCCGTGTTCCTTGAAATTGAAGTTCTGCGTGGCCTCAACGCCGGGTGCCCCGAAATAGGTGGGGAAATCGGCGTCATAGACATGAGTCATATCCGTCACTTCGCCGATGCCGGCCGCCATGGCCGGGGGTGCCGCCACGGTGCCAAGCGCCGCCCCTGCGGCAACCGCCGCGCCCGAGCGGAACAGGTCGCGGCGGCTCAGCATCCGGTCTTTCACTGCTTTCATTACGCAAATATCACACATATGTGGTCTCCCTGTCTGGTGGTGATCCGGCGTCTGCTGCGCCCTGTAACCAAGGGGCAGCCTAGCACAGTTACTTCGGTTTCGGGTCAAGTCTTTGGTACTGGCCGCGCTGACGGTCACGTTTGTGTGCGCCCCCGCGTTGCACCCTGCGCGCGCCGGTCCTAGGGTTGGCACATCTAAGCAAGGTGAAGACGATGGCGGGACAGACCGAACAGGTTTTGAATGGGGTGCTCGAAGATATCGAGCATGGCCGCCTGGGGCCTGGCGATCTGCTGGAGGAGGCCGCGCTGACCGAGCGGCATGGCGTGTCGCGCACCCCGGTGCGCGAGGCGCTGATCCAGCTGGAAACCCAAGGTCTGATCCGCCGGCTGCCGCGCAAGGGCGCGGTCGTGTTCAAGCCGACCTTGGAAGAGTTCCTGGCCATTCTGGAGGTTCACGCCCGCTTGGAGGGGCAGGCGGCAGGGCTTGCCGCACGGCGCATGAACGCCGCGCAGGCGGCCGAACTGGAGGCGGTGGTGGCCGCCTGCGAGGCCCATGCCCGCGACAAGGGCGACGGGGATCCGTTCGGCTATTACCGGTTGAACCTGAAGTTTCACGAGACCGTCGCGCTGGGCGCGGGCAATCCCTATCTGGTCGAGATGATCAAGACCCATGCCCGCAAGCTGTTGGCCTATTACCGGGCGCGTTACAGCTATCCGGGGTCAATCCCGGCCTCGGCGCGGGAGCACCGCGAAATCGCCACGCTGATCTTTGACCGGCGGCGCGAGGAAGCCGAGGCGGCGATGATCCGCCATGTGCAGTTCGATCAGGTGACGGTGATGGACCTGCTGGCCGCGCTGGGGTGAGCCTGTCCTGGCCGTTGCGGCGGCCGAGGGGGCGGGATTTGAGTATTTTTGACCAGAAAGAAGCAGCAGGGCTGGTGTGCCCTATTCGGGGCGCGCCTGTTCGAAGAAGCGCGCGATGCTTTCGGCAAAGGCGTCCATATCCGAGGGGTGGGCAAGCGAGGCCAGGGCGCGGGCACAGATCTCTTCTCCCAGCTCCTCGGCCATTTCCTCGGTCAGCGCCTCGACGAAATCATGGGTCATCTCTGGGTGATGCTGGGTGGTATAGATATGCTGGCCAAGCACGAAGCCAGTCACCGGGCAATCCGGCCCTTCGGCAATCACGCGTGCGCCCTGTGGCAAGGCGGTCACCTGTTCCATGTGAGATCCATAAAGCCTGACCTCGTCCGGCAGGTCGCGCGTCCAGTCTGGGCGCTCCAGCATCCGGTTGCGGGTCAGCCCATGCACCCAGCCACCGGGATTGCGCCCGATGCTGCCCCCCAAAGCCAGCGCGATGGCCTGATGGCCGAAGCAGGCGCCAAAGACCGGCAGGCGGCGCGCGTGCATGTCCCGGATCAGGTCCAGCAGCCGCGCGATCCAGGGCGCGTCGTCCAATACCGAGGCAGGGCTGCCGGTGATCATCGCCCCGTCGACCCCGTCAAGCGTTTCCGGAAACTGCCCGTCCTTGACCACATAGGCCGTGGTGGTCCAGTCGGGGCGCGCCATCTGGATCAGCTCTGCGAATTTCTGCTCGTCCTTGGGGTGGCGTTGGGCGAAATCGCTTTCGTCCGTATTTGTCATCAGGATCGCCAAGTGCATGATTTTCCCCAAGAGATTTTCGTTTACATATTTAGGACCTCTTATAATATACATATGTTCGCGACATGAGGGAAGGTGAAAAACATGACGGTCTGGACCCCCACCGATGACGGCCATGCCGATCTGACCAGCCATGACGCTTTTGCCGGAGGCGCGCCGCACAACACCTTTGCCCGGCTGCGTCGCGAGGATCCGCTGCACTGGACCGAATATGCCGATGGGCAGGATTTCTGGTCGGTCACCCGCCATGCCGACATTGCCGAGATGAACAAGAACACCGCGGTGTTTTCCTCGGCCCGCGGCATCCGGATGGAGGATCAGAGCTATGAGGAATACCTGGCGCGCCGCACCTTTCAGGAGACCGACCCGCCCGAGCACAGCCAGACCCGGATGAAGCTGATGAAGGCGTTCTCGCGCACCACCATGGCGCAGTATGAGGACGACATCCGGGCGATCTGCGTCGATATCCTGGACGAGGTGCTGGACAAGGGCACGTTCGACGCCACCAAGGAAATCGCGCGCCAGCTGCCGATGCGCATGCTGGGCCGCATCGTCGGCCTGCCCGATGCCGATCTGCCCTGGCTGGTGGAAAAGGGCGACGCGCTGATCGCCAATACCGATCCCGATTTCACCACCCATGTGCTCGACAAGCTCGACACCGACGAATACCGGATGATGCCCTTCAACTCGCCCGCCGGGGCCGAGCTGTACCTCTATGCCAAGGACCTGATGGAGCAGAAGGAGAAGGCCGGCGATACCTCGGGCGTGCTGCACATGATCCTGCAACCGTCCAAGGACGGCTCGGTCATCAGCGATACCGAGTTCCGCAACTTCTTTTGCCTCGTGGTGGCGGCGGGCAACGACACCACGCGCTATTCCATCGCCGCCGGTATCCAGGCCATGTGCCACCAGCCCGAGTTGCTGGAACAGATGCAGGCGGGCGGCGACATCTGGGAGACCGCGCCGGACGAGATCATCCGCTGGGCGACGCCCGCGCTCTATTTCCGGCGCACCGCGCTTCGGGATCACGAGATGCATGGCAAGACGATCCGGGCGGGCGACAAGGTGCTTTATTGGTGGTCTTCGGCCAATCGCGACGAGACGGTGTTCGACGACCCGTTCCGGGTCGATCTCTACCGCAACCCGAACCGGCATCTGAGTTTCGGGCAGGGTGGACCGCATGTCTGCCTGGGCATGTGGCTGGCCCGGCTCGAGGTCAAAGTGCTGTTCCAGGAGCTGGCCAAGCGGTTAAGCTCGATCGAACCGGCCGGACCGCACAAGTTCCTGCGCTCGAATTTCGTGGGCGGGATCAAGGAACTGCCGGTCACCGTCCGCCGCGCCTGACCCGGCATCAGAACAGGCTCAACAGGGAGGAGCCCCGACATGAAAGACAGATTGCGCGCGATGTTCTGCGACCATCTCAGCGTGATGCGGGGCAAATACCTGCCCAATTCCAAGATCGCCGACAGTTCCACCAGGTTCTGCCGCTCGACCTTTGGCGTGCATTACGACCGCGACCTGCTGGATGCGCCCGGCGCGATGATGAAGCAGGGGCTGCCGGATATGGAACTGAAATGGGTCCATGACGATATCCGCGACAGCTGGCACACCGGCACCAAGGTGGTTCTGGGCGATCTCTATGACGACCAGGACCAGCCGCTGCCGCTCTGCCCGCGCGGCGCGCTGAAACGGGCGGTGGCCGATTGGCAGGCGCATGGTCTCAGCCCCAAGGTTGGGATCGAACTGGAATGTTTCGCGCTTCAGGCCGACGACAATGGGCGGCTGGTGCCCTATGACGCGCCGGGCGGCGTGGTCTATGGCACCGGTCCCTTTGCCGATCCGCTGCGGTTCAACGACCGGATCTGGGCGATGGCCGAGGAGATGGGTTTCTCCCTCGACATGATCACCGCCGAGTTCGACAGCCCGCAGTTCGAATACACGCTGACCTTTGACGATGCGCTCAAGGCGGTGGACGATATCGTGCTGTTCCGCCTGATGGCGCGCGAGATCGCGCTGGAATACGGCATCGTGCTGACCTTCATGCCGAAACCGATTGCCGAGGCGGGCGGCTCGGGCATGCATATCAACTTCTCCTTCCAGGATGCGACCGGCGCCAATGCGCTGTCCTCCGGCCCGCGCGGCGGGCCCGAGCATATGAACGATCTGGCGCGTGGGTGCCTGGCGGGGCTCTTGCACCACCACAAGGGGCTGGCGGGGCTGATTGCGCCCACCGCCAATTCCTACATGCGGCTGCAACCGGGTTCGCTGTCGGGGTACTGGCAGAACTGGGGCGGCGATCACCGCAACGTCACCACCCGCATCAGCTCCGAAGGCGGCGCCAAGGCGCGGCTGGAACACCGGATGGCCGATGCCTCGTCAAACCCCTATACCGCCGTTGCCGCCGTGTTGCAGGCGGCAAGGCTGGGGGTCGAGAACGGTCATGCGCTGCCGCCGATGGAGACCGGCGACGGGTTCGACAGCACCGATGCCAAGGAGGGCACCGCCATCGACCTGGCCGGCGCGGTGCGCGATCTGGAGCGTGACACCGTGCTGGCCCAGGCGGTGGGCGCCGAGCTGGTCGCCAACCATGTGTTCATGAAGGCCAAGGAAGTGCGCAAGACCCGCGATCTCGAAGGCGATGCGCTGCGCGATTTCTATGTCTACTTCATCTGAGGAGCTTGCCATGCGCGTGATCTGGAAACTGGCCGACGGTCGCGAGATTGCGGCCGAGGTCGCCCCTGGCCTGTCGCTGATGGAGGCGGCGCAGGCCAACAACGTGCCCGGCGTGATCGGCGAATGCGGCGGCTGCCTGAGCTGTGCCACCTGCCACGTGGTGGTGGATCCGGCCTGGGCCGAGCGGACCGGCGTTCCGGGCGAGTTCGAAGACGCGATGCTGGACATCACCGCCGCCGAGCGTCAGCCGCGAAGCCGCCTCAGTTGCCAGATCGAGGCGCATCCAGATCTCGACGGGCTGGTTTTGCACGTGCCCGAGGCCTGACAACTGCCGACACCTGTTCAGCGCATGGCTCTGCCCCTTTCACTTTGCTGAATATACTCCCGCCGGAGGCATCCCAAACCAGCGGCAGACGCCTCATTTTCCAAGGCGAACACCGCATAAGGCTTGCCTTTTCGCCCCTTGAAACACAGGATGCGCGCAAGACAAGCATAAGGTGAGGCAAGGCAGTGCCCGAAACGAATTCCGTCGCCGCCGAGTGTCTGGGCATCAAGGTCCCGGCCTCGCGGTTTCTCAACGAGACCCGGATCGAACGCATCAACACCGCCCGCTATGAGGGGCAGGAAATCGCGGGCGCGCTGCATGTCACCGGCCCCAAGGACGTGGTGCTGGAAATCGGCGCCGGGCTTGGCATCGTCGGCGCGGTGGTGGCCAGGAACGCCAAGCCGAAATCGGTGACCTCGTTCGAGGCCAACCCCGAACTGGTGCCAGAGATCGAGGCGCTTTATGCGCTCAACCGGCTGGGCAAGAAGATCAGTCTGCGCAACCAGATCCTGATCAGCGCGCCGGACCGGCCCGAAACCATCCCCTTTCACATCCGCAGCAGCTATCTCGGCTCGTCGCTTCTCAACCCGGCCGAGCGGCCCTCGACCGTGGTCGAGGTGCCCACTGCCGATTTCGCCGAGGTCTGTGCCGAGACCGGTGCCACCGTTCTGATCATGGATATCGAGGGCGGCGAACTGGAACTGCTGCGCCATGCCGATCTAAGCCAGTTCCGTGCCATCGTGCTGGAATTCCACCCCGAGGCCTATGAGATCGCAGGCATGCGCGAATGCAAGAGTATCCTGACCCAGGCAGGGTTCACGAAGGTAGAGGAGAAATCTACCCGCACCGTCTGGACCTGTCTGCGTCCTGACGCCTGACCCTAGGCCGCGCCGGGATAGTCCGGTGGACAGAACCCGCCGGTGCGCTGGGTCAGGTCAAGTGCCGCCGCCTTGAGTGCGGCGCGCACGCGGCTCTTGAGTTCGGCGGTCATCCGCGACACGGGCGCCGCCACCGCCAGTGCCCCGATCGGGCGCTGGTCGGCGCCAAAGATCGGGGCCGCGTGGGAATATACATCCGCCTCGAACCCGCCCACCGATTCCGCGATACCGCTCTCATGTGCCTCGGCCAGCGCATGGCGCAGGCGCTCGGGGTCGGTTTCGGTCTGGGGTGTGTGTTTGACCAGCGGTGCCGACAGCGCGCGCGTTACCACCTCTTCGGGTGAGAAGGCGAGGAAGGCCAGGCCCGACCCGGTGGCATGCAGCGACAGTATCTCGGCATCCTCCATCGCCACGCGGGTGCCGTGGTGGCTGCTATAGGCATGGGTCAGCGTGGTCAGCTGCCCATTGCGCTGGATCGACATATGCGAGGTCTCTCCGGTCTCGTCGCACAGGCGCCGCAGCACGTCGCGCGACACCGACAGCAGCGGCACCGCTGCCTCGCGCAAAGCGGCCAACCGCAGCACTTCGGGACCCAGCCGATAGGCCCGGTCGCCGTTCATCTGTTCGACGAATCCCGCCGCCTGAAGCTCGGTCATCATCCGATAGACCGTTGCCTTGTTCATGCCCGACAGGCGTGTCAGCTCGCTCAGGCCCATTTCGAGCCGCCCGTGGTTGAACAATGCCAGCAGGGACAATGCCTTGGAAACCGTTCCCATCCTGCCTTTCCGTCACCGATCTGTGCGAAACAGGGGCGTTTCGCGATTTCAGGGCGCCTTTTGGCAGAAATAGTTGACAGATGGTAGTCTCGCCTGTCAATCTGTAATTAAACCACAGGTTCAAATAATGAACCGACTTGCGGAAGAAAACCGAACTGGGAGGACAACATGACCATCAAGACCAAGATCGCGGGCGCCCTTGCGACCGCAGCGATTGCGCTGAGCGCAGGCATGGCCGCAGCCGAATACCCCGAGAAGCCGGTGAATTTCATCGTGCCGTGGCCGCCGGGCGATCTCGAGGACGTGCTGACCCGCATGATCGCCGATGATTTCCAGGAGAAATACGGTGTCGCGGCAGCCGTGGTGAACAAGCCCGGCGGTGGCGGTGGCCCCTTCCCGGGTGCCATCGAGGTCGCCAATGCGCCCGCCGACGGCTATACTATCGGCTCTTTCGTGATCGGGGTGCCGGTGATGGGCCACCAGATCGACATCGCGCCGCTGACGCCCGCGAAATTCGACCCGCTGGGGATTTTCCTGACCTATCCCTTTGTCATCGCCACCTCGGGCGACGCGCCCTATAGCAGCATGGCGGAACTGGCCGAATACGCCAAATCCAACGACGTGGCGCTGGGCCATTTTGGCGACGTTCTGACCCCGACTCAGGTGACGAAGGCGTTCGCCAAGAATGCCGGTTTCGAATGGGGATCGGACGCGGCCTTTGACGCGCTCGACTGCAACACGCTTGCCTCGGGCGATGCGGATGTAATCAACACCACGCTGCAACTGATCCTGCCCTGTCTGGACAGCGTCAAGGTGCTGACCTCGATCACCGACGAGCGTATCCCGCTGGTGCCGGATGCGCCCGCCATCGGCGAGCTGGATGCCGATCTGAACATCGCGCTTTGGAACGGCCTCTTCGTGACCAAGGACACGCCGCAGGACGTGCGCGACAAGATCGTTGCCGTCGCCAAGGAATCGATGATGAGCGATCGCGCCCAGGCGGTGGCCAAGGAGACCGGCGCGCTGGTCTATTGGCAGGACGCGGCCGAAAGCGCCGCGCGGATCGACAATGACATCGCCACCATGGCCCGTATCGGCGGCCTGCTGGAATGATGCCGACCGGGCCGGGGCCATGCGCCCCGGCCCCTTTCTCTGCCGGAACCCTGCCTCATGCCCACTGAACGCGAGCGCCGCTTTGTCGGTCCCCGGCGCGGCCAGCTGATCTTTGCCCTGTTCTTTGTCGCGGTGTCGATCCTGCTGCTCGGCCAGATCGGGACCGAGACCCGCTGGGTCGCCAAGACCAAGCTGTTCGCCCAGCCCCGGTTCTGGCCCGCCGTCGGATTGGGCGGCATGGTGCTGCTGGGTGGGGTTCACCTCTATCTGCTGCCCTGGCGCCGGGCGACCCGCTATGACTGGTGGGAGCTGCGCAAATGGGCGCAGGTGCTGGAATTCGCGATCTGGTTCCTGGCCTATGTGCTGCTGGTGCCGCTGATCGGCTATCTGCCGGTGACGCTGGTCTTTGTGCCGCTGCTGGCCTGGCGGATGGGCTATAGAGACCGGCGGATGCTGGGCCTGTCGATCCTGTTCGCGGTGGCGGTGGTGGTTCTGTTCAAGGGGCTGTTGGGGGTCAAGATCCCCGGCGGCGCGATCTACGAATACCTTCCCGGCGCGTTGCGCAGCTTCTTTATCCTGTATCTCTGATGGACCTGCTTCTTTCCGCTCTCGACATCCTGATGCGCTGGGACGTGGCGCTGGCGCTGCTGACCGGCTCGGTGGGCGGGGTCCTGATCGGCGCCATTCCCGGTGTCGGCCCTGCTGTGGCCATCGCCATCCTGCTGCCGGCCACCTTTTCGATGGACCCGATCGTGGGGCTGACCGTGCTGTTGGGGATCTATGGCAGTTCCATGTATGGCGGCGCGATTCCCGCCATCCTGATCAACACGCCCGGCACCGCGGTGAACGCGCTGACCACCTATGACGGCTATCCGATGACCGCGCGGGGCGAGCCGCGCCGGGCGCTGAGCCTGGCCTATTCCGCCAGTTTCTTCGGTGGCATCTTCTCGGTGATCTGCCTGATCCTGTTCGCGCCGGTGCTGGCGCGGGTGGCGCCCTATTTCGGCAGTCGCGAGATCTTTCTTGCCGCCCTTCTGGGCATCATCCTGATGGTGGTGGCCCATCGCGGGCAGACCCTGATCGCAGGCGCGCTGGCGGCCTTTGGCATCTTCATCCAGTCGATCGGGCTGGAGCCGGTGAAATACACCTCGCGCTATACGTTCGACCAGCCGTTCCTGTCGGGCGGCATCAACCTGATCGTGGTGGTGCTGGGCCTGTTCGCGCTCAGCCAGGCCTTTGTCCTGCTCACCTCGGAAGATGAGAAAATCCGCATGACCCGCCTGAGGGGCGGCATGTTCCAGGGCCTGCGCGAACTGGCGCGTCACCCGCGCGTGGCGACGGTATCGGCCAGTTTCGGCGTGGTGATGGGGATGATCCCCGGCGTCGGCGAGTTCACCGCGCAGTTCATGTCCTATACCTATGCGCAGCGCTCGTCCAAGCGGCCGCAGGATTTCGGCAATGGCTCTTCCGAAGGGCTGATCGCCGCCGAGACCGCCAACAACGCGGTGCCCGCCGCCGCCATGGTGCCGCTCTTGGCACTGGGCATTCCGGGCGAGGCGCTGACCGCGATGATGCTGAGCGTGTTCTACGTGCATAACGTGGTTCCCGGCCCGGGCCTGTTCCAGAACCAGATGGATTTCGTGGTGGCGCTCTACCTCGCGCTCCTCATCCTCAACGTGCTGGTTCTGGTGTTCCTGCTGTTCGCCACCCGGTCGCTGATCCAGGTGGTGCGGATCCCCAACCGCTTTCTGGGGGTCTGTATCCTGACGCTCAGCTTTGTCGGGGTCTATTCGCTGCGCAATTCGGCCACCGATTGCGTGATGGCCGCGCTGTTCGGGGTGCTGGGCTATATCCTCAAACGCCTGTCGATGCCTTCGGTGCCGATCATCCTCGGCATGGTCCTGGGCGGTATCATGGAGGTCAAGCTGCGCGCTGGCATGGCCCGCGTCAAGGAGCCGCTCGATTTCATCGACCGTCCGGTCGCATTCCTGCTGTTCCTTGCCATCGTGCTGGTGCTGATCGGCCATTTCCGCCGGGTTCTGCGCGAGCGGGCCGAGGTCAAGGCCGCCGAACGGGGCGCGCTGAAATCGGGGCACCGGTTCGGCCAGATGCTGGGACGGCGGCGCGGGCGCTTCGTCAAGGACCGGTTCAAGCTGGTGCGCGCCCGCCATGCCAAGCGGCTGCGCGCGCTCAAGGACCTGTTCTAGGGCCGCATCCGCGCGGCGTCGGACTCCAACCGGACCCTACGTCGCTTTGGCCATTCCCCCTTGATCTCGGATGCGCGGCGGATCACCCTGCCAGCGCGCGGAACGCCATTTCGCAGATTGAAACAGGGAGGAGAGGCCCCATGCCCGAGGCCATCGGATACGAACGCGTTGGAGATATCGTCATTCTGGCGGCCGACAATCCGCCGGTCAATGCGCTGGGCCACGCGGTGCGTCAGGGGCTGGCCGACGGGCTTGACCGGGCCGAGGCCGAGGGTGCGCGCGGGGTACTGATCTATGGCACCGGGCGGACCTTTTTTGCCGGGGCCGATATTCGTGAATTCGGCAAGCCGCCCAAGGAACCGCACCTGCCCGAGCTGTGCAACCGGATCGAGGCCTCGCCGCTGCTTGTCGTGTCGGCGCTGCACGGCACCGCGCTGGGCGGCGGGCTCGAGGTGGCGCTGTCCACCCATTACCGGATCGCGGTACCGCAAGCCAAGGTCGGGTTGCCCGAGGTGCATCTGGGCATCCTGCCGGGCGCAGGTGGCACCCAACGCCTGCCCCGCGTCGCCGGGGTCGAGGCGGCGCTCGATATGATCACCACCGGTCGCCATGTGCGCGCCGACGAGGCGCTGCGCCTGGGGGTGATCGACCGCGTTGCCGAGGGTGAGCCGCGCGAGATCGGCCTGAGCTACCTGCGCGAACTGCTGGACGAGGGTGCCTCGCGCCGCCCGGTCGGTGAAATGCCCGCGCCCGCGCCGGTCGATTTCGACGCGGTCTATGCCGCCGTGCTGAAAAAGGGCCGGGGCCAGCTGTCGCCCGCAACTGCCGTGCGGGCGGTGCAGGCGGCGTGCGAGGCCGAGAGCTTTGCCGCCGGGCTGAAGCGCGAGCGTGAGCTGTTCATGGAGCTCATGAACTCGGACCAGCGCGAGGGGCTGATCCATGCGTTCTTCGCCGACCGCGCGGTGGGCAAGCTGCCGGAACTGGAAGGTGTGGCGCCGCGCCCGCTGGCCGCGATCGGCGTCATCGGCGGCGGCACCATGGGGGCGGGTATCGCCACCGCCGCGCTCTTGTCGGGGTTGACGGTCACCATGCTGGAGATGACGCCCGAGGCCGCCGAGGCCGCAAAGGGCCGGATCGAGGGCAATCTGTCGGGTGCGCTGAAACGCGGCAAGCTGACATCGCAGCAGTTCGACACCCTGACCACCAAGGCGCTGACGCTGGCCACCGATTACGCGGCGCTTTCCGAGGCCGATCTGGTGATCGAGGCGGTGTTCGAGGACATGGAGGTCAAGAAGCAGGTGTTCACCAAGCTTGACGCCGTGTGCAAGCCGGGTGCGGTGCTGGCCTCGAACACCTCGTATCTCGATATCAACCAGATCGCGGCGGTGACGAGTCGGCCGCAGGATGTGCTGGGGCTGCATTTCTTCTCGCCCGCGCATGTGATGAAGCTTTTGGAGGTCGTCATTGCCGACGAGACCGCGCCCGATGTGGCGGCCACCGGCTTTGCGCTTGGCAAGCGGCTGGGCAAGGTCTCGGTCCGGGCCGGGGTCTGTGACGGGTTCATCGGCAACCGCATCCTGTCGGTCTATCGTACCTGCGCCGATCACATGATCCTGGACGGGGCATCGCCCTATGAGATCGACGAGGCGCTGGAAGAGTTCGGATTTGCCATGGGTCCGTTCGCAGTGGCCGACCTGGCCGGGCTGGATATCGGCTGGGCGGTGCGCAAGCGCAAGCGGGCCGAGGCGCTGGACCCGCGCGCCCGCGACAGCGCCTATGCCGACAAGCTGTGCGAGGCGGGTCATTTTGGCCAGAAGACCGGCAAGGGCTATTACGACTATGCCGCCGGTGCCAAGGCACGCGTGCCGAACCCCGAGGTGATGCCGCTGATCGAGGCGGAGCGCGCCCAGCAGGGGATCACCCCGCGCGCGTTCAGCAAGGACGAGATCGTGCGCCGCTACATGGCGGCGATGGTCAACGAGGCAGCCAAGGTGGTGGGCGAGGGCATCGCGCGCCGTCCGCTCGATGTGGATGTGACCCTGCTCTACGGTTACGGCTTTCCGCGCTATCGCGGCGGGCCGCTGAAATGGGCCGATATGCAGGGCCTGCCGGAACTGCTGGCCGATATCAAACGCTGGGCGGCGGAGGATGCCTATTTCTGGCAACCCGCGCCGCTCTTGGAACAACTGGTGGCCGAGGGCCGCTCTTTCGACGATCTGAACAAGGAAGCCGTGTCATGAAACAAGCCGTTATCGTATCCACCGCCCGGACCGGGCTGGCGAAGTCCTTTCGCGGGTCGTTCAACGTGACCCACGGGGCCACCATGGGTGGCCATGCGGTTCAGGCGGCGGTGTCGCGCGCGGGGCTGGATGGCTCGGAGATTGAGGATTGCATCATCGGCTGCGGGTTCCCCGAGGGTGAGACCGGAAGCAATATCGGCCGCCAGATCGCCATTCGCGCAGGCCTGCCGATCACCGCATCGGGCATGACGGTGAACCGGTTCTGCTCGTCTGGCCTGCAAACCGTGGCCCTGGCGGCGCAGGCGATCACCGAGGGTGGGTCGGGTCCGATGGTGGCAGGCGGGGTCGAGAGCATCTCGATGGTGCAGCCCAAGACGCGCCCGGCGCCCGAGGCCTGGATCCAGGAGCACAAGCCCGCCATCTACATGGCGATGATCGAGACGGCGGATATCGTGGCACAGCGCTATGGCCTCAGCCGCGAGTATCAAGACGAGTATTCGCTGCGCAGCCAGCAGCGCATCGCGGCGGCGCAGGCCGAGGGCAAGTTCGCCGACGAGATCGTGCCGATGCAAACCAAGATGGCGGTGAAGGACAAGGACAGCGGCGAAATCTCGATGCACGAGGTCACCGTGGACCGCGACGAATGCAACCGCCCCTCGACCACGCTGGAGGGTCTGGCGGGGCTGGAGCCGGTGCGGGGCGCGGGCAATTTCGTGACCGCCGGCAATGCCTCGCAACTGTCGGACGGTGCCGCGGCGCTGGTGCTGATGGAGGCGAAAGAGGCCGAGCGCCGGGGGCTGGAACCGCTGGGCGCGTTCAAGGGGTTCTGTGTGGCGGGCTGTGAGCCGGACGAGATGGGCATCGGGCCGGTGTTCGCGGTGCCGCGCCTGCTGGAGCGGCACGGGCTGAAGGTCGACGATATCGACCTGTGGGAATTGAACGAGGCCTTTGCCAGCCAGTGCCTCTATAGCCGCGACCAGCTGGGCATCGACCCGGAAAAATACAACGTGAACGGCGGCTCGATCGCCATTGGTCACCCGTTCGGCATGACGGGCGCGCGGATGACCGGTCATCTGATGCTGGAAGGCAAGCGGCGCGGCGCCAAGCTGGGCGTGGTCAGCATGTGCATCGGCGGCGGCATGGGCGCGGCCGGACTGTTCGAGATTTTCTGAGCGGGCATGTGCGTCCGGGCGGGCCATCGAGGCCCGCCCGGACGCGGCCCGGCGCGGGGCGTCGGGCAAAGCCGCCCGAAACGGGCGGCAAGGGAGGAAAGCGGATATGGACCTGAACTACAGCGACGAGGAAAAGGCGTTTCGCGCCGAGGTGCGCGCCTTTCTGGCCGAAAACCTGCCGGTGGACGTGTCCGACAAGGTGCGCCGCGGCATCAGCCTGGGCAAGGAAGGCCATGAGAAATGGCATGCCACGCTGAACGCGCGCGGCTGGCTGGCCTATAACTGGCCGCGCGAGTTTGGCGGGGCCGAGTGGAACGCGGTGCAGCGGCACATCTTTGAAGAGGAATGCGCCGCCGCCTATGCGCCCCGCATCGTGCCCTTTGGCCTGTCGATGCTGGCGCCGGTGTTGCAGAAATTCGGTACCAAGGAACAGCAGGACCATTACCTGCCGCGCATCCTGTCGGGCGAGGACTGGTGGTGTCAGGGCTATTCCGAGCCCGGCGCCGGATCCGACCTGGCCTCGCTGAAAACCCGCGCGGTGCGGGACGGTGACCACTATGTCGTCAACGGGCAGAAGACATGGACCACGCTGGGCCAATACGCCAACTGGATCTTTTGCCTGGTCCGCACCGACCCCGAGGCCAAGCAGCAGGAGGGCATCAGTTTCCTGCTGATCGACATGACCACGCCGGGCATCACCGTGCGCCCCATCGTGCTGCTGGACGGCACGCCCGAGGTGAACGAGGTCTTCTTTGACGACGTGCGGGTGCCGGTCGAGAATCTGGTGGGCGAGGAGAACAAGGGCTGGACCTATGCCAAGTACCTGCTGACCCATGAGCGCACCAATATCGCGGGCGTGGGCTTCAGCCAGGCGGGGCTGGACGCGGTCAAGCGTATCGCGCGGATCGAGACGGCCAACGGTCGCCCCTTGATCGAGAACCCGCATTTCGCCGCCCGTCTGGCCCAGATCGAGATCGACCTGATGGCGATGGCCACCACCAACATGCGCATCATCAGCCAGGCCGCCAGTGGCCAGGCGCCGGGCGTCGAAAGCTCGATGCTCAAGGTCAAGGGCACCATCATCCGGCAAGAGATCAACGACCTGACCCGCCGCGCGGTGGGGCCTTATGCGATGCCCTTCGCCTCGGAAGCGGTCGAGGGCGACAATGCGCCCATTGGCCCCGACTATGCCGGGCCGGTGGCGGCGCATTATTTCAACAACCGCAAACTGTCGATCTTTGGCGGGTCGAACGAGATCCAGCGCGGGATCATCGCCAAGGTCAAGATGGGGGGCTGAGGGATATGGATTTCAACCTGACCGAAGAACGCCAGATGTTGCAGGATACCCTGCGCCGCTATCTGGCTGATCGTTACACAACCTCGGTTCGCAATACGATTCTGGACAGTGACAGCGGCATGAGCGCGGAGATCTGGGCCGGGCTGGCGGAACTGGGCGTGATCGGGGCGCTGTTTTCCGAGGAGGACGGCGGGTTTGGCGGCGCCGGTTTCGACATTGCCACCGTGTTCGAGGAACTGGGCCGCGCGGGCGTGGTCGAGCCGATGCTGGACAGTGCCATTCTGGGCGGACGTCTGATCGCGGCGCTGGGAGACGATACTCAGCGCGGCCTGCTGGAGGAGATCATCGGCGGGGCGGCGCATCTGGCGCTGGCCCATGGCGAACCGGCCAGCCGCTATGACCTGACGCGGGTGGAGACCACCTCACGCGTTGACGGTGACGAGATCGTGCTGAATGGTCGCAAGGCGGTGGTGGTGAATGCCGAAGCTGCCGGCCACCTGATCGTCTCGGCCCGCGAAAGCGGCGGGATCTTTGACCTGGACGGTATTTCGCTGTTCCTTGTGCCCGCAGGCACGCCGGGCGTGACGCTGCATGGCTATCCGATGCTGGCAGGAGGACGCGCCGCCGAGGTGACGCTGGACAATGTCCACCTGCCGCAGTCGGCGCGGTTGGGCGCGGCGGGGGCCGGGCTGGCGCCGCTGATGGATGCGATTGCCGCCGCCAATGTGGCGCTTTGTGCCGAATGCGTGGGCGCGATGCAAAGCGCGGTGGAACTGACGCGCGGCTATCTGATGACGCGCAAGCAGTTTGGCCGTCCCATCGGCACGTTTCAGGCGCTGCAACACCGGTTCGCCGACATGCTGATCGAGCTGGAACAGGCGCGCTCGGCCCTGATCAATGCGAGCGGCCACCTCGACAGCGCCGACCGCGACCGCCAGATCGCCGCCGCCCGCAATCTGATCGCGCGGGTGGGCCGGCTGGTGGCCGAAGAGGCGATCCAGATGCATGGCGGTATCGCGATGACGCAGGAATACGAGCTGGCCCATATCGCCAAGCGCATCGTGATGGCCGATCACCGGTTCGGCGATGCCGATTACCATCTGGAGCGGTTCATTGCCCTCAGCGCCGCCTGACCTGTCCGCATCCTGGACCCGCGAGAAATCCGGCTGCCAGTCGATGGTGGGTTACGAATTGGACCATGACCGGACCGGCGTCAGCAGGGCCTGTCACCTGGACCTTGGGCCACAGCACCTGAACTATCACGGCATCCTGCATGGCGGACTGGTGTCGATGCTGCTGGACGTGGCCTGTGGCCAGACCGCATCGGCGATGTTCCGGCCCGAGGATCCGATCCCGGTGGTCACCGTCTCGCTCAACGTGCAGTTCGTGGCGGCCGCGCGGGGCGGCCGGGTGACGGCGGTGGGCATCCCGTCGGGCAATGGCCGCACGCTGGCCTATGTGAACGGCGAGTTGCGCGACGAGGACGGCCGCCTGCTGGCCACGGCGGCGGGCGTGTTCAAACGCGGCAGCCTGAGGAAGAAGACATGACGCTGGCGCGCGTGGATGACCGGGGCGACCGGCTGGTCGTGGTCAACATGAACAGCGCCCGGCGCGGCGCGCTGTCGCCCGATCTTTATGCCGCGATTGCCGAGGCAATGGAACAGGCGGTGGAACCGCGCATTCGCGCGGTGATCCTGTCGTCCGAAGGCGGGTTCTTTTGCGCAGGCGGCGACCTGAACGTGCTGATCGAACGGCGCCAGCTGAGCGAGGCCGAACGGCGCGGCAAGGTCGATCTGTTGCACGACCTGATCCGCGCCATCCGCGCCTGCCCGGTACCGGTGATCGCAGCGGTCGAAGGCGGTGCCGCGGGCGCTGGCGCCTCGCTGGCGCTGGCCTGCGACCTGTTGGTCGCGGCCGAGGGTGCGAAATTCACCGCCGCCTATGTCAAGGCGGGGCTGGTGCCCGATGCTGGCCTCACCTCGGCGCTCGCGCGGATGCTGCCCCGGCAACTCGCGATGGAGATGTGCCTCCTGGCCCGACCGGTCACAGCTGAGCGCATGGCCGAACTGGGGGTGGTCAACGTACTGGCGTCGCCGGGTGAGGCCGAGACGCAGGCCCATGCGCTGGCCGATGCGCTGGCACAGGGGCCGCGCGGCGCCCAAGGCGTGATCCGGCGACTGGTGGCGGAAGCTTATGAAGCGAGCGAGGCGCAGCAACTGGATGCCGAGCGCGACGCCATGGCGCGCGCGGCGGGCGGGGACGAGGCTGCCGAAGGGATCGCGGCCTTTCTGGACAAGCGCAAGCCCCGGTTCTGACCGGGCAACAGGGGATCAGGCGATGGAGAAATGGCACGACTACCCCGGCGCACAGATCGCCAGCCGCCCCGACGCGCCCGCGTTTTCCGACAGCGGCGGCGCTGACTGGAGCTATGGCGATCTGGACCGCGCCATTTCGGCGCTGGTCGATGTGCTTGCCGCCCAGGGCGTGCAGGCCAACGACCGGGTGATGATCCTGGCCGAGAATTGCTGTGCGGTGGTGGCCGCCCTCTTTGCCGTCTCGCGGCTGGGGGCCTGCGCGGTGCCGATCAACGCGCGCCAGACCGGGCCCGAGGTGGACAAGATCGTCGCCCATACCGAACCCGCCGCGATCCTCTGCGCCTCGGACATATCGACGGATGCCGCCGCCCATGCCGTGCGTCTGGGCGCGCATCCGATCGAAGGCGCCTTTGGCCGGATGCATCTGGTCACACCCTGCCCCAGCAACCCTGATCCGGTGCTGAGCGATGTGGCGGTGATGCTGTTCACCACCGGCACCACTGGAACACCCAAGGGGGTGATGCTGACCCATGGCAACCTGCGCTTCGGCGGCCGCAGTTCGGCGGAACTGCGCGGCATGACGCCGGACGACGTGATCTATGGCGTGCTGCCGGTCACCCATGTGTTTGGCCTCGCCTCGGTGGTGACGGCGGCCAGCTATATCGGCGCGCCGGTACGGCTCGATGCGCGCTTCACCGCCGCGCGCAGCTATGCGGCGCTGACCTCGGGCGTGACCTTGTTTTCCGCCGTGCCGCAGATGCATGCGCTCTTGATGCAATACGCCCGCGAACAGGGATATGATCATCTACCGGGCGGCACGCTGCGCTATACCTCCTCGGGTGCGGCGCCGCTCGACCCTGCGTGGAAACGCAAGGCCGAGGCGTTCTATGGCGTCGCCCTGCAAAACGGCTATGGCCTGACCGAGACCACCGCCGGCGTCTCGGCCACGCGCAACCGGATCGGCCTGCCGGATATCTCGGTCGGTAAGCCCCTGCCGCAGGTCGAGGTCCGGCTGGACGAGGCGGTTACTGGCGGTGGCGATGGCGTGGGCGAGGTGCTGACCCGCGGCCCGCATGTGATGAAGGGCTATTACCGCAACCCGCAGGCGACCGAGGCCGCACTGCAAGACGGATGGTTCCGCACCGGCGACCTGGGCCGCCATGATGCCGATGGCAACCTGCATATCGCGGGGCGCAGCAAGGAGCTGATCATCCACGGCGGTTTCAACGTCTACCCGCCCGAGGTCGAGGCGGCGCTGAACGACCACCCGCAGGTGATCCAGGCGGCGGTGGTGGGGCGCATGGTTGCGGGCGATGAAAAAGTGGTCGCCTTTGTTCAGGTTGCACTTGGCGCCACCCCCGACCCTGACGAGTTGCGGGCCTTCGCCGCCGCGCGGCTAGCGGGCTACAAACGCCCCAGCCAGATCGTCGTCGCCACGGCGTTGCCAGCCGCACCCACCGGCAAGATCCTCAAACACAAACTGCTCGACCATTTCGCCGATCAACTCGATTGATCACGACCAAGGGCCCAAATGGGCGCCCCAAATGGGGCCGCCCATGCCTCCGGCGGGAGTATTGTGGACCAGAAAGAAGCGCCAAAGGGCCCGCTCCTCCTTCATTTCGCTGCAAAATACTCCGGGGGAGGCACGGCTGGCCGTGCCGGGGGCAGCGCCCCCATCGCCGCGCATCACGCGGCGCCCGGCCCAACGGGAGGCGGTGTTTTCGTCAGAAAACGCCAACGACGGGCGGGAGCGCGCCGCTTGCCGAGGCGTCAGGCCCAGACGCCTTCGGCGGCGGCGCGGATCTCGGCAATGTTCTGGCCATAAACGCCCGGATTGTCGACCGAACCGCCCCGGAACACCGCCGAACCCGCGACCAGCACATCAGCCCCGGCCTGCGCCACCAGCGGCGCGGTCTTCGGGTCAACGCCGCCGTCGATCTCGATATGCACGGGCCGGTCGCCGATCATCTCGCGCAGGCGGGCGATCTTGGCGGTCATGTCGATGAATTTCTGGCCGCCAAAGCCCGGGTTCACCGTCATCACGCAGATGAGGTCGGTGAGATCCAGCAGATGCGCCACCGCCTCGGCCGGGGTGCCGGGGTTCAGCGCCACGCCCGCCTTCATCCCCGCGCCCCGGATCGCTTGCAGCGTGCGGTGGATATGCGGGCCGGCCTCGACATGGGCGGTCAGCACATCGGCGCCCGCGTCGGCATAGGCGTCGATATAGGGATCGACCGGCGCGATCATCAGATGCACATCCATCACCGTCTTCACATGCGGGCGGAACGCCTTGACCGCCATCGGGCCAAAGGTCAGGTTCGGCACGAAATGGCCGTCCATCACGTCCACATGCACCCAATCGGCGCCCTCGGCCTCGATGGCGCGGATCTCGGCGCCGAAATTGGCGAAATCGGCGGACAGGATCGACGGGGCGATCTTGATCTTGCGGTCAAAGCTCATGGCGGCCTCACGGTGGAAACAGAGTCGCCCGCCCTATACAGGCTCTCGTCGCCGATGGGTAGGGTCAGCTCAGACCCGCCTCGGCCCGACCCTCGGCCGTCTTCAGCGAGAAATCGGTCCCCCGATGCGCATCGCCCCCCGGACCGCAGAGATAGGCCAGCGCCTGTGCCACCCAATCGGCCGGTATATGCGCCGAAGGGTCCATCCGGCTGACCGGGTTGATCCCCGAGGCGCGGATCTGCACCTGCATCCCGGTCGCAACTGTCCCGGGGCTCAGTCCGATCACCCGGATGCCCTGATCGCGATACTCGCGGTCGGCGCAGCGGGTCAGCGCCAGCACCGCCGCCTTGGTGGCGCAATAATGGCTCCACCCCTCCAGCGCCGAGGTGGCCGCGCCCGAGGACAGGTTCAACACCGTGCCGCCCCCGGTGGCCAGCATCCCCGGCAGCACCGCGCGCAGCCCGTGATAGACACCCTTGAGGTTCACATCGACCACCCGGCCCCAGTCCTTCGGGTCGCTGTCGGCCAGCCGGGCGATCGGGTCGATCAGCCCGGCATTGTTGATCAGCACGTGGATTGGGCCAAACCGCGCCTCTGTCGCCGCAACCGCCGCCGCGACCGCCGCCCAGTCGCCCATGTCACAGGGCAGGGCCAGCGCCTGATTGCCAATATCGCCCGCCAGCGCCTCCAGCGCCGCGCCATCGCGCGCCAGCAGCGCCACCTGAGCCCCGAGACCCGCAAAATGGCGCGCTGTGGCGGCGCCGATACCCCGGCTTGCGCCGGTGATCACCACGGTCTGTCCTGTCAGATCGGTCATGTCTCTTCTCCCGCTATGCTGGGCAGACACTAGGCGGGCGAATGATGCGGAAAAATACTGTCTTTCCCATCATGTTCGTGCAAAATCTGCATGAATGGATACGGATACCCTGAAAACCCTCCTGTTGATCGCCCGGCAGGGCAGCCTTGCCGGTGCGGCCCGCGTGCTCGACACTGATCCGTCGGTGCTCTCGCGCCTGCTTTCCGGGGCCGAGGACAGGTTGGGCTTTCGCCTGTTCCATCGCAGCACAAGGCGGCTGTCGGTCACCGAGGCGGGGCAGGATTACCTGACCCGGATCGAACCGCTGGTCGAGGCGCTTGAGGCCGCCCGTGACACCGCTGCAGGGGCCGACCGCGTGCTGCGCGGTCCTGTGCGGCTCACCACTTCCACCGCTTTCGGGCAGGTCTGCGTGCTGCCGCATCTGCCCGCCTTGCGCCGGGCCTGTCCCGAGATCACGCTGGAGCTTCTGCTTGACGACGCTCCCCGCGATCTGGTGGCCGAGCATATCGACCTGGCCCTGCGCCTCGCGCCTGTGCCACGCGGCGACCTGATGTCGACCCGGCTGATGCGGACCCGCTACCATGTCTGCGCGACCCCCGGCTATCTGGCGCAACACGGCACCCCGGAGCATCCCACGGGCCTTTCCCGGCACGACTGCCTGCGCATGGCCTTGCCCGAGTTCCGCACCCGCTGGCTGTTCCGCGACACCCGGGGAGAGACCGAAGAGGTGCCCATCAACGGCACCCTGATCCTTTCGGGCGCGCTGGCACTGCGCGAGGCGGCGCTCCTCGGTCTCGGGCCCGCGCTCTTGGCCGATTGGCTGGCGGCCGAGGCGCTGGCAAGCGGCGCGCTGGTCGATCTCTTTCCCGACCATCAGGTCACCGCGACCGGCTTCGACACCGGCGTCTGGGCGCTTTACCCCGACCGGGCACATCTGCCCGCCCGTACCCGCGCGGTGCTGGATGTCCTGCGCCGGAACCTTGGGCGCGGGCCGGGGCGCGTTACAAAACTTTCACCCCCCTGACATATCGGCTTCGTCTGGCAGGCTTAGCACCCCCCTCGACAAGACCGGGGGAAACACGTGCTGCGGATCGACAAACTGACCAAACGGTTCGGCGACAATATCGCGGTGAATGCCGCGACGCTGGATGTGGACAAGCCCTGCATGATCGGCATCATCGGCCGCTCGGGCGCGGGGAAATCGACGCTGTTGCGGATGATCAACCGGCTGAGTGATGCCAGTGACGGCCGCATCCTGTTTCAGGGCCGCGACATCACCCGCCTGCGCGGCGCCGAAAAACGCGCCTGGCAGGCGCAATGCGCGATGATCTTTCAGCAGTTCAATCTGGTGCCGCGCATGGATGTGGTCTCGAACGTGCTGCACGGCACGCTGAACCGCCGCTCGACGCTGGCCACCATGTTCAACCTCTACCCGACCGAGGATATCCACCGCGCCATCGACATTCTCGACCGGCTCGGCATCGCGGCTCATGCGGCCAAACGGGCCGAGGCGCTGTCGGGCGGCCAGCAACAGCGCGTCGCCATCGCCCGCGCCCTGATGCAGGACCCGGCGATCATCCTTGCTGACGAACCCATCGCCTCGCTCGACCCGATGAATGCGCAAGTGGTCATGCAATCCCTGCGACGCATCCACGAAGAGGACGGCCGCACCGTCATCGCCAACCTGCACACGCTGGATACCGCGCGCCGCTATTGCGACCGTGTCATCGGCATGCGCGACGGGCGCATCGTGTTCGACGGGCTGCCCGAGCAACTGACGACCGGTGTCGCGCGCGAGATCTATGGCGCCGATGCCAGCTTTTCCGAGGCCGCGACCTCGACAGAGATCGACACGCTCGATGCCCCGCATCCCGTGCCGCGGCGCGCCGGGGCCACGGCCTGACCCTTTTCCACCGCAATCCCGGCCTTGGGATGGGCCGGACCAACCAACCGGAGATATCAGAGATGAAAAAGCTTGTTGCAGTTCTGGCGGCCACCACCGCCCTTGCCACCCCGGCGCTGGCGCAGGAGATCACCGAATTCCGCATCGGCATCCTGGGCGGCGAAAACGCCCAGGACCGTCTGAATTCCAACGAGTGCCTGCGCGAAAAGGCCGAGGAACTGCTGGGTGTCGAGACCAAGCTCTTTGCCCCCGCCGACTACAACGGTGTCATTCAGGGCCTCTTGGGCGGCACCATCGACATGGCCTGGCTGGGCGCCTCGGGCTATGCCAAGACCTATCTGAGCGACCCCGAGGCGGTCGAGCCGATCCTGGTCAAGGTCAACAATGACGGCGGTTACGGCTACTACTCCATCGGGTTCGCCCGCAAGGACAGCGGCATCACCTCGCTGGCGGACATGAAGGGCAAGGTCTTCGGCTTTGGCGATCCGAACTCGACCAGCGGCTTCCTGATACCCTCGATCGAGATCCCGCAGGAAACCGGCGCCTCCATGACCTCGGGCGATTATTTCGGTGAGGTCAAGTTCACCGGCGGCCATGAACAGACCATCGTCGCGGTCGGCAATGGCGAGGTTGACGGCGGCGTGACCTGGGCCGACGGTCTGGGCGCGTGGGAAGACGGGTTCAACTCGGGCGCGCTGCGCAAGGCGGTCGATGCCGGTCTGGTCGACATGAACGACCTGGTGCAGATCTGGCAGTCGAAACCGATCCCCGAAGGCCCGTTTGTCGTCCGCAAGGCGCTGCCCGCCGACGTCAAGGTCAAGATGACCGGCCTCCTGGCCTCGCTCAAGTCGATGGACGAGGAGTGCGCCTATGGCGTGCTGCAGGGCGATGCCAAGGGGTTCATGCCGATCACCCATGACGCCTATCAGGTGATCATCGAGGCGCGCAAGCTCAAGTCGAACTGATCCGGGTTCATTCTTCAGGCGGGGTCCGCGCCAAGCGGGCCCCGTTCCTGCATCGGGAGCATTCCATGACAGACCTCACCGCCGGGCAAGGCGAGCTTGCCCGCATCCGCGAGGACTATACCGCGCTTACACGGCGCAAACGGGTCTATGGCGGTATCCTCCTGATCCTCTTCGTCTCCCTGATGGCAGCAGGGTTCCACACCGCCGACGACCGCAACGCGGGCGGATTCGTTGATGGCTGGCGGCGCATCCTTGACTATCCGGCCGAGGTTCTGACCGAGGCGCTGGAGAAATCGGCGCAACTGCCCGGCCATCTGGTGCATTTCCTGCCCGCGCTGGTCGAGACGCTGAACATCGCCGCTGCCGCCACCCTGTTGGGCGCGCTCGGCGGCACCGTTCTGGCGCTCCTCTCGACCCGCGGTCTGGCCTATTGGCCGCGCCTCATCCCGCTGTTTCGCCGCATCGCCGATATCTGCCGCGCGGTGCCCGAGATCGTCATCGCGCTGGTGCTGATCTTTGTGCTGGGCGGCGGCCCGGTGCCCGCGATGATCGCCATCGCCATCCATACCGCCGGGGCGCTGGGCAAGCTCTTCTCCGAGGTTGCCGAGAATGCCTCGCTGAAACCGGTCGAGGGGCTGGAATCCACCGGCGCCAACTGGGCGCAGCGGATGTATCTGGGCGTGATCCCGCAAGTGGGCCCCAATTTCGTCAGCTATGCGCTGTTGCGCTTTGAGATCAACATCCGCGCCTCGGCCATCCTCGGCTTTGTGGGCGCAGGCGGCATCGGCTATGAGCTGCGCAATGCCATGTCCTGGGGCCAGGGGCGCTATGACGAGGCGGCGGCGATCTTCCTTCTTCTCTTTGTCACCATCGTTGCGGTGGATCAGATCTCGGACCGCCTGCGCGCCCGTCTGACCCATGGCGCCCGGGCAGGGGTCACGGCATGAGCACCGCCACCACCGATCTGGACCTGATCCACCTGAAACATCAGGCCGACCGTCTTTTCACCCGCAAGCGGCTGTTGGGCTTTGGCCTGCCTGCGCTGGTACTGGCCTATCTGGCCTATATCTTCTTCGCCTTCGACATGCCGGGGCTGGCCGCGCGGGCCAACTGGGACAACGGCCGCACGCTGGTGGCCGACAGCTACAGCTACAAGACCCATGTCACCCGCGACAACCGCTCGGGCGCGGTGTCCGTCGCGGTCGAGGGCGAGCGCAAGGGCACCTGGTCCGACGGGCAGGCACCCGAATGGGTCGCCTTGGGTGAGACCACCGTCATCGACCTCACGGGCGGCCATATCGTCCGCTTTGGCCCCGAGACGGTGGAATATGACATCCCCGGCTATGGCACCCTGCGCGCCACACCGACCCGCACACAGGGCGTGGTCACCGAACTGCCGCCGGGCGAGGTGCCCGACTGGATCAACCAGTCGAAAAACCGCATCAGCGTCACCACCGAGGCCGGGCGCCTGACGGTGACCCGCAACCGGTCGGAAGTGTTCCGCTACTTCGCGGGGTGGGAACTGTTCTGGTTCACCCTCGACAGCCCCTATCACGGCCTGTCCCCCGCAGAACTGGCCCGCCGTGCGGCCAATGGCGAGGCGGGGGCGATCTGGCACGACTTTTGGAACAATGCCATGTGGCGGCATGGCGACGTGGCCTGGGCCATTGGCGAGACCATCCTGATGGCCTTTCTCGGCACCTTTGGCGCCGCCATCATCGCCTTGCCGCTGGCCTTTCTTGCCGCGCGCAACTTCAACCCGCTGGCGCCGGTCCGTTTTGCGGTGCGCCGCATCTTCGACTTCGTCCGCGGGGTCGATGCGCTGATCTGGACCGTGGTGCTGGCCCGCGCCTTCGGCCCCGGCCCGCTGACCGGCGCGCTGGCGATCCTGGTCACCGACAGCGGCACCTTTGGCAAGATCTTCTCCGAGGCGCTGGAAAACGTCGATGCCAAGCAGATCGAGGGCGTGCAATCCACCGGCGCCAATGCCGCGCAGCGCTACCGCTTTGGCGTGATCCCGCAGATCACCCCGGTGCTGCTCAGCCAGGTGCTCTACTTCCTCGAATCCAACACCCGCAGCGCCACCATCATCGGGGCGATCACCGGCGGCGGCATCGGCTTGTTGCTGACCCAGGCGATCATCACCCAGAAGGACTGGGAAGAGGTCGCCTATTACATCGTGCTCATCGTGCTGATGGTGATGCTGATGGACTGGCTGTCGGGCTGGCTGCGTGCCCGCCTGATCCGGGGCGAGGCGGCAAAGCCTCGCAAACGGCGCGCCGCGCTCCAGCCTGATCCGCTCCTGCTGCCCTGATCCTAGCAAGGACCCAAACCGATGGCCCGTCTCAGCGCCGAAGCCCCCTTCCTGCACCCCGGTTGCCAGATCACCGACAGCCGCTTTGGCGCCTATGTCGAGATCGGCGCCAATAGCCGCCTGACCAACACGACATGGGGCGACTACAGCTATTGCGACCGCACTTGCGACATCGCCAATGCCCGCATTGGCAAGTTTGCCAATATCGCCAGCTTCACCCGTATCGGCGCCACCGATCACCCGATGGAAAAGGCTTCGCTGCATCATTTCCACTATCGTTCGGCCGATTACTGGGACGATGCCGAACACGATGCAGACTGGTTCGCCCATCGCGCCGGTCGCACCGCCACCATCGGCCATGACACCTGGATCGGTCACGCCGCCATCATCAAGCCCGAGGTCACCATCGGCCATGGCGCGGTGATCGCCTCGGGCAGTATCGTGACCAGGGACGTGGCCCCCTATACCATCGTCGGCGGCAATACCGCGCGGCTGATCCGTCGCCGCTACCCCGAGGACGTGGCCGAGCGGATGATGGCGCTGGCCTGGTGGGACTGGGACCATGCCCGCCTGCGCGCCGCGCTGCCCGATTTCCGCAGCCTGCGGGCAGAGGCGTTTCTGGAGAAATACGCCTGATCCGCTGACGCGGGCCATTTTAACAAACGCGTGACCTGCGCCCGCGAATGGGGCACACTCGGACCGACGCGCCGTTCGGCGTGTCCATCCGGGATAGACATGCTCAGACCCTTCATCTCGTCGCGCACGCTGCATGGTCTTGACGCGGGGCTGGCGCAGAGCGCAGGCCGCGCTGCCGCCCGGCGCGCGCTGGCGGAGTGCGATCTGCCTGCCGAGGCGCTCGACAATCCGCGCCTCTACATCTCGCAGCTGGACGAGTTGCTCTTTCTGAACCGGATCGCCGGAATCGCCGGAACCGACAATCTGCTGTTCGCCCTCGGGCCCTATGCGAGTGTCCGCAATTACGGTCCGTTTGGTGACTATGTGACCTCTGCCCCCACCTTTGGTGCGGCCTTGCGGATGACCTGCGAATTGATGGCCTATCACGCCTCGCTGGACCGGATATCGCTGGGCCAGACCGGCCAGGGGTTCCGCTTTACCTATCACGCAGCCGTCCGCAATGCGCCGGGCTATTCGCATTACGCGACACTGGCGCTTGCCGTGGTGCTCAGCATCGCGACCTCCTATATCGGCAACCGCCACCGCCGCATGGTCGCGCTCAACTTCCCCAAACCCCGCGAAACCGCGGGGTATGAGGCGTTTTTTGGCTGCGACGTCCGGTTCGACCAGCCCGAGTTGCGGCTGGTCTTCGATCCCGAGGCCGAGTTTGCCCGCCGCATCGTTCCGGCCACTGGTGATCTGACCCTGGCCGATGTCGCCCGCGACGCCTTTGGGTCGGCGCCGCAGACTCTGCTCGAGACAGTCCGGGCGCTGGTACGCGCAAGTCTGGCGGACGATCCGGGTATTGAGCGGGTCGCCCATCAGCTTGACATGTCCGCTCGCACCCTGCGCCGGCGGCTTGAGGATCAGGGCACCAGCTTTCGCGATCTTGTCCGCGCTGTGCGGGTGGACATGGCGCAGGAACTCATCCTGTTCTCCGGTCTGGATCTGACCGAGATATCGCAGCGGGTGGGTTATTCCCATGTCTCGCATCTGGGCCGCGCCTTTCGGCAGGTCACCGGCATGACACCCTCCACGGCGCGCGCGGCCCAGACGGGCCGCTGATCCGGTGCGACATGGCCGGAAATGGTTACCGGGCCCGGTGGCCGGGCGGCTAGACTTGCCGCCAGAACCTCAGGAGCGTGACCATGCCGATATCCAGACTGTCCCTTGCCGCCATTCTGACCGGTCTCGCCACCACTGGCGCCGCGCTTGCCGAACCTGTCGCCGTCACGGTCGACAATTTCGACCGCGCCGAAACCAACGAGATCATGAAATCCTATGTGGGCGTGGCGGGCATCGGTGAATGGGTCCACAACCGGGCGCCCACTCCGATTGATCAGCAGAACGTCGTTCGGATGAACCGCGACACGCTCTATTCCTTTGCGGTGGTCGACATGAGCACCCCGGTCACCATCGTCAAACCGGAAAGCGACCGCTTTCAGTCGATGCTGCTGATCAACGAAGAGCATTCGATGCTGCCCGCCATACACGAGGACGGCACCTTCACTATCCCGCCCTCGCTGGTCGGCACCCGCTATCTGGCGGTGGTGATCCGCACCTTTGCCGACCCAAACGACCCCGAGGATGTCAAGGCCGCCAACGCGCTTCAGGATCAGTTGCAGATCGTTCAGCCTGACAAGGGCGCATTCGAGAGCCCCGACTGGGATCCCGAAAGCCTGGCGCGCGTCCGCGACGCGATCAAGGTGCTGGGCAATACCCGCAGCGACACCACCCCCTATTTCGGGCAAAAGGCGCTTCTCAACCCGCTCTATCACCTGATCGGCACCGCGGTCGGCTGGGGCGGGAACCCGCCCGAGGCGGCGATGTACACGCTTGGGCTGGTCCCCAACAATGACGGCACCCCCTATACCGTCACGGCCAAGGACGTGCCGGTAAACGGGTTCTGGTCGGTCACCGTCTACAATGCCCAAGGCTTTATGGAGGCCAACGATCTGGGCGTCTATTCCTACAACAACGTCACCGCCAAGCCGAACGCCGACGGCGGCTATACCATCAACTTCGGCGGCTGCGCGGACGGGCGCATCAACTGCATCCCGATCATGCAGGGCTGGAACTATGCCATCCGCCTCTACCAACCCCGCGCTGAGATCCTGGACGGAACCTGGAGATTCCCCGATTTTCAGCCCGCGGGCTGATCCGACGCACCCCGCCGGGCTTGTCTCGGGGTGCCTCGTATGCGACGCTCGGAATGAAACGCCATCGCTTCCCCGGAGACGATCATGAAACACCTGACTTCCACAGTCTTTGCGCTGGCTCTCGCGGCGGCGACGCCGCTCGCGGCCCAGCAATCCAACTGGCGATACGAGGCGACGGTCTATCTCTTCACCGCAGAGACCGAGACCGGCGTGACCACACCCACCGGCACCATCGAGGGCACGCTCAGCTTCAAGGATGCGCTCGACAATCTCGACTTTGCCTTCATGGGCGCGTTCGGCGCCACCAACGGCCAATGGAGCTTTCTGGCCGATTACATGCTGACCGACATCTCCTTTGGCAATCCGACGCCGGGCGGTGCCTTTTCGGGCATCAACACGGCGGCCAAGACGCAGGTGTTTAACGCCTATGCCGCCTACCGCGTGCATGAAACCCCCGATCTCGCCGTTGATCTTGGCGCCGGTCTGCGCTGGTTCGATACCCGCACCACGCTGACCGCGCTGCCGGGAATCCTGCCGGGGCGTACCGTGGTGGCCAATGACAACTGGATCGACCCGGTGATCGCGCTGCGCGCTCGGGTGCGCCTGTCCGACAGGTGGAACGGCACCGCCTTCTTCGACTATGGCGGATTTCAGAGCGACAGCGAAAGCTGGCAGGCGCTGCTTACTGCCGACTACCAGTTGAACGACAACTGGCGGCTACGGTTCGGTTATCGCCACCTGTCGGTCGATCACACGCTGTCGAACGGCAACGACTACTCGTTCACCCAGTCCGGCCCGGTCTTTGGCGCCACCTACCGGTTCTGACAGCGCTTGGCCGCGCCGCCCGGCTGCCGTAAGAACGGCACACGCAGCCGGAGACCCGCATGACCCGCGACTGGATCGCCCTTGACTGGACCACGACGCGCCGCCGCCTCTGGGTGATGCGCGGTCGCGACGTGCTGGACGAGGCCGTCGATGACGGCCCGCGCCCCGCCGATGCCGCCTCGATCCTCGCACTGGTGGCCGGACGGCACGCGGGACAGGGGGTTCCGGTCATTGCCTGCGGTCCGCTTGGCCCGGTGCGCGATGTGGTCCCCTGTACGCCGCTCTCGGGCGGGCTCTGGCAGATCGACCTTGGCGATCCCCGTGTGGTGCTGAACGCGGTGCCGGGTCTTGCGCAGGCCGAACCCGCCGACATGATGCAGGGCGATGAAACCCGCGTTGCCGGGTTTCTTGCCCTCAACCCCGGTTGGGACGGTGTGATCTGCCTGACCGGCGACACCAGCCGCTGGGTGCATGTCAGCGCCGGTGAAGTTGTAAGTTTCCGCAGCTTCCTCTCGGGGGCGATACTCTCGTCGCTGGCCGCCGGGACGGTTCTGGGGCGCTGGCTGGGCGCGGCGGGGGTGGATGCCGGTGCGTTTTCCGATGCGGTTGCCGATGGCCTGTCGCGACCCGAGCAGATGCTGGCCCGCCTCTGGAGCGCCCATGCCGCTGCCACGCTGCAGGGGCTGCCGGAAGAGGCCGCGCGTGCGCAGATTCTCGGCGGGCTGATCGGGGCGGAACTGGCAGCGACCCGGCCGTTCTGGTTGGGACAGCAACTTGCGGTAATGGGAGAGGGCCAGATGCCTCGCCTCTATGTCGATGCTCTGGCCGCACAGGGGGCACCCGCGACCCAGGCCGATGCAACGCGGATGACCCGGCAGGGGCTGATCGCCGCATGGGAGGCGATCACCGCTTGAGCTGTGCGCCGACCACGGGCAAAAGTCGACCGACCGATACAAGGGGGCCAGATGAGCTTTACCACCGAAATCGAAGTCCGGTTCAAACATTGCGATCCGGCGGGCATCGTGTTTTTCCCGCGCTATTTCGAAATGATCAACGACGTGGTCGAAGACTGGTTCGCCACCGATCTGGGCCTGCCGTTTCACGAGTTGGTCAAGGAAAACGGCGCCCCTACGGCGCAGATCCAGGCCACCTTCACCGCGCCCTCGATGCATGGCGATGTACTCACCTTTCGGCTGACGCCCACCCGGATCGGCAATTCGAGCCTTGACTACGAATTGACGGCGCATTGCGGCGACGAGTTGCGCCTGCGAGCCTCGACGACATTGGTGCATGTGGCCCGGTTGGGCCGGTCGCTGCCCTGGCCCCAGGCCATCCGCGACCGGGTGGCGGCTCAGATCGCCAGTGCCTGACTGGCCAGCCCCGGCAAGTCGCTGAAATCGGCAAAGGCCGCCCGATGCGGCACCTCTGCGACCGGCCGCTTGCGATAGCCTTGGGTGAACAGCAGAAAGGGGACCTCGGCGTTCTGTGCGGTTTCCGCATCGACCTCGCTGTCACCCACATAGATGCGGGGCAGATCCGGAAGGGCGGCAAAGGCCGCGTGCAGCATCTCGGGGTTGGGCTTGCGCGTGGGCAGGCTGTCGCCGCCGATCACCACGTCAAAGAACCGGTCAAGCCCGAGATCGGCAAGGACATGGCGTGCGGGTTCGATTGGTTTGTTGGTGCAGATCCCCATTGCGGCGCCTCGTGCTTTCAGAGCTTCGAGCGCGACAATCACGCCCGGATAGGGGCGTGTCAGTGAGGATGCCGACCGGTTGTACTCGGCCAGCGTCCTGGCGGTCAGGGCGTCATGACGCGCCATGTCGAGACCCAGATAGTCGATGACCCGCGCAACCAGATGCGGCAGCCCCTTGCCGACAAAGGAAGTGACCGTGGCCAGATCGAGCGCGGCCAGCCCTTCGGCCGCCAGCATTCGGTTCACGGCGGCGGTTATGTCGGGCGCGCTGTCCACCAGCGTGCCATCAAGATCGAAGACAAGGGCAAAGGTCATGGGCAAACTCCGACTGTGCCTCGATCCCTGTCAGAGCGTGGCGGCAACGGCAAGCCCGTATGAGCGGTTCTGACGAACCGCCCATGCCTCCGGCGGAGGTATTTTTGAACAGAAGAAAGGAACTGTTAACGTTAATGCGCCATTCTGACCAGGCGGTACAGGCGGAGGCGCCGATGGCCGTAACAGGAGAAGGCCCCCTGCCACATGCGCAGGGGGCTGACCTTTTGGCCCCCAGTCTTCTTCTGTTTCAAAATACCTCCGCCGGAGGCAGCCCGCGCAGCGGGCTTTGTCGCGCTCAGCCCTCCAACGGGACGAACCTGTATCCGTCTTCGGCGGCTTCCACATGGCCCATGCCGCCCTCGGGCAGGTGATAGCCGATCATGGTCATGCGTTCGCTGGCAAGGCGCTGCATCAGGCGGACCCGGGTTTCGGCCCCCATCGCGCGATTCTGATCCGCGCCCGAAGGCCAGTGCGGGCGGGCAAAGGCAAGGTGATGGTTGCCGATCGCATCACCCACCACCATCAATGCATCACCGCCTTCGCGGATCTCGAAGGACATGTGCCCGGGCGTGTGTCCGAAGGTCGCGACCGCCGCAACACCAGGCAGGATCTCGTCCCCATCCTCGAAGGTCTCGAGGGTTTCAAGCGCTTCCAGCCGCCGCGCGGCGCCCACGGCGAACGAGGCGCGGTCGGCGCCGATCTGATCGACGGTCGCCGGATCCAGCCAGTAGTCGCGCTCGACCCGGCCGATCAGGTGGCGGGCATTTGCGAAAAGCGGGTCGTCGAAATCGTCGAGCACACCCCAGAGATGGTCCGGGTGACCATGGGTGAATACCACCTCGGTGATGTCGTCGGGGGTAAGGCCAATGGCATCCAGCGCATCGACAAGCTCGCCCGCACTGTCCTGAAAGCTCGCACCGGACCCTGCGTCGAACAGGATATTGCGTCCCTCACTCTGCATCAATGTGACGTTGCAGTCGGGCCGCAGCGTATCGCCTTCCAGCCCATAGCGCGCCAGCAGCAGCGGCAGCTCCGCCTGCGGCATCGGGTCGAACATGAAACCGGCCGGAAGCACCAGATGACCATCCGACAGGCTGGTGATGCGCGCGGCGCCGATGTTTGTCTCGGTCGCCGACCATAGCCTCAGCGGGGTGGTGGCGGTCAGGGCAAGGCCGGCGCCGAGGCGGCCGAGCAGGGTGCGTCTGGTCAGGGTCATGAAACTCTCCTCTGGATACATTCTGACATTCATGGACGTGAATTACAATTGATGAGATTTGGGGTCGAAGGGCGGCTTGACAAAGACGACAAAAATAGTCAGGTTTAGGGTGTGCGCAGCCATCGGAGTCTCCGTCAGCCAGCGATCAACAGCGACCCCATTTGCCGATACGGAGACAATGACATGACGATCCACAGCGCCACCCCGACCGCCGATCCTGCGTTCCAGATCCTGCCCTCGCACAAGGCCGAGGATCTGACCAAGGGAGGCAATCTTGCCCATATCCGGCTGGGCGACCAGCTCTATACCCTGCGCATCACCCGCGCGGGCAAGCTGATCCTGACGAAATGAGCGCGGCGGCACATCGCGGCGGTGCTGCTGTCGGGCACCTGGCCGATCTTCCCGCACTCGAGGCCTCGGCGGTGCATTGCCTGCGTTTGTGGAGCGATGCGGTGGAGGGCCGCGCGGCGTTGCCCGAGGGGCGCTCTGCCGAGCTGTTGCGGCAGATCTGCGGGCTGTGTGCGTCCTATGGGCGGCGTCCGTTGATGCGGCATGGTCTGGGGTGCGCCTGTCTGGGGGCGGACGAGGCCTGTTTTGCGCATATGGTGGCCGCCGCCGCCACCGGCGCGCGCGAGGATGCGCTGATGCTGGCCGCGCTGATCGTCCGACCCGATCTGGCGCCTGCGCTGGTGGCGCTGAGCGAACAGCTGGGACTGGCGCTGCACCGTCGACCGATGGTCACGACGGCGCAGAGTCGCACGTTAGAGAGCCGGGCAGGGCGTTTGCACTAGCCTGCTAGCAGCAACCACAGCCCGCGTGATGATGATCGTGATCGCAGGCCGGGGCAGGCGCCCAGTCGCCGACCTCGGCCAGCACCGTGCGCAGCGCCCACAGGATCATGTCCACATCCTCTTCCTCGATGGTCAGGGGCGGGCGGATCTTCAGGATATTGTCCTTGGGCCCTTCGCTGCCGATCAGGATGCGGTGGTCGCGCATCCGGTTCTTGACGTATTGGCAGATCTCGGTCCCCTCGGATCCGTCGGGGTTGATCAGCTCGACCCCTAGGAACAACCCCATGCCCCGCACATCGCCGACACAGCCGAATTCGCCCTCCAGCGCGCGCAACCCGTTCATCAGCCGCGCGCCCATCAGGCGCGCGTTTTCCTGCAAGCCCTCGTCATCGACGATATCCAGCACCTCCTTGCCGATCCGGCAGGAGAGGGTGGAGCCGCCGAAGGTCGAAAAGAACTCGATCCCGTTGTTGAAACTGTCGGCAATCTCGCGCGTGGTCACCAGAACCCCCAGCGGATGGCCATTGCCGATGGGCTTGCCCATCACCACGATATCGGGCTCGGCGCCCTGGTGCTCAAAGCCGAAATAGTAGTCGCCCAGCCGCCCCAGCCCGGTCTGCACCTCGTCGGCGATACACACCCCGCCCGCCGCGCGGATCTTGTCATAGACCGCTGCCAGATAGCTCTTGGGTGGAATGATCTGGCCGCCGACGCTGGGAAAGGTCTCGGCGATGAAACCGGCCACGCCATGGCCCTTTTCCTGCAACCGCGCGATGGCGGGATCGACAAGATCGGCGAATTTCCGGGCGCGCTCCGCATCGTCGCGCTTGAAACGGCCGCGATAGTCGTCGGCCACCTCGACCAGTTCGACCCAATCGGCCTGCCCCACGCCGCCCGGCTTGTTGAACTTGTAGGCCGAGATGGCGATCGCGCCGGTGGTATTGCCGTGATAACCGTGATCGGGCGTCACCATGCCGATGTTGCCCGTATGCGCCCGCGACAGGCGCAGCGCCAGTTCGTTCGCCTCGGTGCCGGAGTTGACGAAGAAACAGACCTCGAACCGCTCGGGCAGCTTCGACAGCACCTTGTCGGCGAAGGCCAGTTGCGCCGGATGCAGGTATCGGGTGTTCGAATTCATCCGCTTCAGCTGATCCGCCGCCACCGCCTGAATGCGGGGATGGGCATGGCCCACATGGGGCACGTTGTTATAGGCGTCCAGATAGGGGCGCCCCCATTCGTCGAACAGGTGATGTTTCCAGCCGCGCACCAGCATCACCGGATCGTCATAGGTAAGGCTCAGGTTGCCGCCGAAATGCGCCCGCCGTCCGGCCAGCACGGCGGCCTTGTCGGTCGGGCGATAGAACACCTTGTCATCGGGCAGGTTCAGCAGCGCCGCCGGGTTCGGGCAGACCGCGTGCCACAGGTCCATTTCGTCCGGGTCGCCGACACCGGGCCAGTCGGCCTCCATGCCTTGCGTCGTCAGGGCCAGCTGGAAATGCACATGCGGCGCCCAGCCGCCGTTCTGACTTGCATCGCCCAGCCGTGCAAAACCGGCCCCCTGCGCCACTGGATCGCCCGGTTTCAGCCGGTCGCAGACCTCGGGGTCGAGATGGCCGTAGAGTGTGAAAAACGCGTCGCCCTGCGGTGTCTCGTGATGCAGGATCACCACGCCACCATAATCCAGATGCCCGGTGCGGTTCTCCACCGCCTCGACCCGCCCGCTGAGCGGTGCGTGCAGGATCGTACCGGCAGGGGCAAACACATCCACCGCCAGATGCACGGTACGCCGGTCGCTGGCCTTCCACGGCCCCTTGCGGAATCCCGGCTCGGCATAGATCAGGCGTGGTTCGTTGTAATAGCCCAACCACAGGCCGGTGCCGAATTCCTCGCCCACGCGCGCGGCCTCGTCCAGCGGCATGTGGAACGGGTTCTGCGGCCAGGTCGAGTTTTCGACCGACAGCGAACCCATCGGCGCCGCGCTCAGATCGGTTCCGAACATCTGCGCGAAACGGCCCCGGTGCTCGTCCAGATGGGCCTGTACCCGCTCGGCCCCAGCGGTCACCGGCAGGCCACAGGCCACCCGCAGCCGCGCCGCCATCAGCCCGCCATTGACCGAGGCGTTTTCCAGGAACCGCCAGGCCGGGGCCTGGCTGATCGTCACATAGGGGTCGTCCGGGTTTTCCACCGCCATCAGGGTCGAGTTCACCACCGACACGGCCAGCCGCATCCTGAGAAGCGGCCAGATCAGGTCCACCTCTGCGGCACTCAACCGGTTGGCCGCGTGATAGCCGCGCACCAGCGCCGCCAGCGCCCGTTCAGGCCTGGGGTGGTCCAGCACCACATAGGCCCCGGCAATCGCCAGGTCGCAGACACGCGGCGCGGCGCACATGTCGCCCAGGTCGATCAGGCCCGAGACCTTGCGGGTCTCGTTCAGCCCGCCCTCGACCAGGATGTTGTAATCGTTGACGTCATTGTGGATTGCCTGGATCGGCAGGGCTGCGAGTCGGTCCCCGATCGCGGCGAACTCTGCCGTGATTTCCGCCAGCAGCGCCTGCCGTGCCGGATTGGTGATTGCCTCCAGATGCCGGTCGATCCAGCCCGCCTGCACCAGGTTCCATTTGAAATCCCGCGCCAGCCCGTCATGCGCGAACCCCTCCAGCGCCCGGTCGGTGGCGCCCAGCACCCGGCCCAGCTTCAGGATCAGCTCTTCGGAATGCGGCAGGGACAGCACATAGCAACGCCCCGGCAGACGCTCAAGCAGCCAGACCCGGCGCGGCGCGCCCGCCTCATCCGCGATCTCGGGCAGCATCGCGCCATCGAGCGCGGCAAACACCTTGGGAAAGGGCAGGCCCGGCGCCACCTCGGCGATGTGATCCAGCGCCGCCACCTGCATCTCGACCAGCCCGGCCTCGCATTCGGGCCGCATCACCTTCAGCACATAGTCCCGTCCGTTCCGGCCACGGGCCAGAAAATTCAGGTCATATTCGCCATCGAGCCGTTCCAGCGCCGCCTCGATCCCCCAATGCGCCTGCAGGGCCTCTGCCCAGAACTCCGTCAGCACCGCCGCTCTCCCATCACATTCCTGCCGAGGCGGCCGTTGCCCCCCGGTTCTTCATTTCGCCAAAAATACTCCGGGGGAGTCCCCGCAGGGGACGGGGGCAGCGCCCCCTTTCCCTCAGTCCAGCTTGCGCAGGCGCGCCAGCAGGCTCGACGTGTCCCAGCGCCCGCCGCCCATCTTCTGTACATCCTTGTAGAACTGGTCGACCAGCGCCGTCACCGGCAGGCTGGCGCCGGTCTCGTCGGCGGTGTCCAGGCAGATGCCCAGATCCTTGCGCATCCAGTCCACCGCGAAGCCGTGCGTCCAGTGGTCGTCCAGCATGGTCTCGTACCGGTTGGCCATCTGCCAGCTGCCTGCGGCGCCCTGGCTGATCACCTCGACCACCGCGCGGCCGTCCAGCCCCGCCTTTTCGGCGAAATGCAGCGACTCGGCGAGGCCCTGTACCAGGCCCGCGATGGCGATCTGGTTGCACATCTTGGTAACCTGCCCGGCACCGCTCTCGCCGATGCGGCGGCAGATCCGGGCATAGGCGGCGATCACCGGTTCGGCGCGGTCATACTCGGCCTGATCGCCGCCGCACATGACCGACAGCACCCCGTTCTCGGCCCCCGCCTGCCCGCCCGAGACCGGTGCGTCGACAAAGCCCACGCCGCCATCCTTGGCTGCGGCATAAAGCTCGCGGGTGACCTTGGCCGACACCGTCGTGTGATCGACAAAGACGCTGCCCGCCGCCATGCCCGCCAACGCGCCATCCGGCCCGGTGCAGACACTGCGCAGGTCGTCATCATTGCCGACGCATGCCATGACGAATTCGGCGCCTTCGGCGGCCGCGCGCGGTGTCGCGGCCATCGCACCGCCGTGCTGGGCCACCCATTTCTCGGCCTTTGCGGCGCTGCGGTTATAGACGGTGACATCGTGGCCCGCGGATTTCAGGTGCCCCGCCATCGGATAGCCCATCACGCCCAGGCCAAGGAATGCTAGTTTTGCCATGTCCGGATCCTCTCTCGTTCTCCGGCGGCGCGTCTCCCCCGGCTTGTTCCCGACAGAGACAAAGCAAAGCTTGTGGCAAAGGGCAAGCCCGCGCGTCAGTCGGTCCCGCCCAGATCGCGCAGGATCGGACAATCGGGCCGGTTGTCGCCCGCGCAGGCATCGACCAGTTCAGTGAGCGTGTCGCGCATGGCGATCAGGTCGGTGATCTTGGTCTCGATCCGGGCCAGATGATCGCGGGCCACCTGTTTGACATCGGCGCTGGCGCGGCTCTGATCCTCGTAGAGTGCCAGCAGGGTGCGGCAGTCCTCGATGGTGAACCCCAGCGCCCGGGCGCGGCCCAGAAAGGTCAGCTTGTGCAGATCCTGTTCGCGAAACCTGCGATAGCCGTTCAGATCGCGCTGGGGCGTGATCAGGCCGATATCCTCGTAATAGCGGATGGTCTTGGCGGGCAGGCCGGTGCGGTTGGCGACATCTCCGATATTCATGCCGGTCTCCTTACTCTGCCGGGGCGGGCGCTGTGGCCGGGGTCAGGGCCGCATCCTGCCGCGCGGCAGGCAGGGCGGCCCGTACCCGCCGCAGGCGCAGGGCGTTGGTGACGACAAAGACGCTCGACAAGGCCATCGCGCCCGCCGCCAGCACCGGCGACAGCATCGGCCCACCAAACGGAGAGAGCAGGCCCGCTGCCACCGGGATCAGCAGCACGTTATAGCCAAAGGCCCAGCCCAGGTTCTGGCGGATGTTGCGCATGGTGGCACGGCTCACCTCCAGCGCGTTGGCCACGCCGCGCAGATCGCCCGACATCAGCACCACATCGGCGGCCTCGATGGCCACATCGGTGCCGGTGCCGACCGCGATGCCGATATCGGCATGGGCCAGGGCGGGGGCGTCGTTGATGCCATCACCGACAAAGGCCAGCGCGCCATGATCCGCCCGCAACGCATCCAACGCCGCGACCTTGCCCTCGGGCATGACTTCGGCTGTGACCGCGTCGATACCCAGTTTCGCCGCCAGCGCCTGTGCCGTGCGGGTGTTGTCGCCGGTGATCATGGCCACGCTCAACCCCATCTGGTGGAACCGCTCGATGGCCTCGACCGTGCCGGGTTTCACCGGGTCCGAGACCGCCAGCACCGCCGCCGCACGGCCACCGACCGAGGCATAAAGCGGCGTCTTGCCCTCTGCGGCCCAGCCCGCCCCGATTTCGGCCAGCGAGCCCAGGTCGATACCTTCGCGGGCGAACAGCCGGTCGGCGCCGACCCGCACGTCCTGGCCCTCGACCGTGGCGCGGGCGCCCAGCCCGGTCAGGCTCTGGAACCGGTCCACCGCAGGCACGTCGCCCTTGGCCGCGCGGGCAATGGCCGAGGCAATCGGGTGTTCCGACTGCGCCTCGACGGCTGCTGCCAGCCGCAATACGCCATCACGGTCAAACCCTTCGGCGGGGCTCAGATCGGTCAGTTCCGGCCGCCCCAACGTCAGCGTGCCGGTCTTGTCGAAGGCAATCACCTTCGCCTCTTGCAGCCGTTGCAGCGCGTCGCCCTTGCGGAACAGCACGCCCAGTTCGGCGGCCCGGCCCGTTCCCACCATGATCGAGGTCGGTGTGGCCAGTCCCATGGCGCAGGGGCAGGCGATGATCAGCACCGCAACACCTGCGACGAGGGCGTGGGCCAGAGCGGGCGAGGGGCCGAAGATCAGCCAGACCAGCACCGTCAGCGCCGCGACCCCCATCACGATGGGCACGAACCACAGGGTGATCCGGTCCACCACCGACTGGATCGGCAGCTTGGCGCCCTGCGCCTGTTCCACCATGCGGATGATCTGGGCCAGCACGGTGTCGGCGCCCACCTTTTCAGCGCGTGCGCGCAGGGCGCCGGCCCCGTTTACGGTGCCGCCCACCAGCGTGTCGCCGGCGGATTTGGTCACCGGAACCGGCTCGCCGGTGATCATGCTTTCGTCAACATGGCTCTGGCCGTCCAGCACCAGCGCGTCTGCCGGAATACGCTCTCCGGGGCGGATGACCAGCGTGTCGCCCGGTTGGATGTCGGCGATGGCCACCTCTACCGCTTGTCCCTTGCGTTCGATACGCGCATGGCGGGGTTGCAGCCCCACCAGGGCCTCGATGGCGGCACCGGTGCGCCCGCGCGCCCGCGCCTCGAGCCAGCGGCCCAGCAGGATCAGTGCCACGATGACGGCGGCGGCCTCGTAATAGACATTGGCGGTGCCGTTGGGCAGCAGGCCGGGGGCGAAGGTCGCGACCAGAGAAAACCCATAGGCGGCCCCGGTCCCTAATGCGACCAGAGCATTCATGTCGGGGGCGCCGCGCATCAGGGCCGGGAAACCCTTGGCATAGAACACCCGACCGGGGCCAAGCAGCAATACCGTGGTCAGCGCAAACTGGATCAGGTGGCTGGCCTGTTGGCCGATGGTCGCCAGGATCCAGTGGTGCAGGGCGGGGATCATGTGCCCGCCCATTTCGATCAGGAAAACGGGCAGCGCCAGCAAGACGGCCAGCAGGGTTTGCCGTTTGAGCACCGCGGCCTCGTCCGAGGGCTCCTCGCCCTCGTCCTCGGCGCCCCCTGCGGGGCGGGCAGCATAGCCCGCGGCGGTCGATACCGCCGCCAGCGCAACCGGATCGGTGCTGCCGGTGACATAGCTGACCCGCGCGGTGCGGGTGGCCAGATTTACCTGTGCCTCGACGACGCCCGGTGCGGCGCTCAGCGCCCGTTCCACCCGGCCCACACAAGAGGCGCAGCTGAGCCCTTCGACATCCAGCGTGGTTTCCGACACCTCGGCCGGATAGCCCGCGTCAGCCGCCGCTTGGGTCAGCGCGGCGACCGGGCCGTCATGGTGGACCTGCGCTGTCTTGGTGGCGAAGTTGACCGAAGCCCCGGCAACCCCCGGAACCGCTTGCAAGGCGCGCTCCACCCGGCCCACGCATCCCGCGCAGCTCATGCCCGTGATCTTCAGCGATGTGGTTTGTGCTGACATGCGACTCGTCCTTGTCCTCTGATCACCCCTCAGATGGGGCTTCCAGTCACGGGAAGGTCAAGAGGGGTGCCGGGAAAATTCTCAGCCGCGTCCGATTTTATTTTCCATCAGCCGTTGATAGAGGCCCGGCGACAGCCGATTGATCCACCAGGCCAGTCGCGCCACCCGGCCCACCGGGATCATGTCGCGACCCCGGTCGAGACCGCGCAGGATGGTCGCCGCCGCCGCCTCGGGCGTCATGTAATCCATCCCGTCGGTGGCCGAGCCGGGCCGGGCGATGCCATCGGGCTGCGCCTGCGGGTTGCCCAGATTGGTGGCCACAAAGGACGGGGCCGCGATCTGCACCGCCACCCCATGCGCGCGCTCCTCGGACCGCAACGATTTGAAAAACCCCTCCAGCGCGTGTTTGGACGCGGCATAAGAGGTGCGGCTGTAGAGCGGCGCGAACCCCGCCACCGAGGAGATTGCCAGATGGGTGCCGCGTGCCTGCCGCACCGGGTCGATCATAACGCGGGCCATGTTTACGGCGGCGAAATAGTTGATCTCGAAAACCCGGCGGTGACTGGCCTCGTCACTGTCGGCAAACAGGCCGATCTGGGTGATGCCGGCATTATAGATGACCAGGTCCACCCCTCGTCCCCCGACCGCCGCAGTACAGGCGGCGGCCAGTTGACCGGGATCGGTCAGGTCGCATTGAATGACGCGCTGGGTCTCGCCGGGCTCGATGGTCGAGATATCGCGGTCGAGCAGCGTTACATGCCAGCCGCGCGCTTGCAGCGCATCCGACAGCGCCCGGCCCAGCCCGCCCGCTCCCCCTGAGATCACCGCCCGCTTCAAAGACCCGCCTCGCGCCGCCAGAGGTCGAAGACCTCGTCACTGGTCAGCTCAGGCACATAGCCGAACACCTGTTTCAGTGCGTCATTGGCCAGCACCGGGCGGTATTGCAGGAACCGCACCTGTTCGGGCCCATAGCGCGACAGGCCCAGCGGGCGTGCGACCGCCAGCGCCGCCTTCAGCGCCTGCGCGGGCAGACGCAGCACCGGCTTGCCCAGGACGCGTGCAAGGTCACTGACCCCCATCACCCCGTCGCCCGCCACGTTATAGATACCCGCAGGCCCTTCGCCCGCCGCCCGCGCCAGAATACGGGCCAGATCGCGGGTCCAGATAAAGACAAACGGGCTTTCCGATCCGCGCACCGCCAGCAGGCGGGGTTTGTGAAAGAGGGCGGTGATCTGGTTCTCGGTGCCTGCGCCCAGAACCGTTCCCACCCTCAGCACCACCTGTTCCAGCTGCGGCGCGCCCTGGCGTGCCTCGGCCAGCATCTCTTCGACCTGGCGCTTGTGATCGGCATAGGCGAACTCTGGATTGCCGCGCAGCGGGTCGCTTTCGCGCAGCGGCACCGGGTTGTCGGCGTGATAGCCATAGGCAGCGCCCGAGGAAGTGACCACCAGCCGCCGCACCCCATGCGCCAGACAGGCGTCCAGCACCGCCCGCGTGCCGCCGACGTCGACGCGATGGGCAACCTCGCGCGCCACACCGGGTGACACGATAGAGGCGAGGTGAATGACCACATCCGGCCGCACCTTGGCAATGACCCGGTCAGGGTCATCGCCTGTCACATCCATCTTGAAATAGGTCATGCCCTCGGGCAGCGGATCGGGCCGCGCAAGATCGGTGGCAAAGACCTGCTGACCAGACAGTTCGGCCAACAACGCCTGCCCCACCATGCCCGCCGCACCGGTAATCAGGATGCGGTTCATCGGGCCGCCTCGGTCCTCGCCATGAGCATCGCCAGCCCAAGGCCCGAGATCGCATGCCAGATCCCCCAGAATGCTGCCGCGACCGCCATGCCGCCCAGCCCGTTGAAGAACGCAAAGATCAGCACAAGCCCGAGGCCCGAGTTCTGAATGCCGGTTTCGATCGTCACCGCGCGCCGGTCGTAAGGGGACAGCCGGGTCAGAGTGGCCACAACCCAGCCGCCCCCCAGAGCCAGGCCGTTGTGAAGGATCACAAGCCCGGCGACAGCTCCGGCGAAACTCAGGAAGTACCCCCAATTTGCAGCCAGAGCGAGTATGATGAACGCGATGAAGATGCCCATCGACAGCAGTTGCAGCGGCCGCCGCAGCCGCGCGGTCAGGGCAGGGCGGCGCATGTTCAACGTCACGCCCAGTATCAGTGGGAGGATCAGCATCAACCCGACCGTGACGGCGATCTGCACGGGGTCGATATGGGTCTCTTGCAGGATGGCGCGGGTGGGGGGATACAGGCTTCCCCACAGCGCGATATTCGCGGGAGTCATCACGATGGCGCCCACGGTGGCAAAGGCGGTCATCGACACCGAGAGCGCCGCGTTGCCGCCCGCCCGGTGGGTGATGAAGTTGGAGATATTGCCGCCGGGACAGGCCGCCACCAGAATCAGGCCCAGCGCAATCGACGGGTGTGGCGCGGTGAGCCAGACCAGCGCAAAGGTCAGCACCGGCAGCAGCACGAATTGCGAGAAGAGCCCCACCAGCACGGGTTTCGGGCCGTGCGACAAGCGGCGGAAATCCTCAATCGTCAGGTCGATCGCGATGGAGAACATCACCACCGCCAGGATCGCGTTCAGCAGCGTCAGCGAGGCGGGCGAGAAATTCAGCAGGATATCGTCGATGCCGGTCATGCTCGCGCATCCTTCAGCCGCTTGATCCATCCGGTCACCGCGCCGCGATAGGTGGCCTTGTCCACGTAATAGGCCATGCGCGCCAGCTTGAGGTAGTTCATGCCGCCGGTCGCCCGTTCAAAGCCTGCCGATTTCGCGGCCTTTAGTTCCTCGGCGGCCTTGTTTCCCGCGCGCAGCCCGGTGATGTAACGCGCCACCATCTCGGCCTGTTCATGCCGGCCCTGCCAGCCCAGACCGCTGGCCTCGATCATCCCCAGCACAAAGAGGTCGTCGCGCTCGGGGTGCAGGGCGTTCAGGTAAAGATGCGGCGCATCGCCCTGCCAGTTCAGGAGGCTGCGGTCGATGAATGGATAAAACAGCTTGTAGCCGGTGGCGGCGAGGATCATGTCATACTCCTCGCTCGAACCATCGGCAAAGATCACCCGGCTTCCGTCAAGACGGTCGATATCGGGACGGATGCGCAAATCGCCATGGCCCGCGTGATAGAGGACCAGCGAATTGACCACCGGATGGCTTTCGTAAAGCTGGTAGTCGGGCTTGGGAAACCCGTATTTCTGCGGATCGCCCACGAACCATTTCAGGATCATCCCGTCGACCCGCCGTTTCAGCCACATCGGCAGCTTGATCATGCCGCCCAGCGTATCGGCCGGTTTGCCAAAGACGTATTTCGGTACAAAATAATATCCGCGCCGCATCGACAGGTCGCACATCACCCCGTGATGGATCGCGTCCACCGCGATATCGCAGCCGGAATTGCCCGCCCCCACGATCAGCACCCGCTTGCCATCGAATTGCGAGGGGTGGCGGTAGGCCGAGGAATGGATCAGTTCGCCGTCAAATGTTCCCTTGAACTCCGGCATGTTGGGTTCGGATAACGTGCCATTGGCGATCATCACCCCGGCATAGGTTTCCGCATGCTCTCCCTCTGCGTCGCGCCATGTGACACGCCATCCGTCACCCGGTCCACCCAGCGGCTCACACCGCAGCACCTCGGCCCCGAAGCGGTAATGCTCGCGCAGCCCGAAATGGTCGGCGAAGGCGTTGAAGTACCGCTTCAGCTCGCGGTGCGAGGGGTATTCGGCGACCGCGTCCTCCATCGGGAAGTCGGTGAATTCGGTCATCCGCTTGGAGGAGATCAGATGCGCGCTGTCGTACATGGTCGAGCGGGGGCCATCGATATCCCACAGCCCGCCCACATCCGAATGCAGCTCGAACCCGTCAAAGGCGATGCCCTGTTCCAGCATCACCTTGGCCATGGCCAAGCCCATCGGACCTGCCCCGATCAGGGCAAATCTGTCGCGCGTTTCGATCATCTGCGTCCTCCCGTCGTTCTTAAGTTGAACGAGTGTTCAAAATAAGGCAAGATAATTTGCAAGGGAGATGTTTGTTTTGGAAAAACAACGGCAAAGGGCGCCATCGGCGCGGTCCTTGCAGACGCGGGCCCGTATTCTGGATGCGGCAGAGCAGCTCTTTGCCGCGCGCGGATTCGAGGGCGCGTCGATTCGCGACATCGCCAAGGCCGCAGGGGTGCAGGGGGGGCTGGTGGCGCATCACGGCGGCAGCAAGGAAGAGCTGTTTCGGCTTGTGGTCGCGCGCCGTGCCGGTGCGTTGTCGCGCATCCGTGTCGAGGCACTCGAGGGCGCGCGTGCGCAAGGGCCCCTTGATCTGGCGACCATCCTTGATTGTTTTATCCGGCCCTATGTGACGCTGGCCCAGGAGGGCGGGCCGCATTGGGTCGCCTATGGAAGGCTGCTGGCGCATGTCTCTGCCGATCCACGCTGGAGCACGCTGGCGGCAGAGTGTTTCGACCCTACCGCGCAGCAGTTCATTGACGAGATCGCGGCGCTCTACCCCGGGGCCGTGCCGGGGCGGGCGGCAATGGGGCAGATCTATGCGGTCTCGGCGATGCTGGCCCATGTGTATTCAGCCTGGCGCCTGGATACGCTCAGCCCCGGCGCGGGGGAGGCCGACACCGATCGGCTGATCGCCTTCGCCACGGCCGGTATTCACGCGGTCATGACAGAGAGGGTGCCGGAAAAATGAAATTTTTCCGGGCCGTTTTCCGGCGCGGAAAACGGCCGCCTGCCGCAAGCGCGCATCAATACGATGTCAGAGCGCGCTGCCTTCTTGCGGTGTGGGGGTGTGGTTGAAAACATAAGAATTGCGGCAGGCCTCTTCCCCGCCCAATTCCGCGATCCGCCGCCGCTGGTCGGCAAAGGCGCGGGTATTTACAGCTTCCGGGTCGCATATAAGGCGCAGGCGATGCTCTCCCTCGAGCAATGCGGCCCGGATTTCGGGGTCATCCAACGCGTGTTTGGCAAGGTCCACCAGTTCCTGCGGGTCGCTATCCAGATCGAAAAGCTGAGAGGCTTCGCCGACGTAGTGCACGTATTTCCAGCGCCCCCAACGCAGCATGAACGTGCCTGTGCGGGAGCCGCCGTCGTGATACTCGCTGAACCCGGCCCGCTCGGGATCATCTGGCGCAGTGGAGATAGCACGCAGTGACACTCCGGGCAGGTCCGCGCGCGCCGCTAACCCGCACACCTCGCGCGCGGTTGCGGCGATATCGGTGAGGCTGGTGCAGGTCGATACCCGGTGCCCGGCGGGGATGCCCGGGCCGGCGGCAATCATCGGCACACCGGCGCTGGCCTCGTACATAACCTGTTTGGTCCAGAAACCCTGGTCCCCCATCATGTCGCCATGGTCGGAAACATAGAGGATCACGGTGTTTTTGGCCTGTCCGCTGGACTCAAGCGCGGCCAGTACCCGGCCCACGCAATCATCCATGAAGGAGGTGAGGCCATAATAGGCGGCCTTGGCGGCGCGCATCTTCTGTTCGTCGAAATAGGCGTCATAATTGAAGAACCCGCCGATGTTGCGCAATTCGGCATGATCCGGCAGGCCCAATCCATAGCCCACGGGCAGGTCCATGTCGTCTGGATCGTAGAACGTGGACCATTCCTCGGGACAGGTCAGCGGGTAATGCGGGCTGACCAGCGACACGAAGGCGGCCCAGGGCTGCTCTTGCCGGGCCGGGTCGGCCAGCCAGGTCTCGGCCGCGGCGGTGATGGCGCGGTCATACTCGGTATAGCTGCTGGAGCCGACACCGACATCGGCCGCCAGCTCGGCGGCGGCGTCATAGGTGGGCGGGTTCTTGCGCAGCAGACCCACGGCCCAACCCACACCACCCACCACGTGCATTGGCAGGATCTCCTGCGAAAACCCGTTGTCATCCTCGGATGAGCGGAAATGCAGCTTGCCGATGGAAACGACCTCGCGCCCGGCATCGCGCAGGTCATGCATCCAGCTGCGTGGCTGTCCGGCATAGGGGGTGGCGCTGTCCCAATGGCCGGTCCTGTGGATCCAGTTGCCGGTGGCCAGCGCCGCCCGGGTCGGCACGCACATGGGCGAGGGGGTATAAGCGGCCTCGAACATGGTGCCGCGCGCGGCCAGCGCATCCAGGTTGGGTGTCTTGACGATGGGATGCCCTGCGCATCCCATCGCGTCCTTGCGATGCTCATCCGAGACGATCACCAGAAGATTGAGCGGCTCTGCCATGTCTGGTCGCCCCTTTCCTCAGGTTTGCCTGCCCTGCGCGTCCCGCAGCAGCCGACGCAGGATCTTGCCCGAGGCAGATTTCGGGATCTCGTCCACCACCTGCAACTGGCGCACCTGCTTGTAATGCGCCAGCCGGGTGTCGAGATACGCCTGCACCTCGGCCAGGCTTGGCCCCGCCTGACCGGCCGCCGCAACGACGAAGGCCAGCGGCACCTCGCCCGCCTCTTCATCGGGGGCGCCGATTACCGCCGCATCCGCGATGGCGGGGTGAGTCAGCAATGCCGCCTCGACCTCGGCCGGAGCGACCTGGAATCCCTTGTACTTGATCAGTTCCTTGAGCCGGTCGGTGATATAAAGGAATCCGTCCTCGTCGAAATGGGCGATGTCGCCAGTGCGCAACCAGCCGCCCTCGACGATGGTGGCGCGGGTGGCGGCCTCGTTGTTGAGGTATCCCTTCATCACCTGTGGCCCCCGTACCCACAATTCGCCATCTTCATCCAGCGGCAGGTCGGCGCCGGTCTCGGGGTCGACGATGCGGCATTCGGTGTTCGATATCGCCACGCCCGAGGCGCCCGGCTTGCCCTCTCCACGTGGCGAGACATGACTGACCGGGCTGAGCTCGGTCATGCCATAACCCTGGTTCACCTTTGCACTGATGCGTCCCCCCAGCGCCTCGCCCACGTCACGGCCCAGCGGGGCGGCGGCGCAGAACACCTGTTCGACGCAGGACAGATCGTAATTGGCCACTACCGGATGCTTGGCCAGCGCAATGGCGACCGGTGGCACGATCCACAGTCGAGGTGTGCGGTAGCGCGACACGCAGTCAAGATATTGCTCCAGATCGAAGCGCGGCAGCGTCACCAGGCCGCCACCGCCGGTCAGGTAAATGTTCATCAGCACCTGCAAGCCGTAGATGTGGAAGAATGGCAAAAAGGCGGTGGTCATCTCGCCGGGACGCAAATCGGCGGGCAACAGCGTCTGGTCGATATTCACCACCAGATTGCGATGCGTCAGCATCACGCCCTTGGGTAGCCCGGTGGTGCCCGAAGAATAGGGCAGGACCACCACATGCTCGGACACGTCGACCGGCACTTGTTGTTCAAGCGGTGTGCCCATCAGCTCGCCGAATGACAGCATGCCCTCTGGCGCCTCTCCGACCACCACGATTCGGTCGACACCGGTCCCCTCGATCGCGGCCCGCGCGGTGTCCAGAAACGCGGGTATCGTCACCAGAACCGTGGCCCTGGCATCGTTCAGCTGATGATGCACTTCGGGCGCTGTATAGGTGGGGTTGATCGTGGTGATGGTGCCGCCGGCCCAGGCGACGCCGTGAAATGCGATGCAGTATTCGGGAAGGTTCGGCAGCATCAGTCCGACGCAAGTGCCCGCACCCATCCCGCGCTCGGTCAGCCCCCCGGCCAGGGCCTTGACCGCGTGGATGAACTGAGCGCCGCTATAGCTTCGTCCGCTGGGTCCATCGATCAGGATGGTCATCTTTGGGTCGATCCCCTCGAACACCCGTTCGGTGACGGTCTTGTCGCTCAGGGCGACGTCCTCGAATCTGCTCTTGATAATGGTCATCTGAAATTCTCCCCCTGAAGCCGGGCGCTGCCCGGTCAGGCCATGCTAGAGGCAGGCCCGTTATTTCCAAAGGAATAACACGGGGTGACCGGCAAACGATCTTGCGCTTCGGTGCCGAACCCCCTATAGAGCGCACGTCGATAAGGCGATTTGAGCCATAAAAGAATGAGACGGGCAGGGTCGGGAGTATCCGGCCCTCTTTGTTTTGTGGTGACAAGACCGGATCGTCTGACCAATCCGTGCCGCCCCGGCGGACATCAAACAAGACCGGCGGAGACAACCGCTCGGCCAGCAAAACCGAACTGAAAAGGAAAACAACGCCGCATGGCTAACGCATCCATGGAGGAATTCGAAGCCCTCCTTAACGAAAGCTTCGAAATGGACACCCCCGAAGAGGGATCGGTTGTCAAAGGCAAGGTCATCGCGATCGAAGCGGGCCAGGCCATCATCGATGTCGGCTACAAGATGGAAGGCCGCGTCGAACTGAAAGAATTCGCAAATCCCGGCGAGGCCCCTGAGATTGCCGTTGGCGACGAGGTCGAAGTCTACCTGCGCGCCGCCGAGAACGCCCGTGGCGAAGCTGTCATCTCGCGCGAGATGGCCCGCCGCGAAGAGGCCTGGGACCGTCTGGAAAAAGCCTATGCCGACGACCAGCGCGTCGAAGGCGCGATCTTTGGTCGTGTCAAGGGAGGCTTTACCGTCGATCTGGGCGGTGCCGTGGCCTTCCTGCCCGGCTCTCAGGTCGATGTGCGCCCGGTGCGCGATGCCGGCCCGCTGATGGGTCTCAAGCAGCCCTTCCAGATCCTGAAAATGGACCGTCGCCGTGGCAACATCGTCGTGTCGCGCCGCGCCATCCTGGAAGAAAGCCGCGCCGAACAGCGCGCCGAAGTCATCGGCAACCTGACCGAAGGTCAGACCGTCGACGGCGTGGTCAAGAACATCACTGAATACGGTGCGTTCGTTGACCTGGGCGGTGTGGACGGCCTGCTGCACGTCACCGACATGGCATGGCGTCGCGTCAACCACCCCAACGAGATCCTGAACATCGGCGAGACCGTCAAGGTCCAGGTGATCAAGATCAACAAGGACACCCACCGTATCAGCCTGGGCATGAAACAGCTCCAAGAAGATCCGTGGGATCTGGTCGGTGCCAAGTACCCGCTGGAATCGGTGCATACCGGCCGCGTGACCAACATCACCGACTACGGCGCATTCGTCGAGCTGGAGCCGGGCGTCGAAGGCCTGGTGCACGTCTCGGAAATGTCCTGGACCAAGAAGAACGTCCACCCCGGCAAGATCGTTTCGACCAGCCAGGAAGTGGAAGTCATGGTTCTGGAGATCGACAGCGCCAAGCGTCGCGTGTCGCTGGGCCTGAAACAGACCATGCGCAACCCGTGGGAAGTCTTTGCCGAGACCCATCCCGAGGGCACCGTGGTCGAGGGCGAGGTCAAGAACATCACCGAATTCGGTCTGTTCATCGGCCTTCCGGGCGACATCGACGGCATGGTTCACCTGTCGGACCTGTCCTGGGACGAGCGCGGCGAAGACGCGATCCAGAACTATCGCAAGGGAGACATGGTCAAGGCCGTCGTCTCCGAAGTCGATATCGACAAGGAACGCATCTCGCTGTCGATCAAATCGGTTGGCGGCGACAAGTTCGCCGAGGCCGTTGGCGGCGTTAAGCGCGGTTCGATCATCACCGTGAACGTCACCGCGATCGAGGATGGCGGCATCGAGGTGGAATACGAAGGCATGAAATCCTTCATCCGCCGCTCCGACCTGTCGCGTGACCGTGCCGATCAGCGCCCCGAGCGCTTCTCGGTCGGTGACAAGGTCGATGTGCGCGTCACCAACGTGGACAGCAAGACCCGCCGTCTGGGCCTGTCGATCAAGGCGCGCGAGATCGCCGAAGAGAAAGAGGCCGTGGAACAGTACGGCTCGTCCGACTCGGGTGCATCGCTGGGCGATATCCTGGGCGCGGCGCTGAAGGGCGACAACTAAGTCCTGACCGACGTCTGAGCAAGAAAAGGCCCCGCAGGAGCGATCCTGCGGGGTTTTGCGTTCCATGGCGGTGGTTTGGCGTCGCCCTAACCGAAGATCGACCAGCCCGTCGCCCGCGCCAGATGTTCGACCGCCAGCGTGCCAAGAGCGGAATTGCCATGTGGGTTCAGCCCGGGTGACCAGACCGCGATCGAGGCGCGACCGGGCGCAATGACCAGAATGCCGCCGCCAACACCGCTCTTGCCGGGCAGGCCGACGCGATAGGCGAAGTCGCCAGACCCGTCATAGTGGCCACAGGTCAGCATCAGTGCGTTGATCCGGCGCACGCTGTGGCGCGAGATCAGTGAGGGTGCGGCCGGCCCCCCGACAAGGAACCGGCCGGCCAGGGCAAGCTGGCGCGCAGTCATTTCTATCGCGCATTGGTGGAAGTAGGTGCCGCAGGTCAGGTCCGGGCTGTTGACGAAGTTGCCATGCGCCGCGAGGAAATGCGCCAGGGCCATGTTGCGGTGGCCATGATCGGTTTCAGAGCGCGCCACGGACTCGTCGATATGGATGTTCTCATCATCCGCGGCAGCCCGCACGAAACGCAGGATCTCGCCCAGAACCTCTCGGGGTTGATGGCCGGCAAGAATGGCGTCGGTAACCACCAGCGCCCCCGCGTTGATGAAGGGGTTGCGGGGTATGCCGCCCTCGTGTTCGAGTTGCAAAATGGAATTGAAGGGCAGCCCGGACGGTTCCCGACCGACCCGCTGCCAAAGCCTGTCTCCCAGTCGACCGAGGGCCAGCGCAAGGGTGAAGACCTTGGAAACCGACTGGATGGAGAACGGCGTATCCGCATGTCCCGCGGCAAAGCATCGACCGTCGGCCAGGGCCAGCGCGATGCCGAACTGCTCAGGGTCAACCGAGGCAAGTTCGGGGATGTAATCGGCGACACGGCCCTTGTCGGCGGTGGCGAGCATCCCTGCCGCGATCCCCTCGAGAAGGGTGGTATAGTTCAAATCGTCCATGTCTCCTCGCGCGTGGTCGCAAAGGCTCATACCTCTATCCTTACCTGCTGGCAAAACCGAACTTCCTGCTGTGACCTGGTTGAACGGGCCGGCCTATCGCTGGCGCGGAGCGTTCCGAATCAAGAGGCTTTGCATACGCAGCAATTGATCTTGGTAAGGCTCCGGCAAGGGGTCTCGTCCGGGAATCCGGGCCCATCGCCCTGCTGAATGACGGGTTTGTTGACGGTTATTTGCGGGCAAATGGCGAAATATGGCTTGGCCGCAATCGGTAACCTGTTTCCGCAGAAGGGTTTTCTGCATATAGTCCCTGACATAAGAATGACGACCTTTGGCGTTGGGAGGGCCAGGCGCATGATCCGTTCGGAACTGATCCAGAAGATTGCCGATGAAAATCCGCACCTCTACCAGCGGGATGTCGAGCGGATCGTGAACACCGTTTTTGAGGAAGTCACCGACGCCATGGCACGCGGCGACCGGGTGGAACTGCGCGGTTTCGGCGCTTTCTCGGTCAAGAAGCGGGACGCGCGCATTGGTCGCAATCCCAGAACCGGCGATACGGTCCATGTAGAGGAAAAGCATGTGCCGTTCTTCAAGACCGGCAAGCTGCTGAGGGATCGCCTGAACGGAAAAGCCTGACCCATGATGCGCTATATTCGCTACGCCTTTCTTGCAACGCTCGGGATCATACTTGTCTCGGTGTCGCTGGCCAATCGCCAGATGGTGACGCTGAGCCTGCTGCCCGAAGATCTGGCCCATCTGCTGGGCGTCAACTTTTCGCTGACACTGCCTTTGTTCCTGGTGGTTCTGGGCGGGATCGCGTCGGGCGTGGTGATCGGATTTGTCTGGGAGTGGCTGCGCGAGCACAAGCATCGCCGCACGGCGGATGTAAAGCACCGCGAGGTGCGTAAGCTCGAGCGCGAAGTCAAGTCGCTCAAGAAGAAGCAGAACGAGGGTAAGGACGAGGTCCTGGCGATTCTCGACGATGCCGCTGCCTGATCGCTGAAATGGTCGACGACATTCGCGTCAAGATTTGCGGGCTGACCGATCCACAACAGCTGCGCGTCGCCGTTGAGGCGGGTGCGCGATACGCCGGCTTCGTGTTCTTTGCGAAATCACCCCGGCACCTGACGGTGGACCGAGCGGTTGAACTGGCGGTGTCGGTCCCGGTTGGGGTGGCCAAGGTGGCATTGGTGGTGAATCCAACCGATGCGGACCTGGATGCCATCACTGCCGCCGTTCCGCTCGACATGCTTCAGCTTCACGGCAAGGAAAGTCCCGCGCGCGTGACCGAGGTGAAGGCACGCTATGGTCTGCCAGTCATGAAGGCGATCGGGGTGGCCGAAGCAGCCGATCTGGCGCAGATCGACCTCTATTCCGATGTGGCCGACCAGTTGCTGATAGACGCCAAGCCGCCGTCGGGTGCGGACCTGCCCGGTGGCAACGGGCTGGCCTTTGACTGGCGGCTGCTGGCGGGGCGGAAGTATTGGCGCAAGCCCTGGATGCTGGCAGGCGGGTTGACGCCTGACAATGTGGGCGAGGCGATCCGTCTGACCGGGGCGCGGCAGGTCGATGTCTCGTCGGGCGTCGAATCCGCGCCGGGGGTCAAGGATGCCGGGCTGATCCGAGGTTTTCTTGCGGCTGCGCGGGCGCAGTAACCCATTCTTTACCAGGTCTCGTGCAAAATGGCGCTATGAATCTCGCCCTCCCACCCCAGAGCCCTGAGCAATGGTTCGATCATTTGTTTACCGCCAAATCCGCCCGTTCCGGCGGTGTGGTGCGCCGCAAGGTACGGGACATGGAGCGCATGGTGGGGCGGGAGGTCTTTCTGGCAGAGATCCGGCGCCGTGGCTTTACGGCGGTCGAAAATGCCGGGCAGGTGATCGTGTTCTGCAACGCCGAGCCTGTCCGCCTGATCACGGCACGGGCACAAACTTTCTCTGAAAGTTTGTGATCAAATCCTGAACAGGATTTGGTGTCAGACTTTCGCGAAAGTCTGACCGCTTTACCTTTCAGCGTTGTACCGCTAGTGCTGGACCGCGATACTAGGGAGCACGCCATGGCCAACGACCTTTTCAATTCCTTCATGTCTGGGCCTGATGAACAAGGCCGGTTTGGCATTTTCGGGGGACGCTTCGTCAGTGAAACGCTGATGCCGCTGATCCTGTCGCTGGAAGAGGAATACGAGAAGGCCAAGACCGACCCAAGCTTCTGGGCGGAGATGGATGATCTCTGGGCCAACTACGTGGGGCGCCCCTCGCCGCTCTATTTCGCTGAACGGCTGACCGAGCATCTGGGCGGCGCCAAGGTCTACATGAAGCGGGATGAGCTTAACCATACCGGCGCGCACAAGATCAACAATGTGCTGGGTCAGATCATCCTGGCGCGCCGAATGGGCAAGACCCGGATCATCGCCGAAACCGGCGCTGGGCAGCATGGTGTTGCGACCGCGACGGTCTGCGCCAAGTTCGGCCTGAAATGCGTGGTCTACATGGGCGCCCATGATGTGCGCCGCCAGGCGCCCAACGTGTTCCGCATGCGCTTGCTGGGGGCTGAGGTTATTCCGGTCACCTCAGGCCGTGGTACGCTCAAGGACGCGATGAATGACGCGCTGCGCGACTGGGTGACAAATGTGCGCGACACCTTCTACTGCATCGGCACGGTTGCGGGCCCGCACCCCTATCCGGCCATGGTACGCGATTTCCAGTCGATCATCGGCAAGGAAGCCAAGGAACAGATGATGAAGGCCGAGGGCCGGCTGCCCGACACAATCATCGCGGCAATCGGTGGTGGCTCCAACGCAATGGGTCTGTTCTACCCCTTCCTCGACGACAAATCGGTCAACATCATCGGGGTCGAGGCCGGTGGCAAGGGCGTCAACGAGAAGATGGAACATTGCGCCTCGCTGACCGGTGGCCGCCCCGGCGTGCTGCATGGCAACCGCACCTATCTGCTTCAGGACGACGACGGCCAGATCCTCGAAGGGTATTCGATCTCGGCGGGGCTCGATTATCCCGGCATCGGCCCGGAACACTCCTGGTTGCACGAGGTCGGGCGCGCCAAATATGTCTCGATCACCGACAAGGAAGCGCTGGAGGCGTTTCAGCTCTGCTGCGCGACCGAGGGGATCATTCCGGCGCTCGAACCCAGCCACGCGCTGGCCCACGTGATGAAAATCGCACCGGTCCTGCCCGAGGATCACATCATCTGCATGAATATGTGCGGCCGGGGCGACAAGGACATCTTTACCGTCGCCAAGTTCCTGCGCTTTGACATGTCCGATACCGAAGGCCGCGACGCCGAGGATTGAGTCGCCCTTTTCCGGGCGGCTATGGCCGAACGGTTTGGACCCTGTCGAATAAACCAAAGGCAGACGACAGCGGCCCCGGAGGCCGCTGTCTTCTTTTCTAGCGATGACGATCTAAGCAGAGATTTCGTGTAAGTATCAGATAATTATGATAAACATTTGTTTATCTGCCTCCACCCGTCTTGTTGGTGTCGCTCTAAACCGCAGACCCATTTCTCTCTTGGATCAGCTGTGCAGCCTGATCTCTGTCGGTTGGTTTCCAACGGCATGCATTGGTGACGGAGGTATGAAATGCGAAAGACAATGACATCCAGGGTTGCACTTACAGCCGGAGCAATCCTTGTCGGCGGGCTGGTCGGTCTGGCCGAGGCGAGTGTGGTGCAGACTGATATGATTGCACCCGATCAATCGGGCCTGACCGGTGCGATCGCGGAAACTGCTGTAGGGAGCTTTGCGATTGCAAGTCGCGAGGATGACGGGCGTGGCCGGGGTCGTGGCCGCGGTGCGGATGACGGCCCGGACCATGACGCGGGTGACGACCATGGCGGTCGGGGCCGTGGTGCGGATGACGGCCCGGACCATGACGTGGGCGACGACCATGGCGGTCGGGGCCGTGGTGCGGATGACGGCCCGGACCATGACGTGGGCGACGACCATGGCGGTCGTGGCCGCGGTGCGGATGACGGCCCAGACCATGATGCAGGTGATGACCACGGCGGTCGCGGGCGCGGCGGGGATGATGGCCCCGGCCACGATGCGGGTGACGATCATGGCGGCCATGGCGATGATGGCCCGGGTGACGACGATTGAACGACCGGGGGTTGCCTTGATCCCGCGAAGCGGCAAACCTGCCGTGACTCCTGCCCTGATCAGGGCAGGAGTCTTGTTGATCAGGTAGGCAAATGGATCGCAGAAGCTTCATCACCTCCGGGCTTGTCCTGACACTCTGGACCGGAACCGCCTGGGCACAGTCCGGGACGGACGCCATCACGCGGCAACTCAAGGCGCAGGGCTATACCTCTGTCGAGGTCAGTCGGACGCTGCTCGGGCGCGCGCGGATCGTGGCTAAGCGCCCAGGCGAACAGCGTGAGATCATCGTAAACCCACGGACCGGCGAGATCTTGAGGGACTACTGGCAGGGTAACAGAAACAACGGAGGCGGGTTGCTAAACCGGTCCACCGAAAACGAGACCGAAACCGAGAACGAGGCCGAGGCCGACGACGGCAGCGGCCAGGGCCGTGGACGCGGCCGTGGTCGAGGGGGAGACGATTCGAGTTCGGGTAGCGGATCGGATGGCGATGACGGCGGTGACGATGGTGGCAACAGCGGCCACGGTGGAGGTGACGATGGCGACAGTGGGTCGGGAGGCGATGGTGACGACTGATTTTCTCTGGCCTACCGTCCGCCGGTCAACAGGCGCATGAGGGGCGTTCCGATCCTGTTGGCGATTGCTGTCGTTCAGACGGTGTGCGCGGTCTTCTTCGTGTCCGAAATCCTGCTGACCGTGATCGGCCTGCGCACCACGCCGATCAGCTGGCAGACCCGAGAGTTTCTCGAAATCGGTGCGGCTGTCGGATTGCTTCTCGGTGTAGTGCTGGGGTGGCTTGCTCTCAGCCGGACATGGCGGAGGGCGCGACAGGCGGAAGAGAAACTGCGAGCGGCCTCTGGCGCATTCATGGAGTTGCTGGACGAAAGGTTTGACGACTGGGGCCTGACGGCGGCTGAACGGGACGTGGCGCTTTTTGCGATCAAGGGGTGCAGCCTTCAGGAAATCGCGGCGCTGCGCAACACCTCCGAAGGCACGGTCAAGGCGCAAACCAATGCGATCTATCGTAAGGCGGGCGTATCTGGGCGCCCCCAATTGCTGGGCCTCTTCATCGAAGACCTGATGACCGGTGACCTGATGCCGGAACAGGCGGGCAAGGATCAGTCGCGCCGGATGGCGTGACGCTCCAGCACCTCCAGCGGGACGATTTCCAGCGCGCGCCTGTGGGTCGCCTCCAGGTGCACCTGCGGGCCACACCCCTCGTCGGCGGCCTGCATGAAACGCGCCGCACACAGGCACCAGCGGTCGCCGGGCTTCAGCCCGGCAAAGCCGAACTCGGGCCGAGGGGTGCTGAGGTCATTGCCGACATATTTGGAATAGGCGAGGAATTCGGCCGTCATCACGGCACATACCGTGTGGCTGCCCTGATCCTGCGCGCAGGTGTTGCAATGCCCGTCGCGAAAGAAGCCGGTGACGGGATCGGTCGAGCAGGGCGCCAGCGCTCCACCCAGAACATTGAGATTCGGGTCGGGTGTCATGATCCGATCCTAAAGGCTTTGCGCGATCTTGCGGAACATTTCGATATTGGCCTCGTTCACGCCCTCGCCGCGAAAGCCGCGATCGGCGCCGGTGGTGACGATCACCACGCCGCGCGGCTGGTCGAAATAGATGTATTGGCCATAGACGCCGCGCGCCAGGAATTCGCCCGGACCGGCACCAACCGGGATCCACCATTGATAGCCATAGCCGATCTTGCCGGGCGCGGTCGGGGCGCTGGCGGCGGTCGAGGCGGCGATCCAGTCCGCCGGCACAACCTGTTTGCCGCCATAGCTACCATTCTCAAGGATCATCTGGCCGAACCGGGCATAGTCACGGGTGGTGAAATTGAGCCCACCCAGCACAAAGGCCACGCCCGCGCCATCGGTGATGTAGTAGCCGTCACGCTCCAACCCCAGCGGCGCGATTATCTTTTCGGTCAGCAGGTCGGTGACGCTGCGCCCAGTGGCACCCCGGATCACCATGCCGATCACATGGGTGTCGATCGAGACATATTGCCAGGTCTCGCCGGGCGCGGCGAAACTGTCGGTGAAGCTCGCTGAGAAATCGTCCAGCGTGCCGCCAAGTGCCACCACCCGGCCCATCCTGTTGATGTCGGAATTCTTGTCGAAATAGTCCTCGTCGAAGGTGACGCCACTGGCCATGTTCAGCACGTTGCGAATGCTGGCCGGTTCATAGGCGCTGCCCTTGAGCTGGGGGGCGTATTTGACAACCGGATCGTCGATCGAGGCGATTGCGCCCTCCTCCAGCAGGACACCGAACAGTGCCGAAAGGTAACTCTTGGCTACCGACCATGAGATGCGGCGATCGTCGGGTCCGGTGCCGAGATAATACTCCTCGAACCGGATCTGGCCGTCCTTCATGACAAGAAGAGAAGTGACCGCCCGTTCCTCGACCCAGTCTGCGCCGCCGGTGGGCAGCTCAAAGGCGGCACCATGGGGCAGGTCCGAGGAGGGGCCATTGCCCCGGGCGACCGGGGCGGTCAGAAAGGCCGCGTCCATATGCGAGAAGTTGGAGACGATCTTTTCGGCGTTGAACAGAGAGTTCACGGCGAGCAGCCGGTTGATCTCTTCCCATTTCCAGACGCCGATGACGCCTGCGGCCAGGATCAGGGCCAGCAGGACCCGGCCCAGCCATTTTCCGAATACGCGCATGTCACTCCTCCGATGGGACCACGCGGGAAGGGTCGCAAGGCTTGGGACGCCACGCAACTGCTACGTCGCGGCAGCGGGTTATTTGAACCGGTCGACCAGCTTTTGCAGCGCGCTGCGGTCGTCGGACCGGGGCGCGGGCTCCGGGGCTGGCGCTGCTTTTTCGGGCGTTGCCGATGGCGGACGGGCTGTTCCGGTTGACGAGCGCGGTGGCGCGGTGCGCAGGGCGACCGCGTTCATGAACCGCGCCCCGTCTCCGGCGGCCAGATGCGGCGCGCCGTCCGAGACACCACGCAGCACATTGTCCAGCCAGTCCTCGTCCGCGCGGGCGAAATCATGCAGCACATAGCCTGCCACCGCCTCTTTGCGGCCGGGATGCCCGATGCCCAGCCGCACCCGGTCATAGGCGGCGCCGATATGGTCGTGGATCGAGCGCAGGCCGTTATGGCCGGCATGTCCGCCGCCTGCTTTCACCTTGACCTTGCCGGGGGCAAGGTCAAGCTCGTCATGCAGGACAGTGATGTCAGTGCTGTCGAGCTTGTAGAACCGCATCGCCTCGCCCACCGACTGGCCCGAGCGGTTCATGAAGGTTTCGGGCTTCAGCAGCAGTACCTTTTCGCTGCCCAGCCGCCCCTCGGCGATCTGGCCCTGAAACTTGGCCCGCCACGGGCCAAAGCCGTGATCCTCGGCGATCCGGTCCAGCGCCATAAAGCCGATGTTATGCCGGTTGCGGGCGTATTTCGCGCCGGGGTTTCCCAGTCCGACGAACAATCGCATGTCGGGCCTCTTGCTTTGCCAGTTGCCGGTCCTTCTTGCCGCTTGCGGCTGCAAAAGGCCAGACGGCCCTCTGGGCCTGACTACAAAAAAAGGCGGGGCAAACGCGGCCCCGCCTTCTGAGATTTTGACGGTCGCGAAGATTATTCTTCGGCGTCTCCTTCGGCCTCTTCGCCTTCGGCTTCTTCATCGTCCGACGAGGATGCCAGGCCCGACGGGGCCGAGATGTTGGCGATCACGAAGTCGCGGTCGATGGTCGGCTTGGCGCCGGCGGGCAGATTGACGCTGGAAATGGTCACGACGTCACCGATGTTCAGACCGGACAGGTCGACGGTGATGCTTTCGGGAATGTCGCCCGCGGTGACTTCCAGTTCCACCTCGGGGCGCACCACGGTCAGCACGCCGCCCTTTTTCAGGCCCGGAGCCGCCGCGTGGTTCACGAAGTCCACGTGGATGAACAGCTTGATCCGGCTGGTGCGGCGCAGGCGCATCAGGTCCAGGTGGGTCGGCAGGTCCTTGACCACGTCACGCTGCACGTCGCGGCAGATCACGCGGACATCCTCGTGGCCTTCGACCTTGAGGTTGAACAGCGTCGATTTGAACCGGCCCGCCTTCAGCATCTTGAGCAGCTTGTTGAAGGGGATCTGGATCGGCAGAGGATCGTTGTCGCCACCAAACACAATGCCCGGAACCATGCCGTCGCGGCGTGCCTGACGAGCGGCGCCCTTGCCTGTCCCCGTCCGTTCCAGAGCTACGAGATCAGGAATCTCACCAGCCATGATAATATCTCCAATGTTAGGGCGGGGCTCCTCCAAGGCTGTAGCCCCGCGTGAAGCCGCGCTCTTACAGTGGATCGGGGTCAAAGGAAAGGGGGATTCGCCCGATTTTGCCCCGTTTGCCGGTTCAGGCCCAGCGGCCGCCGAAATCCTCGGGCACAAGCAGGTTGTGGCTGCCCAGATTGGCAACATTCTTCTCGCCGCACAGGGCCATGGTGACGTCAAGCTCGCGGTGGATCACCTCCAGTGCCTTGGTCACCCCGGCTTGCCCCATGGCACCCAGACCATAGACAAAGGCGCGCCCGATCATGGTGCCCTTGGCCCCCAGCGCCAGCGCCTTGAGCACGTCCTGACCCGAACGGATACCGCTGTCCAGATGCACCTCGATGTCGCCGCCCACCGCGTCCATGATCTCGGGCAGAACCCGGATCGAACTCAGCGCGCCGTCCAGCTGCCGGCCACCGTGGTTCGAGACCACGATAGCATCGGCGCCCAGTTTGGCCGCCATTTTTGCATCCTCGGCATCCAGGATACCCTTGAGGATCACTTTGCCGTCCCATTGTTCCATCAATTTGGCGACCTTGCCCCAGTCAAGCGTCGGGTCGAACTGCTCGGCGGTCCAGGCGCCCAGATTGGCGGTGTCCGAGACGCCGTGAACATGGCCAACGATATTGCCGAAATTGCGCCGCTTGGCGCCCAGCATCTCGATCCCCCAGGCCCATTTGGTCATCAGGTTGGCGATGGTTTTGGGCGTCAGTTTCGGCGGGGCGGACAGGCCGTTCTTCAGATCCTTGTGCCGCTGGCCCAGGATTTGCAGGTCGAGCGTGATCACCAGCGCCGAACACTTGGCGGCCTTGGCCCGCTGGATCAGGCGGCTGGTATAGTCGGTGTCGCGCATGATGTAGAGCTGGAACCAGAAGGGGCGGCCCGTGGCCTCGGCCACCTCCTCGATCGAGTTGATCGACATCGTCGACAGCGTAAAGGGCACGCCGAATTCGTTGGCGGCGCGGGCGGCCTTGATCTCGCCATCGGCGTTCTGCATGCCGGTCAGCCCCACGGGCGCCAGCGCCACCGGCATCGCCACGTCCTGCCCGACCATCTGGCTGGCGGTCGAACGGCCGGACATGTCGACGGCAACCCGCTGGCGCAAGCGGATCAGGTCGAAATCCGAGCTGTTCTCGCGAAAGGTCTGTTCTGTCCAGCTGCCGCTTTCGGCATAATCGTAGAACATGCGCGGCACGCGGCGTTCATAGATCCGCTTGAGATCTTCGATATTGGTGATGACGGCCATATCCTGTCCCTCAAAATTGGTTAAATTTGTTTACCAATATTTTTGCCGCTTGGCAACTCGGTCTGGCCGCGACACTGTGCACCGGGCGCTTTAGCAAGGGCAGAGGGCATGACGAAATACTGGGAGGATTTTCCGGTCGGGTTCCGCTACGAGTCCGACCCGTGGGAAATGACGGGTGACGAGATCATGGATTTCGCGCGCAAATGGGACCCGCAACCGTTCCACATCGACCCCGAGGCGGCAAAGGACGGCCCGTTCGGGGGGATCATCGCCAGCGGCTGGCACACGCTCGTCACCGCGTTCGAGCGTTGGTATGCATCGGGCCTCTGGGCCGAGGCCTCGATGGGGTCTCCAGGTATGACCGATGTAAAGTGGATGGTGCCCGTGCGCCCCGGCGACTTGCTGCGGGTGGTGGCAACGGTCACCGAGAGTACCGCGTCGCGTTCGCGACCCGACCGTGGCCGGATCACGGTGCTGAGCGAGATCTACAATCAGGACGGCCAAAAGGTTGCCGAATATTCAGGCATCAACATCCTGCGGCGCCGGCCCTGACGCTCAGGCGCTGTGCGCGCCGTCCGCCAGCGATTTGACAAAGGCCAGGACCTCGGCCACCGGTTTGCCCGCGCCGATCTGGCTCACGATGGCCGAACCCACAACGGCGCCATCGGCGACGCTGGCGATGGCGCGCGATTTCTCGGGCGTGTTGATCCCGAAGCCCACGATAATTGGCAGGTCGGTCGCCGCCTTGATCCGGGCCACTTCGGGGCCGACATCGGTCGCCTGCGCCTCGGCCGCGCCGGTGATCCCGGTGATCGAGACGTAGTAGACAAAGCCCGATGTGTTTTGCAGCACGCGCGGCAGACGCTTGTCGTCGGTCGTCGGCGTGGCGAGCCGGATGAAGTTCAAACCGGCCGCTTGTGCGGGCAGGCACAATTCGGCGTCTTCCTCGGGCGGCAGGTCGACCACGATCAGCCCGTCGATACCGGCGGCCTTGGCATCGGCCAGAAACCGGTCGACGCCGCGATTGTAGATCGGGTTGTAATAGCCCATCAGGACGATGGGCGTGCTGTTGTCGGTCTTGCGGAACTCGGTCGCCAGATCCAGTGTCCGCTGAAGCGTCATGCCGCCATCAAGCGCACGCTGGCCAGCCAGCTGGATCGTGGGACCGTCCGCCATGGGGTCGGTAAAGGGAAGACCCAGTTCGATAACATCCACCCCAGCGCCGGGCAGGCCCTTGACCAGCTCCAGCGAGGTGTCGAAATCCGGATCCCCCGCCATCACATATGAGACAAAGGCCTTTTTGCCTTGGGCTTTCAACTCGGCGAATTTGGCGTCGATACGGGTCATCGGGCGTCCTTGCGTTCTGCTATCGGCCTGATGTGCAGAAAACCGTGCCGAAAATCAATCCCACACCCGACGCGCAGCTCAGAAAGAGCGGTGGAACCGCAGCAGAACCGAGTTGACTCCCGGGTTGAACTCGGAAATCGAGGCATTCGATTTATGCGTGATCGCCAGCGACAGCGCATCGCCATTGTCAAAGCGGTAACCGACGCCAAACAGGCTGCGCACTTCGAACCGGCTGCCCAGCGTGTTGCTGTCCTCACCCTCGAAATAGACGCCGGGCAGAACGCTGGCCTCGATGAACCAGTTTCTGTCCAGGGCATATTCTCCGGCAACGCCCGCGCCCAGGTGGAAATCGCCATTGGCATGCAGCGTCGCCGCCGCGGCCAACCGGGTGCTGAGGCTACCCCGCTCCCAGAACGGCGTGTGCTGGTATTCCAGTGACAGAACCCCCTGATCTTGGGACTGCTCGTGCTGGAAATCCGCGTATCCCGCGCCAAGGACAAGGGATTGCGCCTGCGTTGTGCCGGCAAGCCCAAAGGCCAGGATCGCGGAGAGAAGGAACTGTTTCATATCGCTGCCATTTCTTGTGACGGTGTTCGGCAGGAGAAATGTGTACCGATCAGTAACCCCACAAGTGGGCTCACGCGGGGCTTGCGCAGTCGTGAAGGGATGAAACATGCCGACGCGCGCGCGGCTTGCGCATTTGCGCCGACCCGCCTAGAAGGCCCCGTCAGATGGCATCAGGAGACGGTCATGGGTTTCAAAATGGGTATCGTGGGTCTGCCGAACGTGGGCAAGTCGACCCTGTTCAACGCATTGACCCGCACCGCAGCGGCGCAGGCGGCAAACTTCCCCTTCTGCACCATCGAGCCCAATGTGGGCGAGGTGGGCGTGCCCGATGCCCGGCTGGACAAGTTGGCCGCGATTGCCAAGTCGAAACAGATCATCCCGACCCGCATGACATTTGTGGACATCGCCGGGCTGGTCAAAGGCGCCTCCAAGGGCGAAGGGCTGGGCAACCAGTTCCTGGCCAATATCCGCGAGGTCGACGCCATCGCCCATGTTCTGCGCTGTTTCGAGGACGGCGACGTGACCCATGTCGAGGGCCGCGTCGACCCGGTGGCCGATGCCGAGACCATCGAGACCGAACTGATGCTGGCCGATCTGGAAAGCATCGAGAAGCGCCGGGCCAATCTGGTGCGCAAGCTCAAGGGCAATGACAAGGACGCGCAACAGCAGGACCGTTTGCTGGCCGCGGCGCAGGCGGCGCTGGAAGATGGCAAGCCCGCCCGCGTGGTCGAGGTCAGCGACGAGGACGCCAAGGCCTGGAAGATGCTGCAACTGTTGACCACCAAGCCGGTGCTTTATGTCTGCAACGTGGGCGAGGCCGAGGCGGCCGAGGGCAATGCCCATTCCGCCCGTGTCGCTGAAATGGCCGCCGCGCAGGGCAACAGCCACGTGATCATCTCGGCCCAGATCGAGGAAGAGATCAGCCAACTCGAAGATGACGAGGCCGCCATGTTCCTCGAAGAGATGGGGCTGGAAGAGGCCGGGCTCGACCGGCTGATCAAGGCCGGATATGCGCTCTTGCATCTGGAAACCTATTTCACCGTCGGCCCGAAAGAGGCGCGCGCCTGGACCATCCGTCAGGGCACCGCTGCGCCGCAGGCGGCGGGCGTGATCCATGGCGATTTCGAAAAGGGCTTCATCCGCGCCGAAACCATCGCCTATGACGACTATATCGCCTGCAACGGCGAGCAGGGCGCCAAAGAGGCTGGCAAGATGCGGGCCGAGGGCAAAAGCTATGTCGTCAAGGACGGCGACGTGCTGCACTTCCTGTTCAACACCTGACCCGATGGGCCGGACAGCCGGCGCTTGACCGAATCCCCGCCTATGTTAGCGTGCTAACGAGTTTCTCGTTTCGCGGAGGGCGCCATGTCGGGCAAGCTTGTCATCACCAATATCGGCCTGTTGCTTTCGGGCAAGATGGAAGAGCCGATCTATGACGGCGATTGCGTCATTGCCATCGACGGACGGATCTCGGACTGGGGATACGAGGGTGATCTGGATACCGAAGGCGCCGACACGCTGATCGACGCCAATGGCGTCACCCTGGCGCCGGGCCTGATCGACAGCCATGTGCACCCGGTGGTGGGGGATTATACCCCGCGCCAACAGCAGTTGCACTGGATCGACAGCACCCTGCACGGGGGCGTGACCACGCTGATTTCGGCGGGCGAGGTGCATATGCCGGGCCGCCCCAAGGATATCGTCGGCCTCAAGGCGATGGCGATCGCGGCGCAGCGCTGGTACGAGAATTTCCGCCCCTCGGGTGTAAAGGTGATGGCCGGTGCTCCGGTGATCGAACACGGCATGGTCGAGCAGGATTTCAAGGAACTGGCCGATGCCGGGGTCAAGCTGCTGGGCGAGGTCGGTCTGGGCACGGTCAAGGACGGCAAGACCGCGCGTCAGATGGTCGATTGGGCGCGCAAATACGGCATCCAGTCCACCATCCATACCGGTGGCCCCTCGATCCCCGGATCGGGCCTAATTGACGCAGACATGGTGCTGGAAACCGGGACGGATGTGATCGGCCATATCAACGGCGGCCATTCGGCGTTGCCTGACGACCAGATCATGTGCCTGTGCGAAAGCTGCACCGCCGGGCTGGAGATCGTGCATAACGGCAACGAGCGCGCCGCACTGTTGACGCTGAACACCGCGCGCGAGTTGAAGCAGATGGACCGGATCATTCTGGGCACAGATGGGCCGGCGGGCTCGGGCGTGCAGCCGCTGGGCATCCTGCGCATGGTGGCGATGCTGTCGGCGCTGGGCAATGTCCCGGCCGAGATCGCGTTCTGCTTTGCCAACGGCAACACCGCCCGTCAGCGCGAGCTGGATACCGGGTTGCTGGAGCGGGGCTATGCCGCCGATTTCGTGCTGATGGATCAGGCGCAGCATGCGCCGGGCAAAACCCTTCTGGAATCGGTGCAGCTGGGCAATCTGCCCGGCGTCGGCATGACCGTGATCGACGGGGTGGTGCGCAGCGAGCGCAGCCGCAACACCCCGCCCGCAACCCGCTTGCCCCGGATCGTCAGCTAGGGCAGAACCTGCCCTGACGTCACCGGCAGGGAAAGGGCAGGCAGATGAGCGCACCGTTGCAAGGGCTGAAAGTGGTCGAACTGGCCCGCATTCTGGCGGGGCCATGGATCGGCCAGACCCTAGCCGATCTGGGCGCCGAAGTGCTCAAGGTCGAAAGCCCCGAGGGCGACGACACCCGCAAATGGGGCCCCCCCTTCATCGAGCGCGAGGGCGACCGCTCGGCCGCCTATTTCCATGGTGCAAACCGGGGCAAGACCTCGATCGCGCTGGATTTCGGGGATGCGGGAGATCGCGACAAGCTGCTCGACCTGATCCGCGAGGCGGATGTGCTGATCGAGAATTTCAAGGTCGGCGGGCTGAAGAAATTCGGCCTCGATTATGACAGCGTCAAAGAGGTCAACCCGCGCCTTGTCTATTGCTCGGTCACCGGGTTTGGACAGGACGGCCCCTATGCTCATCGGGCGGGCTATGACTTCCTGATCCAGGGCATGAGCGGCATCATGGACCTGACCGGCGACCCGGCGGGCGAGCCGCAAAAGATCGGCGTGGCCTTTGCCGATATCTTTACCGGGCTTTACGGCGTCATCGGCATTCAGGCGGCGCTGGCCGAACGCGAACGCTCGGGGCTGGGCCAGCATGTGGATCTCAGCCTGCTCGACTGCATGACCGGGGTGCTGGCCAACCAGGCGATGAACTTCCTTGCCTCGGGGCAATGCCCGACACGTCTGGGCAATGCCCATCCCAATATCGTGCCCTATCAGGTGTTCCCGGTGGCTGATGGCCATATCATCATCGCATGTGGCAATGACCGGCAATATGGCACGCTCTGCACCATCCTCGGGGTGGCCGAGCTGATCAATGACCCACGCTTTGCCACCAATCCAGACCGGGTCGCGCACCGGGCCGAGATGACCGAGTTGCTGACGGCGGCCTGCCTGAAATGGACCAAGGCGGATCTGCTGGCCGCGCTGGAGCAGGGCGGCGTACCGGGTGGGCCGATCAACTCGGTGGCCGAGGCGCTGGCCGACCCGCAGATCGCCCATCGCGGCATGCGGATCGAGCCCGAGGGTGTACCCGGCCTGCGCACGCCGATCCGGTTTTCGCGCTCGGAGCTGGTGCTGGACAAGGCCTCGCCGAAAAGGCCGGTCAGATCATGACAGCTTGGCCAGCAGCCTGAGAAAGCTGCGCTGTTCGGTGGGGGACAGGGGGGCGAGCGTGTCGGCGGTGATGCGTGCGCCCGCGTCCTTCATGCGGGCCACCAGGGCCGCGCCCTGCGGCGAGAGCGAGATCAGCATCCGCCGCTTGTCGCCCGGATCGGGCTCGGCCAGCGTCAGCCCCTTCTGCCGCAGCCGATCGACCACGCCCTTGATCGTGGCCACGTCCATCGCGGCCAGTCGGCCCAGCTGGTTTTGCGAGCATTTGCCATGTTCGGACAGCCGCACCAGCGCGGCGAACTGGGTCGCGGTCAGCCCCTCGATGGTCTGCGACTGAAAGATCGCGGCATGACGCTGGCTGGCCAGCCGCAGCAGATAGCCCACCTGATCGTCCAGCCGATAGGGCTCTGCCCCGTGTTGCGCCGTGTCGTCCATCACCCTGTGCACCGGAATTTCCAATGACCCGCCTTACCGCAAGGGCAGGCAGGTCACAACCGTCAGACCGCCAGATACTGGGCCGAGACCTCGGGGCGGGCGTCGAGATCGGCAAAATCCCCCTCGTAGCGCATGGTGCCCTTTTCGATGATATAGGCCCGGTCCGACACTTCGCGCGCGAAATGCAGGTTCTGTTCGGACAGCAGCACCGACAGCCCCTCGCGTTTCAGCTCCGATATGACATTGGCCATCTGCTCGACGATCACCGGGGCAATCCCTTCGCTCGGTTCGTCCAGCAGCACCAGCGAAGGGTTGCCCATCAGGGTGCGGGCGATGCTCAGCATCTGCTGCTCGCCCCCCGACAGCTGCTTGCCCAGGTTCTGGCGGCGCTCGGCGAGGTTGGGAAACAGTTGGAACAGGTGGTCGGTGGTCCAGTGCGGCGCGCCCTCTCGGGCGGGGCGGCGGCCCACTTCGAGGTTTTCTTCGACCGTCAACTCGCCAAAGATGCGCCGGTCTTCGGGGACATAACCGATCCCGGCGCGGCAGATCAGATGCGACGCCCGGCCCAGGATGCTCGCACCGTCAAGGCGGATGCTGCCGCCGGTCTGGCGCACAAGCCCCATCACCGATTTCATGGTGGTGGATTTGCCCGCGCCATTGCGGCCCAACAGCGCCACCACCTCGTTACGGCCCAGTGTCAGCGACACGCCGTTCAGGATTTGCGCGCGCCCATATCGGGCGGTGAGGCTGTCGATCTCAAGCATTGCCGCGCTCCTTCTCGAACAGGCGGCCGCCGCCCAGATAGACCTCTTGTACCAGCGGGTTGGCACGGATCTCGGCGCCGGTGCCCTCGGCGATCAACCGGCCGCGATTGAGCACAAGGATCCGGTGGGCATGGGCAAAGACCACGTCCATGTCATGTTCGGTGAACACGACCGAGACATGCCCGCGCGCCACGATATCCGCCGTCAGCGCCATCAGCGCCACGCGCTCGGACGGGGCCATTCCGGCAGTGGGTTCGTCCATCAACAAGAGAGCCGGTTCATGCGCCAGCGCAATCGCCAGTTCCAGCCGCTTCAGGTCGCCATAGGCCAGTTCCGAACAGGGCCGGTCCGCCTGTTCACGCATCGAAACCAGATCGAGCAGCGCCATCGCCTCGTCCAGATACATCCGCGTCGCCCGCGAGAACAGGTCATAGACCCGGCGGTGATGCGAGATCAGCGCCATCTGCACATTCTCCCGCACCGTCATCGACAAAAAGGTCGCGGTGATCTGAAAGGTGCGTCCGACCCCCAAGCGCCAGATCCGGCGCGGCGGCGTGCCGATCAACTCGCGCCCGTTCAGTTTGACCGAACCCGCGCTGGGCGGCAGATAGCCGTTGAGCATGTTGAAACAGGTGGTCTTGCCCGCGCCATTGGGGCCGATCAGGGCGAGGAACTCACCCTGTCTCAACTCAAAGCTGACATCGTCGACCGCCTGTACCCCGCCAAAGGCCTTGGACAGGCCGCGTACCTCAAGAACCGGGGTCATGCCGCATCCCTCCGCACCAGCTGGATCAGCCGCCGGACACCGCCCGCGATCCCGTCAGGCGCCAGCAGGACCACCGTCAGGATGATGCCGCCGAAGATGAACCGCCAGTAGTCGAGCCGGCTGACCCAATCCTCGATCAGCACCATCGCCATGGCGCCATAGACCGGCCCCGCCAGCGCATGGATGCCGCCCAACAGGACCATGATCAGCCCGTCGATACTGTGCCCGATGCTGAGCGCGTCGGGAAAGACCGAGCCCTTGGAGAACACGAACACGACGCCCGCCAGCCCCGCCAGCGTTCCGGCCAGCGTAAAGCCCATCCATTGATGGAACCTGGTGTCGATGCCGATCGCCTCGGCCCGGATGCGGCTGTCACGGACCCCGCGCAGGGTATAGCCAAAGGGCGAATGCGCCACGCGTCTCAGCAGCCAGATACCGCCCAGGCAGAGGATCAGCGCCAGATAGAAATAGACCCGGTCGGACGAGGCCCATTCGGCGGGCCAGACGCCCAGTATGCCGTCGTCACCGCCGGTGACATCCTGCCATTGGAACGTGACACCCCACAGGATCTGCGCCGCCGCCATGGTCAGCATCGCCAGATAGACGCCCGACAAGCGCACGCAGAACCAGCCAAAGAAGAGCGCCGCCAGCGCCGCCGCCACCGGCCCCAGCGCCATGGCGGGCAGCATGCCCCAGCCCAGCATCTTGACCGCCATCGCGGCGGCATAGGCGCCGACGCCGAAATAGGCCGCATGCCCGAAACTGACCATGCCGCCGATGCCCATCATGAAGTGTAGCGACACCGCAAAGAGGGTCGCCACCATCACATCGACCAGCAGGATGGTGGTGAAATCCGACACCACCGCGGGGCTGAAGGCGAGCATCGCGACCAGCGCCAGCAGCACCATGGTCGATCTCTGATCCAAGAGGCGCAGCGGCTGTTCCGGCTCTTCCGCGCCGCCATGCTCGCTGCCGGGGCGGCCGAACAGCCCATAGGGCCGTACGATCAGCACCGCCGCCATCACGACAAAGGGCAGCACGATGGAGACCTGCGGAAAGATCAGGATGGCAAAGGCATTGAGGACCGAAATCAGCACAGCGGCGACAAAGGCCCCCGTGACGCTGCCCATACCGCCGATCACCACCACCACAAAGGCCTCGCCGATGATCGACAGGTCCATTTGCAGCGACACCGCCTCGCGCGGGATTTGCAATGCGCCGCCCAGCCCGGCCAGGGCCGAGCCCAGCACGAAGGCGGCCGAGAACAGCCAGGCCTGATTGACGCCCAGGGCGCCCACCATCTCGCGGTCTTGCGTGGCCGCGCGCACCAGCACGCCCCAGCGGGTGCGGTGGAATACCAGCCAGATCGCCGCCAGCACGGCGGGGCCGATGGCGATCAGCGCCAGATCGTATTCGGGGATCGGTTCGCCCATCAGGCGCACCGCGCGGTCAAGGCCGGGCGCGCGTGGCCCCAACAGGTCCTCGGCCCCCCAGATCGCCAGCGTCAGGTCCTGCACGATCAAAACGACACCAAATGTGGCGACCAGCTGGAACAGTTCCGGCGCCCGGTAGATGCGGCGCAGGATGGTCAGTTCCACCACCAGCCCGATGCCGCCCACCAGCACCGCCGCCGCCAGCACGCTGAACCAGTAGCCCGGTATGCCGCCCTGTAACGTGGTCACCAGCGTATAGGCCAGATAGGCCCCCAGCATGTAGAACGAGCCATGGGCGAAGTTCACGATCCGGGTCACGCCGAAGATGATCGACAGGCCCGACGCGATCAGGAACAGCGAGGACGCGTTCGCCAGTCCCGTCAGCAATTGTGCGAGATAAAAGCCCATCAGGCCGGTCTTCCTCTGGTCAGGTCAGGGTCCCGAGGGGCGCATGGCCCCTCGGGTTTCAGGGCGTTACTCCGCCGGGCGCAGCTTGGCGGCCTCTTCCTCGGAGGGCAGATAGGCCGCGCCATCGGCATAGGTCCAGTCCACCATCTTGGGCTGGCCATCAACCAGCGCGGTCTTGCCCACATAGGCGCCCATGGTCGACTGGTGGTCGGCGGCGCGGAACATGAACGGGCCGGTCGGGCTGCTGCTCACTTCCAGACCTTCCATCGCGGCCAGCATCGCCTCGGTGTCGGTCGATCCGGCCTTGGTGATCGCTGCGGCAATCGACAGGACCGAGTTGTAACCCACGATCGAGCCGGTCTTGGGCGCTTCGCCGAACTTGGCCATATAGGCCTCGGCGAATGCCTTGTGCTCGGGCGTGTCGATATCGGTCGAGGGATAGCCGGTGACGATCCAGCCATTCGGCGTCTCGCCCTGAAGCGGCTCGAGATACTCGGGCTCGCCCGTCAGCAGCGACACCACCGGGCGGTCGTCGAACAGGTAACGCAGAGAGCCTTCGCGCACGAACTTGGCAAGATCACCGCCAAAGGTGACGTTATAGATCGCGTCAGGCTTCGATGCCTCAAGCGCGCGCACGGTGGGGCCTGCGTCGATCTTGAAGACCGGCGGCCACTGCTCCTCGACAAATTCCACATCGGGACGCAGGCGTGTCAGTTCCGCCTTGAAGGCCGCGACCGCGTCCTGACCATAGGCATAGTTGGGCGCCACCGTGGCCCATTTCACCGCATCCAGCTTGGCCGCCTGTTCGGCCAGCATGGCGGCCTGCATATGGGTCGAGGGGCGCAGGCGATAGGTATATTTGTTGCCCTTGGACCAGACGAGCGCGTCCGAGAGTGGCTCGGAGGCCAGGAAGAACACCTGCTTCTGGTTCGCGAAATCCGCGACCGCCAGCCCGATATTGGACAGGAAGGTGCCAAAGATCATCACCGCGCCTTCCTTGGCGATCAGCTCTTCGGCGATGCGGATGGCGGTGGCCGGGTCGCCGGTATCGTCGCGGCTGACCACGACAAGGTCCTTGCCCAGCACGCCGCCAGCGGCGTTGATCTGCTCAATGGCCAGTTCCCAGCCCTTCTTGTAAGGCTCGGTAAAGGCGGGCAGGCGGGTATAGCTGTTCACCTCGCCCAGCACGATGGTATCGGCCGCGCGGGCGATCTGAGGCGTCAGTGCCGCCAGCGGCAATGCGGCCAGAGCGCCCAGAACGGTACGTCTGATCAGTGTCATGTCATTTCCCTCCGGTTGATCTGTTGGTCTCAAACGGGCCGGTTGCTCCGGCCTCTGTCTGGGCGGCCCGCCCGTGGGGCAGGCCGCGAGGCTCATCTCAGGCCGTCCTTGCCTTCGGCCGCGTCATGGGTCAGCCCGCCGACACGCGGCAGCGGGCGGCCGCTGTCGGTAACGGCAACCGCCACCATGATCTCGTTTGCGCGCGGCGCATCGTTCAGCCGCACCTCGATCCCGTCGAAATGGCTGCGGACATAGGCCGCGTCCTTGTGGCCCAGCGGTACGTCCAGCACCTGTCCCGGGCTGCCCATCTTCTTGGACGAGGGCACCAGCGCCGCGCCTTTTTCCACCGCCTTGCGCAGGGGCGCGCCCAGTTTCGGATGCAGGATGGCGGCGGCATGTTCCAGTTCGCCATTCTCGCCCACCATCGCGGATTTGCCATAGCTTTCGGCCTGCTCGGGCGCGATCCCCAGCGCCTGAACACAGCGCTCGCCCAACAGAGCGCCCAGCTCGGCACCGGTCTCCATCAGCTCACCCAGATCCTCGACATAGCGCCCGGCAAACGGGTTCTCGATCACCGCCACCGCCACCGCCTTGCGGGTGGGCGGGGATATCTCGCGGCCCGCCTCGATCCGGGTTTCCTCTATGAATACAGCGATCTTGCGGATCTTGGTCATCTCAGCCCGTCCTCTCCCTTGATCTGCCAGGCCTCCAGCCCGCCCGCGCGGGAATGCACCCGCGGGCCGGTGCTCATAACCAGCACCAGCGCCATCTCGTCGGCGCGGGGGGCGTCGTTGCAGCCGACCTCCATACTGTCGAAATGGCTGCGCACGTAAGAGGCGTTGATATGGGTGATCGGCACGTCCAGCCGGGCGCCGACACCACCCACCTTTTTCGACGAGGGCACGATGGCATTGGCGGTGCCCAAGAGCTGCCGCATCGCATAGCCCCCCGGCGCATGCCAGAGCGCGCCATGTTCCAGCTCTCCCGCCTCGCCGATCAGGGCGCCCTTGCCATAGCCCTCGATTTGTTCCGGCCCGCCGAGCATCTCCAGAAGCTGCTGCGCCATGCTCAGGCCTAGGGGTTTGAGATCCTCCATGAACCCCTGGATCTCGGGTTCATACCGCCCGGCAAAGGGGTTCTTGAGGATGCTCATGACCGAGGCCCGGCGCAGCGGGGTTGCGGCCACCGGGCCGCCCTCGTGCCAGATCTCTTCCAGTGCCGAAACGGTTTTTCTGAGGATCAGGTCAGGCAAGGGCAAGGCTCCTTTCAGGGGCGGTCACGGGGATGGCGCCGGCATGGCGGGCCTGTCCGCGCAAGGACAGATGGGCGGCACGAATGTGTCCGGCGGCGATCAATTCACTTGCCAGTTTCTGCCCGTTTTCAAGGGCATGCAAGACCTCGTTGCGGGCAAGGGCACCGCAATGGGTGATAACGGGGCGGTGGCCCAGATCGCTGTCATCTCTGACTGCGCAGGCAGGTTCGCGGCGGATCGCGGGGTGGCCGGGCAGGTCGGTCGCGTTGGCGATCAGCGTCGCGGCGGCATCGGCGGCGGCGGCGTTGCGGGCGAGCACGGTGACACTCTCGGCGATGCCGAGGCTGAGGCTGCGGCCACCCAGACCCGAGGTTGCGATGCCGCCGATCCCGTCGCTGGCGCCGACCGAGATGCGGCCAAGGTCGCGCCCGTCGGGCGTGGCCATGGCGAGGTTGAAATGAGCCTCGCCCCTCAGGTGCAGGGCGATATCGCCGCCGTTGTTCACATAGGCGCGGGTCAGCGGCGCGGCGGCCAGCATCGCGGCCAGCACCTCGTCGGCCACACCACCGGCAACGGCGGCCATGCGGGTGAGGCGCAACGCCATCAGCGGGCGGCAGGTGGCGTCCATGCGCCGGGCCACCGGGCCACGGGGCAGGGGCGCATCGGGGGTGAGTTCGGTTTTCAGGAGCGGCAGTTCACCGACCAGTTCCTCCAGCACCGTCTGGAACCGCGCGGTTGCGGCGGCAAACGCGGCCTTTCGCGCGCCCGGTCCGCCCTCGGCCCCGATGATCAGGTCAATGGGCCCGTGCTGCAAATGCAGCCGTTTGCCATCGGGCAGCAGGGCGGCGACAGCTCCGGTCATTCGTCCTCCCCCCGCGACCAGCGGTAATTCTCGCGCGCGTTGGGGTCCGGCTGGGTGTCGCGCTTGCCCAGCTTGCGGTCGCGTTCCGAAACCACTTGGGCCACCGGTTTGATTTCGCTGACATGGCCGCCGAGCGTGCCGTAATCGCTGACCCGCATGGTAAACTCGATGGGGGCCACCAGCGCGGGCGTGGGCACATAACCGAAGGAATTCGAGGGCATCTCGGTCACGTCCACCATCACGGTGATGCCGCCGCCGGGCCAGACATAGGCCGCCGCCCCGCCGCAGGACACATGGGTGAGCGAGGATTTCACCGATTTGGTCAGCCGCACCGGGTTCTCTGTCACGCCCGCGCGCAAGCTACCGCCCGCGCCCCCCATGAAGAGGACCGAACAGACCGAGGGTTCGCAGTTTTCCGCGATCAACTCGGCCGAGGCGCGCAGTTTCTCGGGGATCGGTACCGGTTGCGGCACCAGATCGGCGTCTAGCTCGTAATAGGCGAATTGCTCGCCCGTGGTGGAGACCATCATCAACCGCAGGCCGGGCCAGGCCACGTCTGGCTTGAATTTATCAAGGATGACCAGCGGGTCCTCGACATCGGTGCCGCCCCAGCCGGTGCCTGGATCGGCCACCTGGAAATAGCGGCCCGGGGTCGAGCGGCGGCCCTTGATGCGGATGCCGGTGGGCGGCACGTCGAGCATCTTGCCCGCCTGATGCTCGCTGAGCACGCCGGTGATGTGGTCGTCGACCACCACCACGTCATCGGCATGGCCCAGCCATTGTTTCGCGAACATGCCGATCGCGGCAGAACCGCAGCCGACGCGCATCAGCTTTTCCTCGGCCCCGTTGATGATGGGGGCGCGGCCCGCCTGCACGATCAGCGTGGTTTCATGGCCCGGCTCGCCGATCACCATCTCGACCGCTTCGCAATTGCACAGGCGCAGGAGCGCGTCACAGGTGACACGGCCCTCTTTCTTGGACCCGCCGGTCAGGTGCTCGACGCCGCCCAGCGACAGCATCTTGGAGCCATATTCGCTGGTCATCACATGGCCGATGGGCTCGCCATCGACCCGCACCACGTCGCGTTCATGGCCGATATGGCGGTCGGTGTCGATCTTCACCTTGACGCCGCAATAGGAGAAGATGCCCTCGGTCACCACGGTGACCATGTCGATGCCCTCGACCTGTTGGCTGACGATGAAGGGGGCGGGTTTGTAATCGGGATAGGTGGTGCCGGCACCGACGGCGGTGACAAAGGCGCGGTTCTGCTGGACGATGTTGCCGTCCCAGTCATCGCCTGTCTGCGCATCCTTGAGGAAGGGCACGACGCGGGTGCTGCCGCTTTCGATCACGGTGAGCGCATCGAGGCGGACCAGTTCGCCGCCATGGTTGGCATAGCGGTCGCAGGCGCCGGATTTGCCATCGGCGATATAGCAAAGCACCGGGCAGGCGTCGCAGCGGATTTTCTCGGGGCGGATACGGTCAGTCATGTCCGGCTTCCTTCAGCGCGGCGCGCAGGCGGGCGGGGGTGACGGGGGTCTGGCGGATCGAAACGCCGGTGGCGTGGCGGATCGCGTTCAGCAGTGCGGGGGCGGTCGGGATCAGGGCGTGTTCGCCCAGCCCCTTTGCACCGTATGGCCCGTGCTCATCCGGGTCCTCGATGATCAGGGTGTCGATCGGGGGCACGTCGCCGATGGTGGGGATCAGGTAGTCGTGCAGGTTGTCGGTGCGGCCGGGGATGTATTCCTCCATCAGCGCCATGCCGAGACCCTGGGCGATGCCGCCCTCGACCTGGCCCTCGACCAGGGCGGGGTTGACCGCGTGGCCCACGTCATGGGCGGCGGTAAAGCGGAGCGGGCGGATTGTGCCCAGCCGTGTGTCGATCTCGACCAACGCCAGATGGGCGGCATAGCCGAACTGGGCGTAAGGCACCCCCTGGCCGTTCTTGTCGAGCGGTTTGGTGGGCGGGTCATAGGTCTCGGAGGCGCCGAGGACATAGCCGTCGGCGTCCGTGGGCAGGTCGGAGAGGTCGATCACATGGGCGCGGCCATTGTCGGTGACGTGGATCCGGCCCTGTTCGAGCGTCAATGTGGCCTCGGGCCCGGCATTGACGCGAGTCAGGATCGCGGCGCGCAGCGCCGCGCCTGCCAGCTTTGCCGCATTGCCGGTGACAAAGGTCTGGCGCGAGGCCGAGGTCTTGCCCGCGTCGGGCGTCAGGTCGGTATCGGCGCCGATCAGTTCGATCCGGTGGGTCGGGATGCCAAGGGCCGTGGCAAAAAGCTGTGTGATGACGGTATTGGCGCCCTGGCCAATATCCATCGCCCCCTGATGCAGTACGAGTGTGCCATCGGCGCGGATGCCGCATTTGATGGTCGAGGGGTTGGGCAGCGAGGTGTTGCCGCAGCCATACCAGCCCGCCGCGATACCGACGCCGCGTTTCAGGACCGAGTTTTCGGCGTTGAAGGCCTCGGCCGCCGCGCGCTCGCGCGTCCAGTCGGGTTTCAGCGCTTCCAGGCAGGCACGGATGCCGACACCCTGGGTAAAGACCTGGCCGCAGACGGTGGGCTGGCCGGTGGTCAGCGCGTTTTTCAGGCGGAAGTCGAGCGGGTCCATCCCCAGTTTTTCGGCAAGCTCGTCGAACAGGGTTTCCTGGGCTATGGCGGCCTGTGGCACGCCAAAGCCGCGAAACGCACCCGAGGGCGGGCAATGGGTATGGATACCCTGCGCCTCGGCCCGGTAATCGCGGATGAAATAGGGGCCGGAACCATGCACAGGCACCCGGTTGGCCACGGTCGGCCCCCAGCTGGCATAGGCGCCGGTATTGAACCGACCTTGCAGCGCGAACCCCTTGAGCCGCCCGTCGGCACTGGCGCCGATGCGCAGGTGCAGCTCGGACGGGTGGCGCTTGGTGCTCATCTGCATCGACTGCACCCGGCTATAGGCCAGCCGCACCGGCTGTCCGGTCTTCAGCGCGGCAATCGCCAGATAGGGCTGCACCGACATGTCGAGTTTCGAGCCGAAACCGCCGCCGACGCCGGTGGGGATGATGCGGATGCGATCAGGACTGAGCCCCAGCACCATCTGGAGCCCGTCCCGGTCCAGCACCGGGGCCTGAGTGCAGGCATGCACCACCACCTTGTCGCCGTCCAGATAGGCATAGCCCGCCTCGGGCTCGATATAGGCATGTTCGACAAAGGGGGTGGCATAGCGCCCTTCGACCACCACGTCGCTTGCGGCCAGCGCCGCCTCGGCATCGCCACAGGCGACAAAACCGGTGACCATGACATTGCCCGCGCGGTCCGGGTGCAGCAGCGGCGCGCCGGGGGCGGTGGCGTCCGCAGTGTTTTCCACCGCGTCGAGCCGGGTCCATGTCACCGGGAAGAGGGAGAGGTCGAGCGTCGCGGCGACCTCGGGCGGGGCGACGATGGCGGCGACGGGTTCGCCGCGAAACCGGGTCTCCGTTTCGGCAAACACCGGCTGATCCTCGAACCCCGGCATCACGCCGAACCGGTTGCGGCCCGGCACGTCGGCGGTGGTCAGCACCGCCACCACGCCCGCGTGGGCGCTGTGCCAGCTCTCGATATCGCCCAGCGTGAAGCCCGCGCGGGGGTAGGGCGCGCCGACCAGCAGGATCTCCAGCGTGCCCATGGGGGCAACATCGTCGCCATAGGCCTCGGTTCCCGCCACCTTGCCGACGCCATCCAGCCGGGGGATGGCGGCGCCGGAATGTCCGTCGCCCGCAGGGGCGGTGGGCAGAGGTGCGCCCGCCTGCATCACCGCCTGGATGATCTTGCGATAGCCGGTGCAGCGGCAGAGCACGCCGCCAAGTGCGTCCTGAACCTGCGCCTCGGTCGGCTGCGGGGTTTCGCGCAGCAAAGCGGTCGCCGCCACCATCATGCCGGGGGTGCAGATGCCGCATTGCGCCGCGCCATGGGCGAGGAAACTGTCGCTGAGCTTCTGCGCCACCGGATCGGTGGCAAGCCCCTTGAGCGTGTCCACCCGGCGGCCCGCCACCTGATGGGCAGGGGTCAGGCAGGCGCAGACGGGTGCGCCATCGACCAGCACGGTACAGGCGCCGCAATCGCCCGCGTCGCAGCCCACCTTGACCTCGCGCGCGCCGCAACGCTCGCGCAGCATCCGCGAGAGGCGTTCGCCCGGTTGCGGGGTGGCGCGCGCGGGCGCACCGTTCAGGGTGAAATCTGTTGTTGTGGACAAGGGACGGTCCATCACTGTCCTCCTGCCGCGCGGATGGCGCGGGCGATCTGCTCGGCCACCGCGTCCAGCCGGTATCCGGCGCTGCCACGCACGTCGTCGATGGGCGAGAGCGGGGTGAGGTGATCCTGGGTGACGGCCACCTGATCGGGTCGCTGGCCGATCAGGTCGCGTTCCAGCCCGCTCAGCCGCTGCGCCACCGGCGAACAGGCGCCCACGGCGACGCAGGCATGGTCGATCCGCCCCTGCGCGTCGCATCCGATCACCACCGCCACCATGGCGATGGAAATCACCAGATAGCGTCGCGCTCCCAGCTTGACAAAGGCGCCGCGCGCATGGGCGGGCGGATCGGGCAGCAGAAGGGCACTGACCAACTCGCCCGGTTGCAGGGCGGTGCGGCGGACACCGGTCAGAAACTCGGATAGCGGCAGCACCCGCTGGCCGGTGGTCGAGGTCAGCTCGACCCGCGCCTCAAGCGTCAGCAGCGGCGGCACCCCATCGGCGGCGGGCGAGGCATTGCACAGGTTGCCCGCAACCGTGCCCGCATTCTGGATCTGGATGCTGCCCACCTCGCGCGCAGCGGCGCGCAAGCCGTCAAAGGCGGGCGGCAGGTCGGCCCGCGCGATTTGGGTCCACGTGGTGGTGGCGCCGATGCGCCAGCCCTCGTCCCCCCGGCTGATGCCCTGAAGGGCCGCGATCCGCGTCAGATCAAGGATGTCGCCGCCAAACGGTGCCGCCCCTTGTGCCGGATAGACATCGGTGCCGCCGGCGACAACGCGCATGTCCCTCTCGGCAAGGCGGTCGAGCGCCTCCTTCAGTGAGGCAGGGGCGTGATAGGCCATGAGCGTCGTCTCGTCCGTCCGGTGGATTTCATTTGTACGCTAACGGTATTTCCCGGTTTCGATTCGTGTCAACCGCTTGTTGGAAACCGGGCTGTTGTTGCGGGCCGTCTGGTCTATTGTGGCGCACGGAGCGGACCGGGAACAGAGATTTGATCGAACTGCGCGACCTGCAATTGCTCAGCGCCCTGGCGCGGCATCGACACTTTGCCAAGGCGGCCGAGGATTGCGGAATCTCGCAACCGGCCTTTTCGATGCGCATCCGCAATCTCGAAGAGCGGCTGGGTGTCACTATCGTGCGCCGTGCCAACCGGTTTCAGGGCCTGACCGAAGAAGGCGAGATGATCGTGCGCCGCGCCCGCCGCATCCTGGGCGATGCCAAGGCGCTGGAACAAGAGGTCGCGGCGGTCCGGGGCGAGATTTCGGGCGCGCTGATCCTGGGGGTGATCCCGACCGCGCTGGCCTTTACCGGGCGGCTGGTGCGGCGGCTGCATCAGGCGCATCCGCGGATCGTGGCGCGGATCGATTCGATGTCCTCGACCGCGATCCAGCAGGGGCTGGACGAAGGCACGATTGACGCGGGCATCACCTATGGCGACAGCATCGGCACCGATCTGCGCCATGTGCAGCCACTCTACGAGGAAACCTATGTGCTGCTGGTGCCCGCGCATCTGACCGAGGCGACCGGGCCGGTTCCCTGGGCGCGGGTGGCCGATTTCCCGCTCTGCCTGCTGGAGCCGCAGATGCAGAACCGGCGCATCCTGGACCGGATATTCGCCGAACAGGGTCTGCATCCGCGCATCGTGGCCGAGACCAGCGGCTTTACTGCAGCGATGGTAATGGCGCGCGAGGGGCTGGCGGCCGCCGTTGTGCCGCGCGTTCTGGTTCGGGCGCTGGGCGATCTGCGCGGCACAAAAGTGTTGCCGCTGGTCGAACCCGAAGTGTCCAAACCCATTGCGCTGGCCACGCTGGACCGCGATCCGGAACTGCCGACGGTGACGGCCCTGCGGCAGGTGGTTGCCTCATTGCGGTGATAAGGCGTCGTTATCGTGCGTTCGAAAGATGCGATTTGACGATATCTTATTCTGATGAGAGACGGGCTCTGATCGGAGGGCGACATGGCACCATTGGACAGCAAATCATCAGGCGGCGAACCGGGCGTATGGAAGAGTGGGCGTGGTCGTGGGCGTCGATTGCCGAAGGGTCGTGTTTACAGCGATGAGGGTTTGGCGGCTGTACGGGCTTTGTTGGGGGATCGTCCGCGGCGGCGGGATTTGCTGATCGAGTTTCTGCACCTGATCCAGGACGCTTACGGTCATCTGTCGGCGGATCATCTTGCGGCTTTGGCGTTCGAGATGAAGCTGGGGCAGGCGGAGGTTTACGAGACCGCAACC
>NZ_JAKOEM010000013.1:0-111313 GCF_022321465.1 Ruegeria alba | reverse complement strand
GCGGCAGCGGCGTAACCCAGGCGGAAAAACACCTACAGAACGCCCGAAACCTGTTCAAACAAACCGAACCACCTCTGCTTCAAGGCCACCGGGACGTAGGTATCCCTGTCGTGAGGTCTGAGATCAGCCGTGACGGCAAGGTCGTGATCTACAGCACCGCGAAGCAGACCGACGAGGTCAACAACCCGTGGGATCGCCCGTGAAACGCCGCAAGCAGTTCCCCGGCGCGACGGCCTTTTTCGACCGGCACGGGAAGCGGCGGTGGCGGTTTCGGAAGGGTGGGTTTTCGGCGGAGCTGGGGAGCGACTATGGATCGGAGGATTTCGTTCGCCGTTATGAGGACGCGGTGAACGGGCACAAGACGCGCGGACTGATCGGGACGGACCGGACCAAGCCCTACAGTGTCAGCCAGCTTGTCGCGCTGTGGTATCGCTCGCCCGAGTTCCTCGATCTCGCGCCCAGTACGCAGAAGGTCTATCGCGGAATTGTCGAGAAGTTCCGGGAAGAGCATGGCGACAAGCCCGTGCGGCTGATGCAACAGCGGCATGTGCAGACGATCCTGGCGGAGAAGGCCGAGACACCCACGGCGGCGAACAACCTGCGCAAGCGGCTGATCCAGTTGATGGATTTCGCGACAACGCTGGATAGGCGCGGAGACAATCCGGCACGGGCCACGAAACCTTTCCGCGTGGGCGGTGACGGCTTCCACACTTGGGACGAAGATGAGCTGGCGCAGTTCTTCAAGGCCCATAGGCTCGGCACGCTGGCGCATACGGCGGTGACGCTGATGCTCTACACAGGCGCGGCGCGGGTCGATGCGGTGAAGCTGGGGCCGAAGAATGTCCGCAACGGCAAGATTGAGTACCGGCGGCAGAAGACGCAACGGTCTGGCGGTGTTCTGGTGTCCGTGCCGATCCACCCGGACCTGGCGGAGGTTCTGGACAAGTTGCCGAAGGACCGCCCCTTCCTGGCCACCCAGAAAGGCACGATGCGCTCTGCCGGTGGTCTGGGCAATCTCATGCAGCGTTGGACCGAAGAGGCCGAGCTGCCGCAGTGTTCCGCCCACGGGCTGCGCAAGGCTTGCGCGCGACGTCTGGCCGAGGCCGGAGCCACCGCGCACGAGATCGGCGCGGTCACAAGCCATAAAACACTGGCCCTTGTGCAGCGCTATACCGAGGCCGCAGGCCGCGAAGTCATGGCCGATTCCGCGATGAGCAACTGATCGCCCGCCCGAATGGCGAACGCAATTTAACGAATCTTCCCAAGCGGTTCGTCAATTCTGACACCAACCCCAAGTAGGGAACGGAAATTTGATGGTCAGTGGTGAGCCGTGCAGGATTCGAACCTGCGACCCACTGATTAAAAGTCAGTTGCTCTACCAACTGAGCTAACGGCCCACTCTCTTGTACGGTCTTTCGACCCGTGGCGCTCTCTAAGCCAAATCCCCGATCAGGTTCAAGAGCTTATTTGCGCCTCGTGTCGCTTTCGTTTCCGGCGTGTCCGGCGACCCGATAGGCGGCCTAATTAGGCAGGTGGCAGAGGGGGGTCAACCCCCTTTTTTGCCTAATCCGCGCAGCAGGCTGGAATAAGTTCCCTGGCAGCGTTATATGCCCGCCATGGCACAGCAGACCACCGGTATGACCTTCATGAAGATGCACGGGCTGGGCAACGATTTCGTCGTTGTCGATGCGCGGGCGCATCCGGTCGACGTGACAGCTGCATTGGCTCGGGGTATCGCGCATCGCCATTTCGGCGTGGGATTCGACCAGTTGGCGCTGATCGAACAGGGCAAGGGCGACGCGCATCTCGTATTTCTGAACGCCGACGGTTCAACCTCGGCCGCCTGCGGCAATGCCACCCGCTGTATCGCACGGCATCTGATGGACGAGACCGGCAAGACCGAACTGCATCTGACCACCGATCGCGGCGACCTTTATGCGCGCGACGCGGGCAACGGGCTGACCTCGGTCAATATGGGGGCGCCGCAACTTTTGTGGCACGAGATCCCGCTGGCCGAAGAGATGGATACGCTGGAACTGCCCATCGAGGGCGGCCCGACCGCTACCGGCATGGGCAATCCGCACTGTACGTTCTTCGTCGCCGATGCCGAAGCGATCCCCTTGGCCGAGTTCGGCGCGCGCTACGAGCATCACCCGCTCTACCCACAGCGCACCAATGTGCAGGTCGCACAGGTAATCGGCCCCGACCATATCCGCATGCGGGTCTGGGAACGCGGCGTCGGCATCACCCTGGCCTCCGGTTCCTCCTCCTGCGCCACCGCCGTGGCCGCCGCGCGCCGGGGCCTCACGGGCCGCAAGGTACAGATCGACCTCGACGGCGGCACGCTCTGGATCGACTGGCGCGACGATGGCGTCTGGATGACCGGCCCCACCATGCATGTGTTCAGCGCCACGCTGACGCCCGAATTCCTGGCCAGCCTGGGATGAGCGCGCCCAAGTTCACCACGCTCGGCTGCCGTCTCAACGCCTATGAGACGGAAGCGATGAAGGAACTGTCGGCGCAGGCAGGGCTCGACAACGCCGTGATCGTCAACACCTGCGCCGTCACGGCCGAGGCCGTGCGCAAGGCGCGTCAGGAGATCCGCCGCCTGCGCCGCGAGAACCCCACCGCACGTCTGATCGTCACCGGCTGCGCCGCCCAGACCGAACCCGAGACCTTCACCGCCATGGCCGAGGTCGACGCGGTGATCGGCAATACCGAAAAGATGCGGCCCGAGACCTGGAAGAGCATGGCCGCCGATTTCATCGGCGAGACCGAGACAGTACAGGTCGACGACATCATGAGCGTGACCGAAACCGCCGGTCACCTGATCGACGGATTCGGCACACGCAGCCGCGCCTATGTGCAGGTGCAGAACGGCTGCGATCACCGCTGCACCTTCTGCATCATCCCCTATGGCCGCGGCAACTCGCGCAGCGTTCCGGCGGGCGTGGTGGTGGACCAGATCAAGCGTCTGGTGGATCGCGGCTATAACGAGGTGGTGCTGACCGGGGTCGACCTCACCTCCTGGGGCGCCGACCTGCCCGCAGAACCCAAACTGGGCGATCTGGTGATGCGTATCCTGCGGCTGGTGCCCGACCTGCCACGCCTCAGGATCAGTTCCATCGACTCGATCGAGGTGGACGAGAACCTGATGCAGGCCATCGCCACCGAACCGCGCCTGATGCCACATCTGCATCTCAGCCTGCAACATGGCGACGACCTGATCCTGAAACGGATGAAACGCCGCCACCTGCGCGACGACGCCATCCGCTTTGCCGAAGAGGCCCGCCGCCTGCGCCCCGAGATGACCTTCGGCGCCGATATCATCGCCGGCTTCCCGACCGAGACCGAGGCGCATTTCGAGAACTCGCTGAAACTGGTCGATGACTGCCACCTGACCTGGTTGCATGTCTTCCCCTATTCCCGGCGCGAGGGCACGCCCGCCGCCAAAATCCCCAGCCAGGTTAACGGCAAGACCATCAAGGACCGCGCCGCCCGCTTGCGCGCCGCAGGCGACAGGCGCGTGGCGCGGCACTTGGCCCAACAGGTCGGGCGCAGCCACCGCATCCTGATGGAAAGCCCGCAGATGGGCCGCACCGAGCAATTCACCGAAGTGCATTTCGACACGCCCCAGCCCGAAGGCCAGATCGTCACAACCACGATAACCGGCACTTCTGGCAACGTGCTGACCGCCTGACGACGCCCTCGGGCTTCTTTCTGGTCGGCAATACTCCGGGGTGAATTGCCCGAAGGGCAAGAGGGGCAGCGCCCCTCTCTTATTCCGGATCAACCAGCAGCTCTTCCATGAAAAGGCTCAGGAACTGGGTTCGCCCATCGACTCCCGCTTTGGCATAGATCGCAGCCGATTGCGCGCGGACCGTGCCCGCCGCTCGGCCCCGAACCGTAGCGATGCTGTCATTATCCAGCCCCTTGAGGATCATGAGTGCCACATCGCGCTCGGCGGGTGTCAGCCCCCAATCGGCAAAGAAACCCTCGATCACCACGGCCATCTCACCGCGTGCCGCACGCAGGCCCGTGGTGACCCGCTCCATCCGCAAGAGCAATTGGCGCAGCTCGTATATCAGCACACCCAGCCCGGTGCACAGAACCAGCGCCACACCGCCTTCCAGCCACAGATGCGTGGGGCCGTCGTTGTCCCCCGCCCTCAGGTCGGCAAGAACGTCGCCAATGAAGAACAGGGCACAGAGAGCCTGCAATACGATCATCCAGGCGAGGATTGCAGCCCGGCGCTCATCCGCGTCGCCGGGCCGCATCAGGGGGCGCAGCCAAGTGGTCATCTATCCGAGCGGATCACGGGTATGCGCTTGCGTCCTGTCACCATGGCGCGCGCCAGCGGTACCCCGGTGCGCCATTGATCGAACAGCACACCGCCCACATGCAGGACGACCGAGAGCATCAGCCAGCCAAAGGCCGCCTCGTGCAATTCCTCGACCCAGTCGACGCCAAAGAACGTGACAGTGCCCATCATGATGCCGGTGGCGCTCAGCGCCAGCAATGTCAGCCACAGGTTATAGACCATCAGCGTCCCCAGGGGATTATGCGACAGGTGAACCCTGCGCTCTCCCCGCAGCATCGCCCATAGGTGCCCCAGAGCGGCAGCCGGGTTGGGCGGAAAGGCGGTGAAGCGCGCAGGTTTCGGCCCAACGATACACCACAAGAGCCGCAGTACAACCAGCGCCAGTACGGCATAGCCGACCTGCTCGTGCAACGCGCCATCGGGATCGGTCAACGCGCTGTTGATCAGCACCCCCAGCGCCACCCCCCAATGCGTCAGCCGCACCAGCGGGTCCCAGACGCGGATCTCGCGGGCGCCTTCGCGCCCGCCCGGTGTCCCGGCCATCCAGCCTTACTCCATCTCGATCTTGCTGATCTTGCCGGTCGTGGGATCGACATAGACCTCGGCCATCTTGCCGTCCTTGACCACATAGGCCTCGATCTTGCCGTCCTCATCCTCGATCTTGCGGACGTCATAGCCCAGATCTTTCAGGCTGGTACGGATCTCGTCCGACGAGGTGCCCAGTTGTGTGTCGGTGGTCAGGTCAAGAGCCAACACCGGACTGGCGGCCAGGGCGAGCGCGGCGATCAGGGCAAAGGATTTCATGGAACATCTCCTGAGATTGCGACAGGCGGACCATCCGCCGTCTGTCCCGAAACTGGCCATGCTCCTGTAAAATCGCCATCGAACAAGGGCTTATTTTGCTGGAATAAGCGCCTGCTGATACGTTTGAACACTCGCCGTGATGGCAATCACCTCCCAAAAAGCCAAAAGAAAACCCCCGCACCGGGGTGCGGGGGTTCTCGAAACCAAATTGCAAAAGCGTCTTAGTGCTTCTTGCCCTTATGCGGCGCCCACAGGCGCTTGTTGGTCAGGTACAGCATGCTGGCCAGGATGGTCAGAAAGATCACGCCCACCAGACCGGCCTGCTTGCGGGCCATCATCTTGGGTTCGGCCGCCCACATCAGGAAGGCCGACACATCAGCCGCCATGTGGTGCAGGTCGTTGGCATGACCATCGGCAAATTCCACCTGCTCGTCACTCAGCGGCGGCGCCATCGAGATCCAGCCACCCGGAAAGGCGGTGTTCTCATACAGGATCGAACCCGCTTCTTCCTTCTCGTGGCCGGTGTAACCGGTCAGCAGCGAGGCGATGTATTCCGCGCCGCCGATCCCCTTGAACAGCTGGTTGATGCCCAGACCGTAAGGGCCGTGGAAGCCCGCGCGCGCCTTGGCCATCATGCTGAGGTCCGGGGCGCCAGCGGCGGTGTTGGCCGGGAAATGATCGGTCGGGATCGCCGGGCGATCGTCTTCCAGTTCCGGGTCATAGACCGTGAAGGTTTCGGACGCATAGGCGCGGACCTGATCGCCCGTCCAGCCGATACCACCCTCGTCGCCCAGCGTGCGCAGCGGCACGTATTTCAGGCCGTGGCAGGCGGCGCAGACCTCGGTATAGACCTGAAGGCCGCGTTGCAGCTGGTTCTGGTCATAGGTGCCAAAGGGGCCTTCGAACGAGAACTGGAAATCCTCGATATGCTGCTCACCGCCCCCTGCCGCATGGGATGCGACAGGAGCGAGCGCCAGGGCAAAAGCGGCACCGATTGCAAGTTTCTTGAACATGAGTTCCGGTCCCTCTTCTTACTCGGCCGGAGTGGCGTCGGACGCCGTGCCGTAGTGCGCGTTGAAGTCTTCCTCGATCGTGGCCGGCTGCGGCAGCGGCTTCTCGATCACACCCAGGATGGGCAGGATCACGAAGAAGTAGCCGAACCAGTAGGCCGAAGCGATCAGCGAGAAGGATGCATAGGGCTCTTCCGCCGGCATCGCGCCCAGCCACATCAGGGCGAAGAAGTCGATGATCAGCAGGTAGAACCACCATTTGAACATCGGACGATACTTGCCCGAACGGACCGACGAGGTGTCGAGCCAGGGCGCCAGCGCCATGGCCAGGATCGCGCCGAACATTGCCAGCACGCCAAAGAACTTGGCGTCGATGATGCCGCCGGTCACGAAGCTGGCGATCTGCACCACCCAAACTTCCGAAGTGAAGGCGCGCAGGATGGCGTAGAACGGCAGGAAGTACCATTCAGGCACGATATGCGCGGGCGTCACCAGCGCGTTGGCCTCGATATAGTTGTCGGGGTGGCCCAGATAGTTCGGCATGAAGCCGACAATCGCCCAGAAGATCACCAGCACGATGGCCAGGCCCACCAGGTCCTTGATCACGAAATAGGGCCAGAACGGCAGCGTGTCCTTCTCGGCCTCGGCTTTCGACCCGCGGCGAACTTCAACACCCGTGGGGTTGTTGTTGCCGGTGGTGTGGAAGGCCCAGATATGCACGATGACCAGCGCCGCGATGACGAAGGGCAGCAAATAGTGCAGCGAGAAGAAGCGGTTCAGCGTGGCATTGTCCACCGCAGGCCCGCCCAAGAGCCAGGTCTGGATCGCCTCGCCCACAAAGGGGATGGCGCCGAACAGGCCGGTGATCACGGTTGCGCCCCAGAACGACATCTGTCCCCACGGCAGCACATAGCCCATGAAGGCGGTGCCCATCATGCAGAGATAGATCAGCATGCCGACGATCCAGGTGATCTCGCGCGGGGCCTTGTACGAGCCGTAGAACAGGCCGCGGAAGATGTGGATATAGACGGCGACAAAGAACAGCGAGGCGCCGTTTGCATGCAGATACCGCAGCATATAGCCGCCGTTCACGTTGCGCATGATGTGCTCGACGCTGGCAAATGCCATGTCGACATGCGGGGTGTAATGCATCACCAGCACGATGCCGGTGACGATTTGCAGCGCCAGGCAGAAGGCCAGGACGATGCCCCAGATCCACCACCAGTTCAGGTTCTTGGGGGTAGGGATCATGATGGTGTCATAGATCAGGCCGACGATGGGCAAGCGGCTGTTCAGCCACTTCTCGGCGCCCGTCTTCGGTTCGTAATGGTCGTGCGGAATACCGGCCATGAGCGCGCTTCCTTATCCCAGCTTGATGGTGTTTTCGTCGACGAACTCTGCAACCGGAATGTGCAGGTTCTCGGGCGCGGGGCCTTTGCGGATCCGGCCGGAGGTATCGTAGTGCGAGCCGTGGCAGGGGCAGAACCAGCCGTGGAAATCGCCGGCACCGTCGCCCAGCGGCACACAGCCCAGGTGGGTGCAGACACCCATCATCACCAGCCATTCGCCGTTTTCGTCCAGCGAACGGTTTTCGTCCTTGGCATCGGCACCCGGCTTGTTGGGGTTCTCGGCGCTCTGGTCGATCAGATCGCCCAGTTCGACGGCACGCGCCTCGCTGATTTCTTCCTCGGTGCGGCGGCGGATGAACACCGGCTTGCCCAGGAACTTGACGCTGATCTGGGTGCCGACCTCGACACCGCTGATGTCAACGCGAATCGACGACAGCGCCTGAACATCCGCCGACGGGTTCATCTGGTTGACCAGCGGCCAGACAGCGGCCCCGGTGGTTACGACACCTGCGCCAGCCGTGGCGTAGTAGAGGAAATCTCTGCGGGTGCCTTCGTGATCTTCTGCGTGGGACACGAGGTTTTCTCCGATTCCAGCGCCCGGGTCCGGGCAAACATGCATGTGCACCGCAATAAAATGCGGTGACTCAACGCGGGTATCTATCCGGGAGAAATCGGTTCGTCCAGCGGTCATAGGCGCGCAGGACGCCGCAGTTTGCCTTTCATGTCGCGGCAGAGCCACACAATTTCAAGCTCGACCCGGATATTTTACCCCCCTCAGGCCGCAGGCGGGCGCGTCTCGACCATCGAGGCGCGCGATTCGAAATCGGCGAACCACGCGGCCAACGCCGGGTTGCCGTTGCGCCAACCGCGCACGTCATGCCGGAAATCGACATAGGCCAGCGCACAGGCCACCGCGATCTGGCCCATGTCCACCGGCCCGGCCAGATGCGCCATCCAGCGGCTCTCCAGCGCGGCGCAGGCGCGGGCGATCTTGTTCCACTGTCCTTCGACCCACGCGTCCCAGCGCCTGTCCTCGGGCCGCAGCCGCCCCTCATAGGTCATCAACAGCGCCGCGTCGGTGATACCGTCGCCCAGTGCCTCCAGCGTCATCGTGTTCCAGCGCCCGTCGCCTTCGGGATACAGCCCGCCCTTGTAGCGCGCATCCAGATAGGCGGTGATCACCCGGCTGTCGAACAGGGTCGGCCCCTCGGGCCGTTCCAGCGCCGGCACCTTGGTCAGCGGGTTCTTGGCCAAGAGCGCCTCGGCCGGGACCAGCGGCGTGCCGCTGGCGGTCACCAACTCGACATCGCCCAGCTTGCCGGTTTCATGCAGCAGCACCATGACCTTGCGCACATAGGGCGAGGTCGGGCTGTAATAGAGCTTCATCACGATGGTCTCCCTTTTTGCCTGTCAGCGCGGACCAATCCGCGTCAATCTCTAGTCGTATGCCGCGCAGCACCGGGATCAAGCCCCCCGCATCAGAGCCGCCAATGCGTCCAGCTCCGCACCGATACCTGCGGTCGCGATGCCTTCGGCCGCGCCATACCGTGCCAGCTCGGGCTTGTTCTGACCAAGCTTCCACGTACCCTGCACATCTGACACGCGCATCCGGCAGGGCACGATCATCCGCAACATCCGCTCAAGCGCACCGGGTGTCATCTTGGCGCTGGTCCAGGCAGGCTTGGGCAAAAGCCGAGCCTCGAAATAGGCCGAAAGACGGTCCAGCAAGCCCGGCAACTCTTCCTGCGGACACAACTCCAGCTCTCCGGTCAGATGCACGGCAACATAGTTCCAGGTCGGCACCTGATCCGCGACACCATACCAGTCGGGCGAAACATAGCTGTCCGGCCCGCTGACCGCCAACCGCACCGCCACCGGTTCGGACAAGAGCCGCACGATCGGGTTCGACCGCACCAGATGCAGCTCGGCCACGTCCCCGTCGGGGTTCAGCAAAAACGGCACATGACTGATCAGCGGCGCGCCCTCGGCGGCCACCGCCAACACGCCAAACCCGCGCGCCCGGGCAAACTCCAGATTGCGCGCGGTGCTTTCGCCACGAAACGCCGGGTTGGGATGCATTGCGGTTCTCCTCTCTTGTCGATTCCGTCTTGCAGCGCCCACCGCGTCTTGGCAAGTTCCCCCTCGTTCTCAGGGCGGGGCGGAATTCCCCACCGGCGGTATGCGGGCCAGACCCGCGAGCCCGCGAGCGGCTCTTCCCGCGTCCACGATCCGAAAAGTGGGAACCGGTTTTCGGACATATCGTGGAGCCAGAAGAAGAGTGTCAGCAGATCTGGTGAGAGGCCAGAGCCGACGGTCACAGTCCGGATGAAAGAGAACGCACGGCCAGGCCACGCAACCGCGTGCGCCCGACCGTTCGTGATCGCCTTGGGTGACGTGTCTAACCAATGGAGATCATGATGACACACACCCGCTATGCCTTCATCAAGGCCAACTGGCATGCCGATATCGTCGACCGCGCGCTCGACGGTTTCCTCGACCTCATCCCGGCGGAACAGGTCGACATCTACGACGTGCCCGGCGCGTTCGAGATGCCGCTCCTCGCCCGCGATCTTGCACAGACCGGCCGCTACGCCGCCGTGGCCTGTGCCGCCTTTGTCGTCGATGGCGGCATCTACCGGCACGATTTCGTGGCCCAGGCGGTGGTCGACGGGCTGATGCGCGCGGGGCTCGACACCGGCGTTCCGGTCCTGTCGGTCTCGCTGACCCCGCATCAATACCAGGAAACCGATCACCACAACGCCATTTACCGCGCCCATTTCGTGCACAAGGGACGCGAGGCCGCCCGCGCCGCGCTCCAGATCACCGCGACCCGCTCGAAACTGGCGCAAGCGGCCTGATCCTTCATTTCGCCTCAAATACTCCGGGGGAGCCTACAAAATTCGTCGAATTTTGTAGGTGGGGGCGGCGCCCCCTCCCCCTCTCGACCTCGCAAACCCCTTGAGGCCCGGAGCGCGCGCCGCTAAGCACATCCCGCAAAGGAGCCCGCCTATGTCGATGAACAGTTTTGGCCATCTCTTCCGCGTCACCACCTGGGGTGAAAGCCACGGTCCCGCGCTTGGCGCCACCGTCGATGGCTGCCCGCCCGGCGTGCCGATCGACGAGGCGATGATCCAGCACTGGCTAGACCGCCGCAAACCCGGCCAGAACAAATACACCACCCAGCGCCGCGAAGCCGACGAGGTCAAGATCCTCTCGGGCGTGTTCGAGGGCCAGACCACTGGCACCCCGGTGCAGCTGATGATCGATAATACCGACCAGCGGTCCAAGGATTACGGGGATATCAAGGACAAGTTCCGCCCCGGCCATGCCGACATCACCTATTTCCAGAAATACGGCATCCGCGACTATCGCGGCGGTGGTCGCAGCTCGGCCCGTGAAACCGCTGCCCGGGTGGCCGCCGGTGGCCTCGCGCGCGAGGCCATCCGCGCCCTGGCCCCCAATGTCCAGATCACCGGTTACATGGTACAGATGGGCCCCAACCGCATCGACCGCGCACGCTTCGACTGGGCGCAGATCGAACAGAACCCGTTCTGGGTGCCCGATGCGCAGGCCGCCGCTGACTGGGCCGATTATCTCGACGGGCTGCGCAAGTCCGGCAGTTCGGTCGGTGCGGTGATCGAGGTCGTGGCGCGCGGCGTGCCCGCGGGCCTCGGCGCGCCGGTCTATGGCAAGCTCGACACCGATCTGGCCGCCGCGATGATGTCGATCAACGCCGTCAAGGGCGTCGAGATCGGCGAGGGCATGGCCGCCGCCGAACTGACCGGCGAGGCCAATGCCGACGAGATCTTCATGGGTCAGAACGGCCCGCAATACAGCTCGAACCACGCGGGCGGCATTCTGGGCGGCATCTCGACCGGGCAGGACATCGTGGTGCGTTTTGCGGTGAAACCCACATCGTCGATCCTGACCACCCGCAAGACCATCACCAAGTCCGGCGAAGAGACCGAAATCATCACCAAGGGCCGCCATGACCCCTGCGTCGGCATCCGCGCCGTGCCGGTGGGCGAGGCGATGATGGCCTGCGTGATCCTCGATCACCTGCTGCTGCACCGGGGCCAGATCGGGACCAATCGTGGCCATATCGGCTGAACTGCATCAGGTGCTGCGCGGGATCGTCGCCCAGCGCATGGCGACCGATCCGGCGCATGATCTCGCCCATCTGGACCGGGTCTGGGTCAATGTGCAGGCCATCGCCGGACCCGGCGCAGACCGGGACGTGCTGCTGGCGGCCAGCTACCTGCACGATCTGGTGAACCTGCCCAAGAACGCGCCCGACCGGCACACCGCCTCGCGCCGCTCGGCCGAGGAGGCCGCGCCGATCCTGCGCGGCCTGGGCTTTGACGAGGCACAGATCGCAGCCACTGGCCACGCCATCGCCGCGCACAGCTTCTCCGCTGGAATCCCGCCCGAGAGCGAAGAGGCGCGCATCCTGCGCGATGCCGACCGGCTGGATGCGCTGGGTGCCATCGGTATCGCGCGCAACTTCTCGGTCTCCGGCTCGCTGGGCCGGGCGCTTTATGATCCCGCCGATCCCTTCTGCGAACACCGAACGACTGACGATGCGCTCTATTCGCTGGACCACTGGCGGGTAAAGCTGCTGACCTTGCCGCAGGGCATGCTGACCGACAAGGGCCGCACCCTGGCCCAGGCCCGCATCGCGCTGATGCTGCGCTTCCTCGACGATTTCGCGGCTGAGATCGGCACGCCGCTGCCTGCCGAATGGACACACGGATGAGCCAGATCCTGACCATCACCTTTCCGATCTACGCCGCACTCGCCATCGGGTTTCTGGTGGTCCGGCAGGACTGGTTCAGCACCGGTGACATGCGGGTGCTGGGCCGCTACGTGATGGATATCGCGCTGCCCGCGCTCCTCTTCAACGCGGTGGCCAGCCGCGACGTGGCCGAGGTGTTTCACCCCGGCTATATGCTCGCCTTTGCCGCCGCCGGGCTTGGCACGGTCGCGCTCAGCTATCTGTGGTTCACCCTGTCGGGCACCGAGGCCAACCGCCGTGCGGTGGCAGTGATGGGCAGTTCCTGTCCCAATTCCGGCTTTGTCGGCTATCCGGTGATGCTGCTCACCTTTCCCGATCTGGCGGGCGTGATCCTGGCGCTGAACATGCTGGTCGAGAACGTGCTGATCATCCCCGCCTGCCTGATCCTGATGGATATGGCACGCGGGCGCGGTCAGGGCGGCATCGGCCAGCGGGTCGCGGGCATCCTTTGGGGCGTGCTGAAGCGCCCGATGGTGATCGGCCTGCTGCTGGGCCTCGCGGTCAGCCTCGCCGGCGTGCCGGTGCCGCAAACCGTGACAAGGCTGATGCAGATGCTGGCCGCCTCCGCCTCGGCGCTGGCGCTGGTGGTTATAGGCGGCTCGCTTGCGGGCCTCAGCTGGCGCGGCAGCCGCTGGCATGCGGTCCAGATCTCGGCGCTGAAACTTCTGCTGCACCCGGCGCTGGCCCTGCTGGCGGTGATGCTGGTCGCCGCTATCGGCCTGCCGCTTGATCCCAACATGCGCACCGCCCTGATTCTGTCGGCGGCAATGCCGATGTTCGGCATCTACGCCGTTCTGGCTCAGGAACTGGGGCACGAGGGCATGGCCTCGATCGCCCTGCTCACGGCAACGACGCTGGCCTTCTTCACGCTCTCGGGCCTCCTCTGGTGGCTGACCTGATCAGCGCCACGCCGCGGGCGACGATCCCAGCTCACAAGCCCCGCTGTCCCAGCGCATCGGCGCCCCCTCGACACTCAGCGCCGGTTTCAGCCGCCGCGCCGGTCCCCAAGGGGTCCGCTCTTCCCAATCCGACAGGTCATCGGGAGTGGAGCCGGTAATCGCCGGGCCATCCTCTGCCTTTTCCATGGAACACAGCAGCTCCGCCGTCCGCGCCAAGGACAACCGGGCCGAAGAGACGCCCTCTCCCCGCGCCGCCCGTGCCAGCGCCGACAGGACCGAAGCTGCCATAAGATACCCCGTCGCATGGTCCAGCGCCTGCACCGGCAGCGGATGCGGCTTATCGACCCCGGCCCAGCCCATGCCCGCCTCGGCAATGCCACAGCTCATCTGCACCAGTGAGTCGAACCCGCGCCGCCCGGCCCAAGGCCCGGTCCAGCCATAGGCGCACAGGCTCACCTCGATCAGGTTCGGCGCCAGTTCCAAACGCCGCTCGGGCGAGACCATCGCATCCAACGCGCCGGGACGATAACCATGCACCAGCACATCCGCCCCTGCCAGCAGCGCCTCGAACCGGGCCCGGTCGGCGGCCTGCTTCAGGTCCAGATGGGCACAGGTCTTGCCCAGTGTCACATCCGGAATCACCCCCGGCTCCGACCAGCTTGGCGGGTCGATGCGCAGCACCTCGGCCCCGTATCCCGCCAGCGTTCGCGTCGCCATCGGCCCCGCCAGCACCCGTGTCAGGTCGAGCACCCTCAGCCCCGCAAGCGGCCGCGCCCGCGTGCCGCCGAAATCGCGCAAGGCACCGGTCCGCGTGGCCCAATGCACCAGCGGCTCCGCCGCCACCGCCGCCCCCTGCGGATGCGCCAGCCAGGCGTCGCGGCTGCGCATCGCCGCCGCTGCCCCGCCCGCGCCCACGACCGCCGTTTCCAACGCGTCGATCTGCCAGCCGCGCAGCGCCTCGGCCACCTCCGACCGTTCCGCCGCGCAGCCAAGTACTGAGAGCGCCGCATCCCGGTGATGTGGCGCGTTTGTGTGCAGCCTGATCCAGCCATCCGCCGCCGCATAATCCCCCGCAATCGGGTCCCAGGCGCCGGGCATCTGCCAGCCCTGTGGATGGATCGACCAGGAATACCACAGCGAGGCCAACCGCCGGTCCACCGTCACCGCCGGACGCGGCCCAAGACCCGTGGCCTCGATCACCTCGCCCAGCGCCGCGCCCACCGCGCCAAAGCAGCGGGTAGCCAGATCGGTCACCGCGAACCGGGACGGCCACGCGCCCACGCCCTGAACATCAAACGCTTGCGGCCCGAATGCGGCGGATAGCTGATCCATACCCTGTGCTCCCACTTGCTTTCTGCACCTGCACAATGACTGTTACCGATAGCAGAAATCAAGCGATTGATCTTTCCCAACCAAAGGCGCAGGGTCGGGCCATGGCAAACCCCTTAACATCGCATCGACCGGTCCTGGCCATCACGCTGAAACTCAGCGCGCTGGTCTTGTTCACCGTGATGTCGGCGATGATCAAGGCGCTGTCGGCCGATTTCCCGCCGGGCGAGATGGTGTTCTTCCGCTCGCTCTTTGCCATCCCCGTCATCCTTGTCTACCTGATCGCGCGCGGCCAGTTGCGGCAGGGTCTGATCGTCAAGAAACCCATGGGCCATTTCTGGCGCGGCCTCCTGGGGACCAGCGCCATGGGGCTGACCTTTACCGGCCTTGGCCTGCTTCCCCTGCCCGAGGTGACGGCCATCGGCTATGCCACCCCGATCTTTACTCTGATCCTGGCGGCGCTGATGCTGGGAGAGACTATCCGGCTGGTGCGCATCGGCGCGGTCGCTTTGGGCCTTTTGGGCGTGATCGTCATGCTCTGGCCGCGTCTGGGCACCGGTGCCTCGCTGGACCAGGCGGCCACCATCGGCGCGCTCTGCGTGCTGGGCGCGACCGTGGCGCGCGCCTTTGTGCAGATCCATATCCGGCAACTGGTGCAGGTCGATCACGCCGCCGCCATCGTGTTTTACTTCTCGCTCACCGCGACGCTCCTGTCGGCGCTGACGGCGTTTTTCGGCTGGACCATGCCAACCCCGCAACAGGCCGCGATCCTGATCCTGACCGGGTTGATCGGTGGGGTGGCGCAGATCCTCGTCACCTCCTCCTACCGCTTTGGCCAGGCCTCGATGCTGGCGCCCTATGACTATGCCTCGATGCTGTTCGCCATCGTCATCGGCTATGTCTGGTTCGACGAATTGCCGACCCTGGTGATGCTGGCCGGCGCCCTGCTGGTGATCGCGGGCAACGTGGTGGTGATCTGGCGCGAGCGGCAGCTGGGCCTCGACAATGTGAAGACCCGCCCGCTCAATCCCAAGGCGTGACCTTTACCTTTCCGCGCCACGCCCTAGGGTAGCGCGCAACCGGGAAAGGAACACAGATGACCGAAGCGCAGGACCACAAGGAAAAGATGAAGGCCGTGCAGGCCGAGCACCGCAAGAAAGTCTCCGAGGCGGTCGACCCCGGGCGCGGGCTGGTTCTGATCAACACCGGCAAGGGCAAGGGCAAATCCTCGGCCGCCTTTGGCGTGGTGATCCGGGCGCTGGGTTGGGGGCAAAAGGTCGCCGTAGTCCAGTTCATCAAGGGCAAGTGGAAGACCGGCGAGCGGCGTTTCTTCGAGGAACACAACCTGGTGACCTGGCACACTATGGGCGAGGGCTTCACCTGGGACACCCAGGATCGCGAACGCGACATTGCCGCCGCCACCGCCGCCTTTGGCAAGGCGCGCGAACTGATGGAAAGCGGCGACTACGACCTCGTGGTGCTGGACGAGATCAACATCGCGCTGCGTTATGAATACCTGTCGGTCGAGGCGGTGCTGGACGGGCTCAAGGCCCGCTCGGACCGCACCAGCGTGTTCCTGACGGGGCGCGATGCGCCGCAGGCGCTGCGCGACTATGCCGATCTGGTGACCGAGATGACGGTCGAGAAACACCCGTTCGAGGCCGGGATCAAGGCGCAGCGCGGCGTGGATTTCTGACGCCCATGAGCCGGCAGGCCGAAAACCTCAGCAGCAGCCTCTATATGGTGGCCGCCATGGGCGCCTTTGCGCTCGAGGATATGTTCGTCAAATCCGCCACGGCGGTCCTGCCCGTCGGGCAGGTGCTGATTCTCTTCGGGCTGGGCGGCATGGGCATCTTTGCCCTGCTGGCCCGCTGGCGGGGCGAGGCCGCCTTTGTCCGGCCCGACCGGACGCTCGCGATCCGCTCGGGCTTCGAGGTGATGGGGCGCATCTGCTATACGCTGGCGCTGGCGCTGACCCCACTCACCAGCACATCCGCCATCCTTCAGGCGACACCGCTGGTGGTGGCGATGGGGGCGGCGCTGTTTCTGGGCGAAACGGTGGGCTGGCGGCGCTGGGTCGCGATCCTGATCGGGCTGGCGGGCGTGCTGCTGATCCTGCGCCCCGGGATGCAGGGTTTTGTCCCCGCCTCGATCTTTGCCGTCCTCGGCATGATCGGCTTTGCCGGGCGCGACCTGGCCACCCGCGCCGCGCGGCCCCGGCTGAGCAACGCGCAACTGGGCGTCTACGGCTTTGGCGCGCTGGTGGTCTCGGGCGTGCTGGCTTTGGTCTGGACCGGCGGCGCTACCCTGCCAGATTGGGGCACAGCGCGGCACCTGGGTGCCGCGATCCTGTTCGGTGTACTGGCATACGAATGCCTGACCCGCGCAATGCGGCGCGGCGAGATCTCGGTCATCGCCCCGTTCCGCTATGCGCGGCTGGTCTTTGCCATGATCCTCGGGATTGTTGTGTTTGGCGAAACGCCAGACGCCGCCACCTGGGTGGGTAGCGCCATCATCGTCGCGGGCGGCATCTACACCATCCTGCGCGAAGGCCGCGCCCGACGCTGACTGGCCCCATCGGGGCCAGCCGCAGAATTTCACAGAAATTCTGTCACCAGAAAATTTTCAATTTTCTGGCCCGTGGCAAACGTCAGAGCGCCGACAGAACCGGGTCGAGCGTGACCGACCACAGCTCGGTATTGCCGCGATCCATCAGGCGGACCTTCATCTGCTGGCTGGCGGCGTCGATGTCCACGAGGCCGAAGAACTGGAGCCCCATGCTGGGCGGCAGGTTCGCGCCCTGCTCCGGTGTCGGCGCCTTGACGAACTTCACCTCGGGGCCAAAGGTCCGGTCCAGCTCGTTGGGGCCGAAGGTCCCGGCATGCAGCGGGCCCGAGACAAACTCCCAGAACGGCTCGAAATCCTGGACCTGCGCCCGGTCCGGGCTGTAGTGATGCGCGGCGGTGTAATGCACATCCGCCGTGAACCAGACCGTGTTGCGCACGCCCGCGCTCTTGATAAAGCGCAGGAGATCGGCAATCTCCAACTCGCGCCCTCGCGCAGGGCCGTGGTCACCGTTCGCCACCGCCTCGGCGCCTGCCTTTTCCTTCCAGTTGTCCCAGACGATCAGCCCAATGGGCATGTCGGATGCGATCACCTTCCAGGTCGCGGTCGAGGCCGCCAGTTCCCGCTTGATCCAGGCCAGCTGCTCGGCGCCCAGGATACGGCTCTGATCGGTGATTTCCTCCTCCATCGACGCGCCGTTGGGCCCGCGATAGCTGCGCAGGTCGAGGAAGAACACATCCAGCATCGGCCCGTAGGAAATCTTGCGATAGACCCTGCCCGGCTCGGCGGGCGTGATCCTGAGCGGCGTCATCTCGTGAAACGCCCGCGCGGCGCGGCTTTGCAGCACATGCACCGACTTCTCGGTATAGCGGTCGTCGGCGCTCAGGTCCTTGGCATCCGACCAGTTGTTGACCACCTCGTGGTCGTCCCATTGGAAGAATGTCGGGCAAAGCGCGTTCATCGCCTGCACATGTTCGTCCATCAAATTGTATTTCCACTGACCCCGGAACTCGGCCAGCGTTTCGGCCACCTTGCGCTTTTCCTCGATCAAGGTGGTGTTCTTCCAGATCACCGCGCCGTCCTTTTCGACCTCGTCCTTCATCGGGCCATCGGCATAGATCGTATCGCCGGAATGGATGAAGAAATCGGGCCGATGTTGAGCCATGGTGGCATAGGTGCGCATACCCTCGTCGTCGATACCCCAACCCTGACCGGCGGTATCGCCCGACCACGCAAACCGGATATCCCGCCGCGCGGTCGGTGCTGTACGGAAGCGGCCGACGATGGGCTCGGACACGGCGCGGATATCGTCCAAGTCGGCGGCGACAAAGCGATAGAACACCTCCTGATCGGCGGGCAGGCCCTCGACCAGCCGCTTGACGGCAAGATCGCTCTCGGGTGTGGCGAACATCGGCGACAGGCGGCGCGCCTCGGCAAAGCTCTCGGTGCTCGACACTTCCATCATCACTTTTGCCGGACGGTCGGTGCGGGTCCAGATCATGCCCGATGCGGTATCGACGTCACCGGATTGCACCCCATGGGTAAAGACCGGGCGCGAGGCGGCGCGACTGATCGCGGGTATGGCCAGCGTTGCGGTAAAAGCGGTGCCGCCTGCCAGAAAGGCCCGGCGCGAGGGGCGAAGAAGTCGTGTCATGCGAATGCTCTCCTGTCTGGCGGCCGGAGTCTCCGGTCCGCGCGATTGGTAGGCGCATGAGAGCCGCGGGTTTGTAAAACCCGCGGCTCGGATTCTTGAACTTCTCACGATGTTATTGTGACGGATCGCTGCCGTCACCGGCTTACATCGCCGGTTTCGCCTCGGGCGTGCTCAAAGAGATCACGGTGACAACCGCCGCGCCGTTGACCCAGTAGAACAGCGCATCCAGCCCCGTGAACCCGAACAGGCTGGGCGCCAGCAGGAACACGATGCCCACGGTCAGGTCAACGGCCAGATGGAACTTGTAGGGCAGGACGCGCCAGACCCCCAGATGGTGATCGGTCAGCAGGGTCAGGACAAAGGCCGCGAAACCGGTGATCACCGACAGCCACAGCGCCATCGGGTTGTCGGCGCCCAGGCCCAGGATCACGGGCAGGCCCATCAGGGCCAGCGCCACGGGATAGTCGAGATAGGCATGCACGGTGCGGGTAACAAAACGAATAGACATGATTGGGGTCCTTATCAGGTTGGTTGAACCGCCCTACGGCGGCATACCCCTGATATGGAGCCAGAAGATCGAACGCTGAATGATCCAAAGTTCGAGAATCAAGTCAGATCGTTCAGGATGCAGCCAATGCCTGTCTCTTCGCGCTATCGAACTGTTGCCGATAGGCCGCTGGGGACACCCCGAGCTGCTTGCGGAACACCCGGCTGAACGCCGCTTCCGAGGCGTAGCCGGCCAATTCAGCGGCATCGGCCACGCTCAACCGGCTGTCAACCAGACCCTGACAGGCGATCTGCATCCGCCACGAGGTCAGGTATTGCATCGGGGTCATCTCCATCTTGGCAGCGAAATGCTGCGCGAAACCGGTGCGTGACTGCCCCGCAATCCGAGCCAGCATTTCGACAGTCCAGTCCTTGGCCGGATCCCGGTGAAAGGCGCTGAGCGCGCGCGACAGGTTGGGATCAGCAAACCCCGCCAGCGCGGAATCGTCCGGGCTCACGGTTTCCAGATGCGCCCGAATCGCCTGGGCAAACAGCGCCTCGGTCATCTTGAGCGCGATCAGGTCGCTGCCCATCCTGTCGCGCCCGGCCTCGGCCGCGATCACGCGCAAAGTTGCCTCCAGCCACGCGCCGCGCTCCTCGCCATAATCCCGGATAAGGATATAGGGCGGTAGCCGCTCCAACAGGGTATGACCCGGGCAGGACCGGCCATGCATGCCGTAGGTCAGATGCCCGCAGATCAGCTGCGTGTCCTGATCGTCCTCGTCGCCGCCATAGACCAGCACCCCCTCACCGCGATAGCCCGACCGGCTCAGCACCGTATCCAGCGGCAGCGCGGAATCGGGGCGCGAATGCTGGCACAACAGCATGTGTTCGGCACCGTGCGGGATCAGCACCAGATCACCTTGGGTCAGTCGCAGCGTCTCGTTTGCCGCCGGCACATGCACCATGCATTCGCCGCGATAGGCGAAGTGAAACCGGGCCACGTTCTGATACGAGGGCACGTGCACGCCGAAGGGCGGCGTGAACGAGGTGCGGAAATACAGCGTCCCCTTCAGGGACAGACGGGTGAGGATATCGCTGAGCAGGTCCAACATGCCGCCAACATACTTATTTTTTTCATTCCGTCCAGATAGCTGAACGATCTGCAATGTTCTTTGTCTTCACGCGCATTCAACATACCGGGAAACCAATTATCTGAGGGATTACCGAAACCTTTTAAGGAGACAAGATATGAAGACCATTACCCTCGCCGCCGCCCTTGCCCTCGGATTTGCCGCCCAAACCGTCCAGGCAGCTGACAAGATGAACGACCTGGAAATCGCACATACCGCCTATACCGCCGGCCAGATCGACATCCGCTATGCGCATCTGGCGCTGGCCGTGTCCGAGAATGCCGAGGTCCGCGCCTTTGCCGAAACCATGATCCGTGACCACACTGCGGTGAACGTGGCTGCCGGCGATCTGATCACCAAGCTGAACGTCACGCCCCAGGACAACGACCTGAGCCGCACGCTGGTCAAGGGTGCTGCCGACAAGCGCGCCGAACTGATGTCGCTGAGCGGCAAGGCCTTTGACTGCGCCTATGCCCAGAACGAACTCGGTTACCATCAGGTGGTCAACCAGACGGTCGAAGGCGTCTTCATCCCGACCGCGACCGTCGAACCGCTCAAGGATCTGCTGTCCGAAGCGCTCGTCACCTTCAAGGTGCACGAAGGCCATGCCGAGCAGATGGTGAACGGCCTGCAATGCGGCTGACCCGCAGGCAGGTCTGCTTCGGTGCGGGGGGGGCGATCGTGGGTTCCGCGCTCCCCGCATCGGGCTCTAGCCCGGTGGTGGTCGATATCCGCGCCTTTGTCTTTGAGCCGGCCGAGGTCACCATTCGGGCCGGGGAAAGCGTGCGCTGGATCAACCACGATTTTGCCCCGCATACCGCCACCGATGACGAGGTAAACTGGGATACCGAAGAATTGGAAAAGGGCGGGCAGGCCACGATCCGCTTCGACACCCCAGGCACCTATCCCTATTTCTGTGCCTACCACCCGCATATGAGGGGATCGGTGGTCGTAACCACCTGACGCGCGGGGCCGCTATCCGGCCTCGCGCAACCGTTCGGTCAACCGGTGCAGCCGGTCGCGCAGCTCGGCCAGTTCGGCCAGATCCGCATCCGCCGCCGCCAGGATGCAGTTCGAGATCTCTGCCGCCTCGCCCTCCAGCGACTGGCCCTTGTCGGTCAGGGTCACGATCACGCTGCGCTCATCCTGCGGGTTGCGCGCGCGCCTGATCAGCCCCGCCGCCTCCATCCGCTTCAAGAGCGGCGTCAGCGTGTTCGATTCAAGCTGCAATACCGTACCCAGATCGCTCACCTTGCGGCCGTCCTGCTGCCACAGCGCCACCAGCACCAGGTATTGCGGATAGGTTAGATCGAACCGCGCCAGCAGCGGGCGATAGAGCCGCCCCATCGCGTGATTGGCGGAATAGAGCGAAAAGCAGAGCAACTCGTCGAGAGTAAGGGCACGGTCCAGCATGCCAATGATATAGATCGCGCGCGATTATTTCGCAATGTCTTGCATTTCCCGACTTGCGCCCTTATTTAAATCGCACACGATATAATCGTACTCGATATTATGGAGCCCAACATGACCGTTTCCCCCGTCTATACCGCCCATGCCCGCGCCACCGGTGGCCGCAATGGCCAGGCGCAGGTCGCCGAATCCGGCCTCGATCTGGTGCTCGCGACCCCGCCCGCGATGGGCGGCAACGGCAAGGGCCATAACCCCGAACAGCTTTTCGCCGCCGGTTATGCCGCCTGCTATATCGGGGCAATGCAATTCGCCACGACCCAGGACAAGACGCTGTCCAAGGTGCCTGCCGATGTCTCGGTCGACGCCGAGGTCGGCATCGGCCCCCGCGCCGAGGGCGGGTTCGGCCTGACCGTGGCGCTCAAGGTCTCGATGCCGGGCGTCGATGCAGCCGAGGCACAGCGCATCGCCGATGCGGGCCACGCCATCTGCCCCTATTCCAACGCCACGCGTGGCAACATCGTCGTCACGACCGAAATCGTCTGAACGAAAAAGGGCGCCGGGTGACCGGCGTCCTCTCTCTAAAAAGGAGTCAGAACCTAGGCCCGAACCAGCGCCTCGTACTCCGCCGCGATATCGCGGGTCATCTGGCCCACTTCGAACGTATAAGGCCCGATCTGGCCCACCGGGGTGACCTCGGCGGCGGTGCCGGTCAGCCAGCACTGTTCGAATCCTTCCATCTCTTCCGGCTTGATGCGGCGCTCGTGCACGGTGATGCCCTTGTCCTTGAGCATCCCGATCACCGTCTGCCGGGTGATCCCGTTCAGGAAGCAGTCGGCCAGCGGCGTATGCACCTCGCCATCCTTGACAAAGAACACGTTGGCGCCGGTCGCCTCGGCCACATAGCCGCGCCAGTCCATGAACAGCGCATCCGAACAGCCCTTGGCCTCGGCCTTGTGCTTGGAGATGGTGCAGATCATGTAAAGACCCGCCGCCTTGGCATGGACCGGGATCGTTTCGGGGCTGGGCCGCTTCCACTCGGCGATGTCCAGTTTGGCGCCCTGCATCTTGGCGTCGCCGTAATAGGCGCCCCAGGGCCAGACCGCGATCGCCATCCGCACCGGGTTGCGGGCCGAGGCCACGCCCATATCCTCGCCCGACCCGCGCCAGACCAGCGCGCGCACATAGGCATCGGTCAGACCGCTGGCCTTCAGCGTCTCTTCCTTGGCGGCCTCGATCTGATCGACCGAATAGGGCATCGGCATGTCCAGCGCCTGCGCACTGGCGACGAGCCGCTCGGAATGTTCCCGGCTCTTGAAGATCTTGCCGTTATAGGCGCGCTCGCCCTCGAACACGGACGAGGCATAGTGCATGGCATGGGTCAGGATATGGACCTTGGCATCGCGCCAATCGACCAGTTCTCCATCCATCCAGATCACGCCATCGCGATCATCATAACCCGCCATTGTGTTCCCTCCAAACCAGGTCGTATTTCCAATTATTGCGCCAGCAAGTTCCACACCGGACACTATATTGCGCAAAAACTGCGACTCACTACCTGTTCAGTATTGGAATGTCAACAAGACTGACATAAAGTGACGAGGAACGACAAAGGTGCACCACATGTCCGACGCGCGACCATCACCGGTCTTTGGCGGTGAAAGCCTGCTGTTTCTGACCGACGAGCAGCTGCGGCAGGGGATCGAGGCGATGTTTTTCGCCTATCGCGGCTTTACCGCCGACCCCGACCGCATCCTGGCCGAGATGGCCTATGGCCGCGCCCATCACCGCGCGATCCACTTCATCAACCGCGCGCCGGGCACCACGGTGAACAACCTGCTGGCCATTCTGGGGGTCACCAAACAGTCGCTGAACCGCGTTCTGCGCACCCTCATCGCCGACGGCCTGGTCGAAAGCCGGGTCGGCACCCAGGACAAGCGCGAGCGACACCTGTTCCTGACCGAGGCAGGCGCGGCGCTGGAGGCGAAACTGTCGGATGCGCAGCGTGCCCGGATGCGCGCCGCATACAAGGAGGCCGGGCCCGAGGCGGTTGCCGGCTTTCGCCAGGTATTGGAGGCGATGATGGATCGCGAGATGCACCGGGCCTATGCCAAGCTGCGGGACAGCGGCTCATGAGTGCTTTTGACGCCCATCTGCTGATCGTCGATGACGACGAGCGCATTCGTGACCTGCTGAAGAAGTTCCTGATGCGCCACGGGTTCCTTGTCACCGCAGCGCGCGACGCCGAACATGCCCGGCGCATCCTGTCGGGGCTGGATTTCGACCTGATCGTCATGGATGTGATGATGCCGGGCGAAGATGGTGTCAGCCTGACCCGCGCCCTGCGCAAGAGCTTGAGCACGCCAATCCTGCTGCTGACCGCCCGTGGCGAGACAGAGCACCGGATCGCCGGGCTGGAGGCTGGCGCCGACGACTATCTCGCCAAACCCTTCGAACCGCGCGAGCTTCTGCTCCGGATCAACGCGATCCTGCGCCGGGTGCCCGATACCAGCGCGCAGGACGCGGCACCCAAGTTCCTGCAACTGGGGCCGATCCGATATGACATAGAACGCGGTGAAATGTGGCAGGGCGACCAGCTGGTCCGCCTGACCGCCACCGAAAACCAGTTGATGAAGATCTTTGCCGCCCGTCCGGGCGAGGCGATCACCCGCACCAAGCTGGTCGAGGATCTGGGCCGCGACCGGGGCCAGGCCCAGGAACGCGCGGTCGATGTGCAGATCACCCGTCTGCGCCGCAAGATCGAGCCCAACCCGAAACAGCCGCGCTATCTGCAAACGGTGCGCGGCGCGGGCTACATGCTGGCACCGGACTGATCCCGGCCCGCCCAAAGGAATGCCAATGACCACCGCCCTGATCACCCATGCCGACTGCCTGACCCATGTCACGCCGACCGGCCACCCCGAACGGGTGGCGCGGCTGGAACATGTGCTTCACGCGCTGGAGCCGTTCGACCTGCGCCGCGTCACCGCGCCGCTGGCCGCCGAAGACGACCTGCTGCGCATCCATCCTGCGGGCTACATCGCCGATATCCGCGATGCCCGCCCCGAGGAGGGATTTGCCAAGATCGACGGCGACACGTTCCTGTCACCCGGATCGGTCGATGCCGCGTTCCGTGCCGCGGGCGCCGTGGTGCGCGCCGTCGACATGGTGCTGGGCGGCGAGGTGCAAAACGCCTTTTGCGCCATCCGCCCGCCGGGCCACCACGCCGAACGCGAAACCGCGATGGGCTTCTGCCTGTTCGGCAATGCCGCGCTGGCCGCGAAACACGCGCTCGATTTTCACGGGCTGAACCGCGTCGCGGTTGTGGATTTCGACGTGCATCACGGCAACGGCACCCAGGATCTTTTGTGGGACGAGGCGCGCGCGCTGCTGATCACCAGCCAGCAGATGCCGCTCTGGCCCGGTTCGGGCCGCCCGGACGAGGATGGCGCGCACGGCCAGATCCTCAACATCCCGCTGGCCCCGGGCACCGGCGGCGCCGAGATGCGCGCGGCCTACACGGCCCAGGCCTTCCCGCGCCTGCGCGCCTTCATGCCTGAACTCATCATCATCTCAGCCGGGTTCGACGCCCATCAGGATGATCCGCTGGCCAACCTGAACTGGTCCACCGCAGATTTCGCCTGGCTCACCGCCGAGCTGTGCACCCTGGCGCAAGAGCTGTGTCAGGGCCGTATCGTCTCGACTCTCGAAGGCGGTTATGATCTGAACGCGCTCGCCGCTGCAACGCGCGCGCATGTACAGGAATTGATAAAGGCCGCGACATGACCGAGACCCCCGTCGACCAGATGAGCTTTGAACAGGCGATGAAAGAGCTGGAAACCGTGGTCGGTCAGCTTGAACGCGGCGATGTGGCGCTGGATCAGTCCATCGCGCTCTATGAACGCGGCGCGGCGCTGAAGAAACGCTGCGAGGACGAGCTGAAGCGCGCCGAAGAAAAGGTTGCCGCCATCACGCTCGACAGCAATGGCCAACCAACGGGCACCAAGCCGGTCGAAGGTCTCTGACCATGTTCGGCGAAAGGCTGGCGCAGGACGCCGCGCTGATCCAGCGCAGTTTCGACACTGTGCTGGGCGCGCTGGAGCCGCTCGACATCACCCGCGCCATGGCCTGGACCACCGAGGGCGGCAAGCGCCTGCGCGGCTTTCTGGTGCTGGAAAGCGCCCGGCTGCATGATGTGGACGAGGCGCGCGCGATCTGGCCCGCCACCGCCATCGAGGCGCTGCATGCTTACAGCCTGGTGCATGACGACCTGCCCTGCATGGACGACGATGACCTGCGCCGGGGCCGCCCTACCGCTCATGTGAAATGGGACGAGGGCACCGCCGTTCTGGCAGGCGACGCGCTGCATTCGCTGGCGTTTGAGCTGTGCACCCGCCCCGAGACAGGCAGCGCCGAGACCCGCGCCACTCTGGCGCTCACGCTGGCGCAGGCGGCGGGCGCGCGCGGCATGGTACTGGGCCAGGCGCTGGACATCGCCGCCGAAACCGCGCCCGAACCGCTGACACTTGACCAGATCACCCAACTGCAAGCGGGCAAGACCGGAGCGCTGATCGAATGGTCCGCCGCCGCCGGAGCCGTGCTGGCCGGGGCCGACCCAGCCCCCTTGCGCCAATATGCCCGCGCGCTGGGGCTTGCTTTCCAGATCGCCGACGACATCTTGGACGTAGAAGGCGATGCCGAAAAGGCGGGCAAACGGCTGCAAAAGGACGCCAGCGCGGGCAAGGCCACCTTTGTCTCGCTCCTGGGTCTCGACGCCGCCAGGACCCGCGCCCGCGACCTTGTCGACCAGGCCTGCGATGCGCTTTCACCCTATGGCGCCCGCGCCGAAACCTTGAAGGAAGCCGCCCGCTTCGTTATTGCGCGCGAGAACTGAACCACGAAGGACGCCATGTCTGACCGCCCGCATACCCCGCTTCTCGACCAAGTGACCCGTCCAGCGGACCTGAAACGGTTCTCCGACGCGCAGCTCACCCAGCTCGCCGGCGAGCTTCGGGCCGAGACCGTCTCGGCCGTCTCGGTCACCGGCGGCCACCTGGGCGCAGGCCTTGGCGTGGTGGAACTGACCGTGGCACTGCACGCGGTGTTCGACACGCCGCGCGACAAGGTGATCTGGGATGTCGGCCACCAGTGTTATCCGCACAAGATCCTGACCGAACGCCGCGACCGCATCCGCACCCTGCGGATGAAGGACGGGCTTTCGGGCTTCACCAAACGCTCCGAGTCGCCCTATGACCCGTTCGGCGCCGCCCATAGCTCCACCTCGATCAGTGCAGCCCTCGGGTTTGCCGTGGCGCGCGATCTGGGCGGGGTGACGCCCGAGGGGTTGGGCGACGCCATCGCCGTGATCGGCGACGGTTCCATGTCCGCCGGCATGGCGTTCGAGGCGATGAACAATGCGGGCCACCTGAAAAAGCGCCTGATCGTCATCCTCAACGACAACGAGATGTCGATCGCCCCGCCGGTCGGCGCGCTGTCGAACTATCTCTCGCGCCTCTATGCCGAGGCCCCGTTTCAGGAGTTGAAAGCCGCCGCCAAGGGCGCGGTATCGCTCTTGCCCGAACCCTTCCGCGAGGGCGCCAAGCGCGCCAAGGAAATGCTCAAGGGCATGGCTGTCGGCGGCACCCTGTTCGAGGAACTGGGGTTTTCCTATATCGGCCCTATCGACGGGCATGACATGCACCAGCTCCTGCCGGTCCTGCGCACCATCAAGGCGCGCGCCACCGGCCCGATCCTGCTGCATGTGCTGACGAAAAAGGGCAAGGGTTATGCCCCCGCCGAACGCGCCCGCGACCGCGGTCATGCCACCGCAAAATTCGACGTGGTGACGGGCGAGCAGAAAAAGGCGCCCTCGAACGCGCCCTCCTATACTTCGGTCTTTGGCAACGCGCTGGTCGATCAGGCCGCCCGCGACGACAAGATCGTCGCCGTCACCGCCGCAATGCCCGACGGCACCGGGCTGAACCTCTTTGCCGAACGCTACCCCTCGCGCTGTTTCGACGTGGGCATCGCCGAACAGCATGGCGTGACCTTCTCCGCCGCGCTGGCTGCGGGCGGGCTGAAACCCTTCTGCGCGATGTACTCGACCTTCCTGCAACGCGGCTACGATCAGGTCGTGCATGACGTCGCGATCCAGCGCCTGCCGGTCCGCTTCGCCATCGACCGCGCCGGTCTGGTCGGCGCCGACGGCGCCACCCATGCGGGCAGTTTCGACATCGCCTATCTGGCCAACCTGCCCGGCATGGTGGTCATGGCCGCCGCCGACGAGGCCGAACTGGTGCATATGGTCGCCACCGCCGCCGCCCATGACGACGGTCCGATCGCCTTCCGCTATCCGCGCGGCGAGGGCGTGGGCGTCGAGATGCCCGAACAGGGCAAGGTGCTGGAAATCGGCAAGGGCCGGATGATCCGGAAAGGCGCCCGCGTCGCCCTTCTCTCCTTCGGCACCCGGCTGGCCGAGGTGCAAAAGGCCGCCGAGGCGCTGGCGGCCAAGGGGATCGCCCCCACCATCGCCGACGCCCGCTTTGCCAAACCGCTCGACCGCGACCTGATCCTGCAACTGGCCGCCAATCACGAAGCGCTGATCACCATCGAAGAAGGCGCCGTCGGCGGCTTCGGCAGCCATGTCGCGCAACTGCTCTCGGACGAGGGCGTCTTCGACCACGGGCTCAAGTTCCGCTCGATGGTCCTGCCCGACACGTTCATCGACCAGTCCAGCCCCGAGGACATGTACGCCATCGCAGGCATGAACGCCCCCCAGATCGAGGCCAGGGTGCTCGAAGTGCTGGGCGTGGCGAAGATCGGAGAGAAGCGGGCTTGACCACCTGGTTATCAAATGTGGTCTCTCTCTGAGTTCCGCTGCGACGTTGGCTGCCCGCCGTCAGACCCGGAGGATCAATCCGTCGGCTAGAAAGAATGGATACCCGAATGCCACCTTCTGCCCCAACCCTGCACATGCTCTGCGGCAAGATCGGATCCGGGAAATCGACCCTTGCTGCCCGTTTGGGGCGCGTCGAAGGAACGGTGCTGATTGCCGAAGACGATTGGCTGAGCGCCTTGTTTTCCGAAGAGATGTCGTCGCCAAAGGACTACATGCGCTGCGCGGCCAAGCTGCGGGCGATCATGGGGCCACATGTCGTTTCGCTGTTGAAAGCCGGGGTTTCGGTCGTCCTCGATTTCCCGGCCAACACGACCGAAAACCGCACTTGGATGCGCAGCATCCTTGCCGCATCGAATGCGTCGCACCAATTGCACGTCATGGCGACCCCGGATGAAATCTGTTTGCAACGGCTGCATGCCCGCAATGCAAAGGGGGATCACCCCTTTGCCGCGACCGAAGCCCAGTTTCAGCTGTTTTCCAAGTATTTCGCAGAACCCACGGCAGACGAAGGGTTCAATATCGTGCTGCATGGACCTGAAGAGGCTGACGGGCCAGAGCGGTCGTGACAACGGACACGGCCCTAACAAGCCCTTTCCCGGTCAATCCCCGCTTTCGGCCTGCAAGGCCTCCAGCCCCACCCGGTAGTTGGGGTATTTCAACTGCACGCCCAGTTCGTCCTTGATCCGGTCGTTCCGCACCCGCTTGTTCTCGCTGTAGAAACTGCGCGCCATCGGGGTCAGATCGGCCTTGTCGAAATCCACCGCTGGGGGCAAGGGCAGGCCCTGCAACTCGGCCGCATAGGCGATCACGTCCTGTGGCGGCACCGGTTCGTCATCGCAGACATTATAGACCGATCCGGGGTTGGGTCGCGCCATCGAGGCCGCCAGGACCTGGGCAATATCCTCGACATGGATGCGCGAGAAGACCTGTCCCGGCTTGATGATCCGGCGAATGCCGCCCTTGCCCAGTTTCGAGAATGGCCCGCGCCCCGGGCCGTAGATACCGGCCAACCGAAAGATGTGAACCGGCAGACCCGGAATCGCCTGCCATTGCTGTTCCGCCATTACCCGCCAGCGCCCACGTGCGGCCAGGGGGCTGAGCGGCGTCGTCTCGTCAACCCAGGCGCCTCCATGGTCGCCATAGACGGCGGTGGTCGACAGGTAACCGACCCAGCGGAACTGCGCCGCGCGCGCCGCGATCTGCTCTCCCAGCGCCGCCAGCACCGGATCGCCCGTGGCATCGGGCGCGGTCGAGATCAGCAGATGCGTGACACCGTCAAGCAAAGGCTCTTCGCCCGGCCACAGCAGCGGCTCGGCGCCCGAGGCGCGGATCGCCTCCAGCTGGTCGGGGTTGCGGCTGGTCCCGATGATGCGCCAGCCTTGCGGCGCCAGCGCCCGCGACAGCACCCGGGCGGTATAGCCATGTCCAAAAGAAAGCAGTGTTCCAGTCATGGGATCCTAGATGCGGCGCCCATGCGCGATGTGCAAGCGCTTGATCGACGCACTTGATTCGAATCCGCTCTTGGGCCTTCAATTGGGGATGAGCATCAAGACACCCGATCTGGACGCGGCCTATCGCCTGCAATCGCCCGAGGACAACCGGCAGCTCTATGCCGAATGGGCAGGCGATTATGACGACGGCTTCGCCGCGCGTGAAGACTACCAGCTGCCGATGCACACCGCGCGCGCCTTTGTGGCGGCGGGTGGTCAAGGCCCGGTGCTGGATGTGGGCGCGGGAACCGGCCTCTGCGGTGCCATTCTGGCCGGGCTTGGCGTCGGCCCGATCGACGCCGCCGATATCAGCGCCGAGATGCTGGACCGCGCCATGCGCAAGGACATCTATCGCGACGCCATCGAGACCGACCTGAACCAGGGCATCCCCGCCCCGCGCGAGAGTTACTCCGGTATCGTGTCCTCGGGCACCTTCACCCATGGCCATCTCGGCCCCGAGGTTTTTCCCGCGCTTTTGCGTGTCGCCCGGCCCGGCGCGCAATTCGCGCTGTCGATCAACGCCGCGCATTTCGACGAGAAAGGCTTTGCCACCGCGCTGCGCGAGATGGAGCGGGGGCAGATCGAGAACCTCAAACTTCCCCGGGTCCGGATCTATGGCGATCTGGCCGCCGGTCCGCATAAGGACGACATGGCGTTTATCGCGCTGTTCGAGAAGTCCTAGGGACCTGAACCTAGCCCCGTCCGCGATAGGTCGGCACGCCCTGATCGGGGATCCAGACACCCGGCAATTCCGGCCCGGTCTGATAGAACACGTCGATCGGAATGCCGCCGCGCGGATACCAATAGGCCCCGACCCGCAGCCATTTGGGCGCTAGCAGCTCGACCAGCCGTTTGCCGATGGAGACGCTGCAATCCTCGTGGAACGCACCGTGATTGCGGAACGAGCCCAGATAAAGCTTCAGCGACTTGCTTTCCACCAGCCAGTCGCCCGGTACATAGTCGATCACGATATGGGCGAAATCGGGCTGCGCCGTCAGCGGGCAGAGCGAGGTAAACTCGGGCGCAGTGAAGCGCACCGCGTATTCGGTGCCCGCCTGCGGGTTGGGCACCTTTTCCAGCACCGCCTCGTCGGGCGAGTTCGGCAGTTCCGTCTTGCCACCCAGTTGGGTCAGGTTTGCATAGATGTCCTGATTGGCCATTGTCTTGCTCCTCCCGGCGTCTCAGACGCCGCGTTTGTTGCCCCAGACCAGCACATGCAGCTGCGGCAGGATTGTGGGGGTGAACCATCGGTCGGCCAGGGCCCGACCGATCAGCCATTCATAGCGTGTCATGATACCGTCCATATCGATGGCGGCATCCTCGGCATCAGGCGGCGGCGGCGTGTGGTTGCCCGGTTGCAGATAGATCGGCAGGTTCGGATAACGCGCCGCCACCTCGCGCGCCCAGAGGTAATCGGTCTCGTCGAACACCACGATCTTGATCACCGTCACGGCATCGCGCGCCCGCGCGATACAGTCGGCGAACCGGTCCCAATCGACCGTTTCGCCGGACGAGGGCGGCTTGGGGCTGAGGATCAGGGGCGACAGTTCGCAGAACCAGCCGCGCGCGACCGATCCTTGGGTTTCCAGCGCAAAGCGATAGCCCTGCGCCTTGCCCATCTCGATCAGCGGGCCGAAATCCTGAATTGCCGGGTTGCCGCCCGAGAGCGAGACCGTCAGGGGCACCCCACCGGACAGGCGTTCAACCTCGGCCCAGACCTGTTCCGTGGTCATAGGCGCCCATGTATCACGATAGGCGCTGTCCACCGCATGCAGGCTATCGCACCACGAACAGCGGTAGTCACAGCCGCCCGCCCGCACGAATACGGTCGGTGCGCCGATCACCGCGCCCTCTCCCTGGATGGTGGGGCCGAAGATCTCGGCGATGCGCAGAGTGGTCATGGCCGATACTCGGCCCAGGTCTTGGGCGTTTCGCTGACCCGCACGGCGCTGGTCTCTGCCCAGCGCGCCTTGCAGAAGTCATAGACCTCTTTCGCCAGCCGTTCGGACGTGACCATGTCATGGCCGAACACCTCGTTCAGGTGTCGATGGTCCAGCGCGTCGTCGATCCAGGTCTTGAGCGGCTTCAACTCGCGGTAATCGCGGACAAACCCGTTGGCATCCAGATCGGCGGCGGCCAGTTCGACCTCGACGATATAGTTATGCCCGTGCAGCCGGGCACAGGGGTGGTCGTCGGGCAGATGACACAGCTGGTGCGAGGCCGAGAAATGGAACTCCTTGGTGATCCGGTACATCAGCGCCCCTCCACCGCCGCGCGCCAGAACTCGGGGTCGGCATAGACGGTCGGGTCCTCGACGTCGGCCAGATGGAAGGCCTCACGCCGCTCGACACAGGTGCCGCAGCGGCCGCAATGCACCTCGCCCCCCTTGTAGCAGGACCAGGTATCGGCAAAGGGCGTGTTGTGGCGCGCGCCCTCGCTCACGATGGCCGATTTCGGTTCGTGCACAAAGGGGGTGTAGAGCCGGACATTGGCATAACCGTCCAGCGCCTGCGCCTGCATCGCCTCGAACGCCTGGGTAAACCCGGGACGGCAATCGGGATAGATGAAGTGATCGCCGCCATGCACCGCCGTTGCCACCGCGTCGGCCTGTTTGGCCGCGGCGATGCCGAAGGCGATGGCCAGCATGATGGCATTGCGGTTGGGCACCACGGTGATCTTCATGGTGTCCTCGGCATAATGCCCGTCGGGCACGTCCACATCATCGGTCAGGGCACTGCCCGACAGATGCGCGCCGATCTGGCGCATGTCGATCAGATCATGCGGCACGCCCAGCCGCGCAGCCGCGCGGGCGGCAAAGTCCAGCTCCTTGCGGTGGCGCTGACCGTAGTCGAAAGAGATAAGACCGATCAGATCGTGCTCGGCGGCCACCTTGTGGGCCAGCGATACCGAATCCAATCCGCCGGAGCAGATGACAAGTGTCTTCACGTTTGGGTCCCTTGTTTTCATAAGCCGGGTAGGCTGCGACCGGCGCCCGGATGATCCGGACCGGGCGCCTGTAACAGAGGCGCGGGGCAAAGGTAAAGACCCGGCGCACCCATCGGCAAAAACGTGAAAGGCCGCCCAAGCGGGCGGCCCTTGTGAAGCCTGTCGACCGGTTCAGGTATACATCTGCTTCTTATAGGCGCGGGTGCGTGTGGTGGCCTCGGCGCTGCCGTCATGAAAGGTGCCGAACCACTTGTCGAACGGGATCTCGGAGGTGCCGTAATTGCACTCGAAATACCGGTGGTGCAGCTGGTGAAAGAAATCCCCGGTCTTGGCGGCCTCGGTCTCGCCCGCCTTGATCTTCTCGAACCCCGAATGCGACAGGATCGGGCTGACCTGCTGGAAATAGATATGAAACAGCAGGTGCAGCGGGTGCGAGGGCACCACGAGGTGAATGAAATAGGTCGTGAAGTAGAGGATGTTCTCGTACCAGTGGTTCGAAATGCCCGACCACGGGCCGATATTGACGTTGCGGTGATGCACGGCGTGTACATGCTTGTAGAGCTTCGGGTGATGCTCCAGCCGGTGCACCCAATAGAAATGCAGCCCCGACCACATCGGGATGAAAAACATCCAGGCCACGAACCAGACCGGCGCCTGTGCCCAGGTGACGGTGGGAACCCAGCTATTGGCCATGACCCAGTAGATCAGCCACTGATAGACCGTGCAGACGGTCATCGCGCTGCCCAGCGTCCACCAGATATTGTCCCAGACCTGGTTGCGAAAGGTAAAGGTACCGTTATCGCGGGTCAGGTCGCGGCGGTCGAACTTCTTGTACATGCCCTGGCCCTTGCGCATGTATAGCCACCAGTGCAGACCGCTCGCGACCAGGATCTGCGGCACCATGTTCAAGAGCCACACCCGGAACATCCAGCCGGGCGCAAAGCTCTGCATCGCCTCAAGCGGCGGCAGGAACCAGGCATAGGCGGCGACGGCCAGCGCCAAACAGAGTGTCAGCGAGGTCAGTTGCAGCCATGCCCCGCGATACCAGCGCAGCACCGCCGCCGGACGTGGCGGCCAGCTAAACAGCGGATTCAGCCCCACGGGATTTTCGGGGCGATAATTCCAGCGTGCCGCTTCGGCATCCTGACTGAAATCGGTCATCGTCTTTCCTCGTCTCTGGGCAAGCGCCATCCTCCGGCGCCCACGGGCCGGTGCAGGCAGGTTGCGGTTTTCAAAGTGTCAGCTGGCGTAGGTCGACCCTTCGGCATCCAGCACCGCCTTGACCTCGCGCAGATGCGCCTCGGCCTGGCCCGGATAGTCGTCAAGCTCCCGCGCCGTCTTCTCGGCAATCTCGTCGCTCAGCACCCTGAGCGGGCGGCCCGTCTGCAAGGCGCGGATATAGGTCTCGGCGGCGCGCTCGAAGTAATAGAGGCGGTTCAGCGTATCGCCCACGTCGCTGCCGATCACCAGCACGCCATGGTTGCCCATGATCATCACCCGCTTCTTCGGGTCGCTCAGCATCGAGGCACAGCGCTCGCCCTCGCTTTCGAACGCCAGCCCGCCGAATTCATCGTCGATGACATAGCGGTTGTAAAAGGTCGCGGTGTTCTGGTCGATCGGCGGCAGGCTACTGTCGGCAAGGCTGGCCAAAACGGTGGCAAAGATCGAATGCACATGCATCACGCAACGCGCATGCGGACAGCGGCGATGGATCGAACCATGCAGGCCCCAGGCGGTGGGATCAGGGGCGCCGGGCATCTCCATCGTCTTGGGGTCGTTGGCGTCCAGCAGCAGTAGGTCCGAGGCGCGGATACGCGCGAAATGCATCTGGTTGGGGTTCATCAGGAACTGCGTCCCCTCGGGGTTCACCGCCAGGCTGAAATGATTGGCAACCCCTTCATGCATGTTCAGCCGCTCGATCCAGCGAAAGGATGCGGCCAGATCGACACGCTCCTGCCAGTGGTCGATATTGGGGCGCAGGCTGGTGACGGACATGGGTTTGCTCCTGATCTCGGGCTGGCGGTGTGACTGTCCAAAACCTGCCTTTTGACATCAGGTTTGACCAACGAAAAATTCCCCCGTTTCGCATTAGGATCACTTATGGCAAGGTTATGGGATGCAGAACCCCCTCCCCCCGCTGGGCTGGTTGCGTACCTTCGAGGCCGCCGCCCGCCACCTGTCCTTTACCGGCGCCGCGCGTGATCTGAACATGACGCAAAGCGCGGTCAGCCAGCAGATCAAGGCGCTGGAATCGCACCTTGGGCAGCCGCTGTTTCACCGGCGGCCCCGGGCGCTGGAACTGACCGAGGCCGGGATCACCTATCTGCCGGTGGTGCGCGAGGCGTTCCGCACCCTGATCCGGGGCACGCGCGCGGTGACCGGCGATCACCAGAACACGGTGCAGGTGCAATGCAACATCACCTTCGCGGTCAACTGGCTGGGCCCGCGCCTGCCCCGGTTCGGCGCGCTGCACCCGGATGTGCATCTGAACATCTTCACCGAGCTTTGGGAGCCGCGCGAGATGGCCGAGGGCGCGGCGGTCGAGATCCGCTATTCCTTGCGACCGGCGGATACGGTGCGGACCGAGCTGCTGACAACGGATCGCTATTTCCCGGTCTGTGCTCCGGGCTATCCGGTCACGCTTGACAACCTGCATGAACAGCCGCTCTACGACTGTTCGAACCTGCTGTCGAACTGGGCGAGCTGGGCCGAGGACGTGGGCCTGCCCTGGCCCAACCCGCCGATCACCTATGCTACCACCTATATGGTCGGGCTTTCCGTGGCCATGGCCGGGGGCGGGTTGTGTATGGGGCACAAGGTGATCGTATCGCGCCTGATGGCCGAAGGCCGCCTGATCGCCCCTTTCGACCACAGCGTGCTGATGCCCGAGGCCTATTACCTGCTTTTGTCACCACAGGCCGAGGAGACCCCCGGTGCGGTGGCCTTTGCCAACTGGATCCGCGCCGAAATCGCCCGCGAGGCTGGGTGATCCGGGAAAGGGGCGCTCCCGCCCGTCGTCGATGCCGCTGGCGCGGCCCCTCCTCCCGTTGGGCCGGGCAGCGCGCCCTTGGCGCGCTGCGGTCACGCGCTGTCCTTGGGCCGGCTCGGCACCCATGCATAGCCATTGTCGCACAGGATATAGGCCTCGCGCAGGCCATGCGGCTTGTCGGTCGGGGCCTGCAAGACCGTCGCGCCAAAATCCGCTGCCCGCGCCACCGCCCTATCGGGATCGCTGTCATAGAGCCTGATTTCGAGGCCCCCGCCGCGCGGCGGGTTCTCTGGCAAAAGCCCCAAGAGCGGGTTCGCATGATAGGTGCCGTCGCTGTGCAGCTGGAACACCTGCGCACCATAGGTGACAATGGCGAAATCCGCTGTCACCTGATGCGACCTCATCGCGAAAACAGCCTCTAGAAAAGCACATTCCGCCGGAACATCCCGCACCAACAGGTTCAGCCCGATCCCCCTGAGCGACCGCCCGAACCCATCTGCATCTATCGTATCATAATCCATTCCGGCAGGGTCACGCCGACCGCCTGCCGCTGTCAAGCGGGCAATGACGAAGCTTTGATGAAACCCTTTCGGCGGGGCTTGCACCCGGTCGCGGTTTCGGAAAAGCTGCGCCATGGAACACAAGACTTTCCCCGATTGGGCCGATGTGGCCCCCCGTCTGGTCGCCGTCGCCGCAGGCCGCGAACCGGCAGACATGATCATCCGAGATGGTATCTGGATCAACGTGCACACGCGCGAGGCACTGCCCGGCCACTCCATCGCCATTGCCGAAGGGCGCATCGCCTTTGTCGGCCCCGATGCCAGCCATTGCACCGGACCCGACACCCGGATCATCGAGGCGAATGGCCGCTACATGATCCCCGGTCTTTGTGACGGGCATATGCATATCGAAAGCGGCATGCTGACCCCGGCGGAATTTGCCGCCGCCGTCATCCCGCATGGCACCACCACCATGTTCACCGACCCGCACGAGATCGCCAATGTCCTTGGCCTCGCAGGTGTGCGGATGATGCATGACGAGGCGCTGATGCAGCCCGTCAACATCTATACCCAGATGCCCTCCTGCGCGCCCTCGGCACCGGGGCTGGAAACCACCGGGTATGAGATCGCGCCCGAGGATGTGGCCGAGGCGATGACATGGCCCGGCATCATTGGTCTGGGCGAGATGATGAACTTTCCCGGTGTCACCAATGCCGACCCCAAGATGCTGGCCGAGATCGCCGCCACCCAGCGCGCGGGCAAGACGGTGGGCGGGCACTATGCCTCGCCCGATCTGGGTCCCGCCTTTGCCGCCTATGTGGCGGGTGGCCCGGCCGACGATCACGAGGGCACCTGCGAGGCCGATGCCATCGCGCGCGTCCGGCAGGGCATGCGCAGCATGATGCGGCTGGGCAGCGCCTGGTATGACGTCGAATCCCAGATCACCGCGGTGACCGAAAAGGGGCTCGATCCGCGCAACTTCATCCTGTGTACCGACGATTGCCACTCGGGCACGCTGGTGCACGAGGGGCATATGAACCGGGTCGTGCGTCATGCCATCGCCTGTGGCTGCGACCCGCTGATCGCGCTGCAAATGGCGACGATCAACACCGCCACCCATTTCGGGCTGGAGCGCGAGCTGGGCTCGACCGCACCCGGTCGCCGGGCCGACGTGATCCTGACCTCGGACCTGCGCACGCTGCCCATCGAGATGGTGATCGCGCGCGGGCAGGTGGTGGCCGAAAACGGCAAGATCACCGTCGATTGCCCACATTACAACTGGCCCGACACCGCCCGCAACACCGTGCACCTGGGCCATGCGCTCAGCGCGACGGATTTCGAGATCAAGGCCCCCACCGGCGCCAACCGGGTCCGCGCCAATGTGATCGGCGTGGTGGAAAACCAGGCGCCCACCAAGGCGCTGAAAGCGGAACTGCCGATCATCGGCGGGCTGGTCGAAGGCGAGGGCGATGTCTGCCAGATCGCGCTGGTCGAACGCCACCGCGCCACCGGCGGTGTCACCAATGCCTTTGTCTCGGGCTTTGGCTATCAGGGCCGCATGGCCATGGCCTCGACCGTGGCGCATGACAGCCACCACATGATAGTGGTCGGCACCGATCGCGAGCAGATGGCGCTGGCCGCGAACCGGCTGGCCGAGGTCGGCGGCGGCATCACCATCTGGCGCGAGGGCCAGGAACTGGCGCTGGTGGAACTGCCCATCGCGGGCCTGATGTCCGACAGCCCCGCCGCCGAGGTCGCCGCCAAGGCGCAGAAGATGGTCGAGACGATGGCCGCCTGCGGCTGCACTCTCAACAACGCCTATATGCAGCATTCGCTGCTGGCGCTGGTGGTGATCCCCGAACTGCGTATTTCCGATCTTGGCCTTATCGATGTGCGCAGCTTTCAGCGGATCGACCTTCTGGAGCCGCTTGCATGACGCAGCTGATCACCCCCGAAACCCCCGAACCAGCCTTTTTCACCGACGCGGCCCAGGCTGTCGCGCGGCTCGAAGCGCTCTACAGCCAGTCGACCGGTTTCCTCTGTGACAGGTTCACCGGCGCAATGCAGGGTTTGGACCCGGGCACCCGATTTCGCGCCTATTACCCCGAGATCCGCTTTTCAACCTCGTCTTATGCGCAGGTGGACAGCCGGCTCAGCTTTGGCCATGTTTCGCATCCCGGCACCCATGCGACCACCATCACCCGACCAGACCTGTTCCGGTCCTACCTGACCCAGCAGATCGGCCTGTTGATCCGCAACCATGGCCAACCGGTGCAGATCGGCGCGTCGACCACGCCGATCCCGCTGCATTTCGCGGTGGCAAATGCCCCCGATCTGGTTGTCCCACACGAAGGCGCCGCCGGATTTACCCTGCGCGACGTGTTCGACGTGCCGGATCTGGCCACCACAAATGACGATATCGTCAATGGCACCCATGTGTCCGAGGACGGCTCGGGCCCGCTGTCTCTGTTCACCGCGCAGCGGGTGGATTACTCGCTGGCCCGGCTGGCGCATTACACCGCCACCGACCCGGCGCATTTCCAGAACCACGTCCTGTTCACCAACTACCAGTTCTATGTCTCCGAGTTCGAGGCCTATGCCCGCGCCCAGCTGGCCGATCCCGACAGCGGCTACACCAGCTTTGTCAGCACCGGCAATGTCGCGATCACCACGGCCGACGCCACGCTGGATACGCCCGCCAAGCTGCCGCAGATGCCGTCGTATCACCTGAAACGCGCCGACGGCTCGGGCATCACCCTGGTCAATATCGGCGTGGGCCCTTCAAACGCCAAGACCGCGACCGACCATATCGCGGTTCTGCGTCCGCATGCCTGGCTGATGGTGGGCCATTGCGCCGGCCTCAGGAACACCCAGGCGCTTGGTGATTTCGTGCTGGCCCATGCCTATCTGCGCGAGGATCACGTGCTGGATGACGATCTGCCGGTCTGGGTTCCGATCCCGGCGCTGGCCGAGATCCAGATCGCGCTGGAACAGGCCGTGGCCGAAGTGACCGAACTCAGCGGTTATGACCTGAAAAGGATCATGCGCACCGGCACCGTCGCCACCATCGACAACCGCAACTGGGAACTGCGCGACCAATCCGGCCCGGTACAACGCCTCAGCCAGTCGCGCGCGGTCGCGCTCGATATGGAAAGCGCCACCATCGCTGCCAATGGCTATCGGTTCCGGGTGCCCTATGGCACGCTTCTTTGTGTCAGCGACAAACCCTTGCATGGCGAATTGAAGCTTCCCGGCATGGCGTCATCCTTCTATACAACCCAGGTCAGCCGTCATCTACGCATCGGAATCCGAGCCATGGAAACCTTGCGCGGCATGCCTCTGGAACGGCTGCACAGCCGCAAATTGCGGTCATTTGACGAAACAGCCTTCCTCTGACTGCGAAAAAACGCCGAAAAACCCCTATTTCTGGGTTTTTTTGCGCTACTATTCGTTGTGTTCATTCACAAGATAAAGTTAGATTGCCGCAATGAGGCCCTATGGATCGGGCACGAAAAAGGAGACCAAGAAATGGCAAAGCCTATGACCAAAACTCAGCTCGTTGCCGCACTGGCCGAGGATATGGGCAGTGACAAGAAAACTGCCAGTGCCGCTTTGGATGCGGTCTGCGCGCTGATTACCCGCGAAGTGTCGGGCGGTGGTGCCGTGACCCTGCCGGGTGTCGGTAAGATCTACTGCCGCGAGCGTCCCGAGCGCCAGGTGCGCAACCCCGCCACCGGCGAGACCTTCACCAAGGCAGCCGACAAGGTGGTCAAGATGACCATCGCCAAGGCACTGAAAGACAGCGTGAACGGCTGATCCCAACGGGATAGCGTTTTTCCTGGGCCGCCTTTCAGGGCGGCCCTTGCATTTTTGTCCCTTGCTTGCAACTGACCTCACAACCCTCTTTCCTTTTGCCGGAAATATCCCGGGGGAGTCGCCGCCTGCGGCGACGGGGCAGAGCCCCCTTGCACCGGCCCGCGATTTCCGAAACTGTCGCCGCGTTGACCGACGGGAGAGAACACACCGTGGATATCCGCGCCATCGTCATGGGGCTGGCCTTTGCCTTCATGTGGTCCTCGGCCTTCACCTCGGCCCGGATCATCGTGGCGGATGCCTCGCCGCTATTCTCTCTCGCCTGCCGCTTCCTGATCTCGGGCCTTCTCGGCGTCATCATCGCTCGCGCCATGGGGCAAAGCTGGAACCTGACCCGCAACCAATGGAAGGCGACCATCGTCTTTGGCATCTGCCAGAACGCGCTCTACCTAGGCCTCAACTTCTATGCGATGCAGACGGTCGAGGCCTCGGTCGCCGCGATCATCGCTTCGACCATGCCTCTCCTCGTGGCGCTGGCCAGCTGGCTGCTGTTCGGCGAGCGGCTTCCGGCGCTGGGGATTGTCGGACTGATGGCTGGTTTTCTCGGTGTGGCTTTGATCATGGGCGCGCGCATCGGCGCGGGTGTCGATCTGTTCGGGGTGCTGCTCTGCGGTCTGGGCGCGCTGGCGCTGGCCACCGCCACGCTCGCCCTGCGCGGGGCGACCTCGGGCGGGAATTTCATGATGGTGGTGGGCTTGCAGATGCTGGTTGGCTCCGCTGTCCTGTTTCTCGCCACCCCGGTCTTTGAGACCGTGCATGTCACGCCGACGCTGCCGCTGGCCCTGGCCTTTGCCTATACCACGCTGGTGCCCGGCCTTACCGCCACCTTTGTCTGGGTCTTGCTGCTCAACCGGATCGGTGCGATCCGGGCGGCCACCTTCCACTTTCTCAACCCGGTCTTTGGTGTGGCCATCGCCGCCGCCCTATTGGGCGAGCGACTGGGTGCGCTCGACGCCATCGGCGTGGCGATCACTACCGCTGGTATCCTTGCAGTCCAGCTGTCGCGTCAGGCAAGCGCGCGCAAACCCTAGTTCAGCAATGCCTCGATCTCGCGCTGCATCCGCGCGGAGTGCGGTTTGACAGCCGACCCGAAGGTCGCCGCAACAGATCCGTCCGGCGCCACCAGCACCTTGTTGAAGTTCCAGGCCGGTTCGAACCCGGTTTCGGCCTTGACCGCTTTGTAGAACGGATGCGCCTGTGTCCCCTTCACATGCAGGATATCGGTCATCGGCAGCGTCAGATCATAGTTTAGAGCGCAGAACTCCTTGACCTCGGCCGCGGTTGTCAATTCCTGATTAAAGTCATCCGACGGGATGGCGAGAACAACCAACCCGGCGTCCTGATAGGTTTCCCAAAGCTTCTGCAAACCGGCATATTGGCCAGTGAACCCGCATTGCGATGCGGTGTTGACGACCAGCACCGGTCGTCCGCGCCAATCCTCCATCGACAACGAACCGCCGTCGATCGAAGGGAACACGCCGGATACAGGTCCTGCCTGCACCGAGCGGCCGACAAGCAGTAGAAAGATCAGAAAAACGATGCGGTACATCTTGGCTCTCCTTTCCCTCAGGTTACGTACGGCAAGGTGATACGGATCAATGCACGTCTTCGCGAGGGCTGCGAAACAACCCTTTGCTTTCGGCAATCCGATCTCAAATACTGCGCATGAATACCCCTGAACGGAGGCTCCATGACCCGTTACACGAAATCTCCCGAGGCCATCGCCGCGCTAAGCCCCGAAGAATACCATGTCACCCAGCAAAGCGGCACGGAACGTCCCGGTACTGGCAAGCTGCTGCACAACAAGGAACCGGGCATCTATGTCGACATCGTATCGGGCGAACCGCTTTTTGCGTCGTCGGACAAATACGAATCGGGCTGCGGCTGGCCCAGCTTCACCAAGCCGATCGAAACCGCCCATGTGCTGGAATTCGAGGATCGCACCCATGGCATGATCCGCACCGAGGTCCGCTCGAAACATGGGGACAGCCATCTGGGCCATGTCTTTCCCGACGGTCCGCGCGATCGCGGCGGACTGCGCTATTGCATCAACTCGGCCTCGCTCCGTTTTGTCCATCGTGATGACATGGCGGCAGAGGGGTACGCTGACTATCTCGATCAGGTGGAGGATATCGCATGAGCCTTGAACGCGCCGTTCTGGCAGGAGGATGTTTCTGGGGCATGCAGGATCTGATCCGCAAGATGCCCGGGGTGGACCGCACCCGCGTCGGCTATACCGGCGGTGACGTGCCCAACGCCACCTATCGCAATCACGGCACCCACGCCGAGGGAATCGAGATCTGGTTCGATCCGGCGCGCATCTCGTACCGACAATTGCTGGAATTCTTTTTCCAGATCCATGACCCGACCACGGTGAACCGGCAAGGCAACGATCTGGGCACCAGCTATCGCTCGGCCATCTATTACGTGAACGAGGCGCAAAAGGCGGTCGCACTCGACACCATCGCCGATGTCGATGCCTCGGGCCTGTGGCCCGGCAAGGTGGTGACCGAGGTCGAGCCGGTGGGTGACTTCTGGGTGGCCGAAGAGAACCACCAGGACTATCTGGAAAAGCATCCCAACGGCTATACCTGCCACTTCCCCCGCGCCGACTGGGTGTTGCCGAAACGCGCGGATGCCGCGGAATAGAGCCTGATTTTGTCCGGGCGCGCCTGTTGCGCGCCCGGTTCACTCTGCCGCGATACGGGGGCGGCCGCTGGCCTCGACAGTCACCTCGGCCTCGATAAACACCTCGCGCCCTTCGACCGGTACCTGGCGGATGTCGCGGTTCACCAGAATACGGATATCCTCGGCCCCCGCCGCACGCGCGGCCTGCTCTGCTTCTCCCCGCAAAACAGTCTCTAACAAGGTCATGGCCTGCTCGGGATCGCCGAAATCCTGCGGCCCGTCGACCAGATGCACGCGGTAACGCCCCTCGGCGGGGGCTGTCACGCTGCCCGCCCGGCGCAGGGTCACCCGGCCCACCACCGCCCCGATGGCATTAGCCACGCCGCCATGTTCAGGCAGGATCGTGTCGCAGCGCAGCCGCGCGCCCACCGCCGGATAGTAGCTGGCCGCCGACGCCCCCAGCCCCACAACAGGCAGGTTCAGCGCCACATCCAGCGCCAAGAGGCCGCGATGCCCCGACAGCCCCCGGCGGGTCAGAACATGGCGGGCAAGCTGCTCTGGCGGCAGGCCGAAATCAGCGTCCTCTTCGGCAAATGCAGTCTCTAACAAGGTCTGTGCGGTCTGCTCCGTCAACTGGTCGATGATCATCGTTGCCAGTGTTTCGGCATCCTTTGCCAGACGCTCGCCATTGCCGGTTCGCTTACGCGCAAAAAGCTCCATCCCCTTTTGGGCCGCTTCCGCATCCCACGCGTGAAGACGCCCCAACACATGGCTGGCATCCGACGGGGTCAGGCCAGAGACCTGCACGATGCCCCGGTCCACCAGCCGGGTCAGCGCGCCCTGCTCCATCCGCGTCCTGAGCAGATCGGACAGGGGCAAAACCCGAGTGCCCAGCCGGTCGAGCAGCACCGTCTCGCGCGGGCCGATGCCCTCTGCCGGCACCCCCAGAACCCGCCGAACAAACCGGGCGTCATATTCCCCGGTACTGGCCGAGCGCAGCTGCGCGTCCAGCGCCGCATGCACAACCTCGCCCGCCTCTGCCGCGATCAGCGACAAGGGCAGGACCCGGCGCGGACCAAGATGGACACCGCCTTGCAAACCCTCGGTGATCACATGCACCTGGCTGTCCCCACCCAGCCCATAGGTCCGCATCGCCACCGCCTCGACCATGGTGCGGAACCCGCCGACCTGGGCACCAGCCGGGTCGATCTTGGGCCTTCCACCGCGGATCAAGGCCACATCGGTAGTGGTGCCGCCAATGTCCGAGACCAGCGCATTCTCAACCCCGGTCAGCCAGCGCGCGCCCACGATCGAGGCCGCCGGACCGCTGAGGATGGTCTCGATCGGCCGCTCGCGCGCCTGCTCGGCGCTCATCAGCGCGCCATCGCCGCGCACCACCATCATCGGCGCGTCGATGCCGATCTCGACCAGCGTATCCTGCGCCCGGCCGATCAGACGGTCGATCATGCCGATCAGGCGGGCGTTGAGCACCGCCGTGACCGCCCGTTTCGGCCCGTTCAGCTTGGCCGACAGCTGGTGCGAACAGGTCACCGGCGCCCCGGTCGCCTCGGTGATCGCGCGGGCAACCGTCAGTTCGTGTTCGGGGTTGCGAGTGGCAAAAAGGCCCGCCACCGCAAAACCCGAAATCCCCTTGTTAGAGACAAGAAACGACTGCAATGCGCCCAGATCGAGCGGCGCCGCCTCGGAACCGGTATGACTGTGTCCGCCCGCGATCACCAGCGCCGGGTCACCCTTGAGCGCCTCCCGCAGCCCGTGCTTGTCCAGATCACTCTCGCCGAACCCGACATAGACCAGCGCCACGCGCCCGCCCTGCCCCTCTACCAGCGCGTTGGTGGCCAGTGTCGTCGACAGCGAGGCAAGCCCGATATCGCCGGGCGCCACGCCCGCCTGATCCAGCACCGCGCGAATGGCGTTGCCGACCCCGATCGCCAGGTCCGACCGCGTGGTCAGCGCCTTGGCGGTCGCGATCACGTCGCGTTCGTCGCGGATCAGCGCCGCGTCGGTATAGGTTCCGCCCGTATCCACACCCAAGGACAGCGTCATCGGGTCCCCTCCATCCTGTTCGCTTGTGCCTCAATACCGCTTTGCAGCGACATGTCCCGCCTGTTTGCGGCGCTCAGGCCAGCCGCGCCGCCGCCCAGCGCGCCGCGTCCGCCACCGCCGGGTCGGGATCACTGGTCAAACGCTGCGCAACCGGGCGCAAAGCCGGCAGACCGGAATTGCCGATGGCATAGAGCACGTTGCGCACGAACCGGTCGCGTCCGATCCGCTTGATGGGCGATCCCGAGAACATCGCCCGGAACCCGGTATCGTCCAGCCGCGCCAGATCGGCCAGGGCGGGCGCCTCCAGTTCGGGGCGCCCGGCATAGCGCAGGTCGCTCGCGGCCACGGCGAACTTGTTCCATGGGCAGGCCGCCAGACAGTCGTCACAGCCATAGATGCGATTGCCCAACTTGCTGCGCAACTCCTCGTCCACCGGTCCCTTGTGCTCGATGGTCAGATAGGAAATGCAGCGCCGTGCATCAAGCCGGTAGGGCGCCGGAAACGCATCGGTGGGGCAAGCTGTCAGGCAAGCGGTGCAAGAGCCGCAATTGTCGCGCCCGGCCTCATCCACCGGCAGATCAAGCGTGCTGAAAACAGAGCCTAAAAAGGCCCAATTGCCCCAGTCCCGACTGACCAGGTTGGTATGCTTGCCCTGCCAGCCCAGCCCCGCCGCCTGCCCCAGCGCCTTTTCCGGCACCGGAGCGGTGTCGACGAACACCTTGACCTCGCCGCCGCCCGCCTCGATCAGCCAGCGTGCGAGCCGCTTCAACCGCTTCTTGACCAGATCATGGTAGTCCTTGCCCCGCGCATAGACCGAGATCGCGGCACGGTCAGGCTGGCCTATCACCTCCATCGGATCAGTTTCAGGGGTATAGCTTTCGGCGAGCATGATGACCGAACGCGCCTCGGGCCAGAGTGCCGCCGGATCGCCGCGCCATTCCATCCGCTCGGCCATCCAGCCCATCTGCCCGTGGTACCCCGCCCCGACAAAAGCGGCCAGCCGCTCGGGCACCTCCGGCACATCCCAGGGGCGGCAGATGCGGCAGGCCACGAACCCTTCTTCCAGGGCGCGCGCGACCAATCTGTCTTTCAACTCCCCGCTCATGCTTCTTTCTGGTCCAAAATACTCCGGGGGAGGCGCGCCTTGGCGCGACGGGGGCAGCGCCCCCAAACCGGGTCAGAAATCGAGATCCGCATAATGCGGCGGTGGACGGAAACCGGGGATCTGGTCCGCCAGGATCGACCGGAACGAGGGCCGCGATTTTATCTTGGCGTACCAGTCCTTGACCACCTGGCTGCGGTTCCAGTCCACATCCGAGATGTAATCGAGCGAGGACAGATGCGCGGCGGCGGCAAAATCGGCCAGCGTCATCTGATCACCTGCCAGCCAGCGGCGATGATCCAGCAGCCAGCCCATGTAGTCGAGATGATACTTGATCGCCTTGGCCCCGGCCTTGACATTGCGGCTGTCTGGATAGCCCTGCCCGGTCACCTTCTTGTTGACCCTTTCATAGAGCAGGTTCGCGGTCACCTCGTTATGAAACTTGTCGTCGAACCAGCTGACCAAGCGGCGCACCTCGTACCGTCCGTCAACATCCTTGGGCATCAGCGGCGGTTCGGGGCGGGTTTCTTCGATATACTCGCAAATGGCCCCGCTTTCCGCCAACATCTTGCCGTCGAGCTTGATCACCGGCACCTTGCCTGCCGGGTTGCGGCGCAGAAAATCCGGGTCGCCTTCCCAATAGCGTTCCTCGACCAGTTCAACCTCGATCTTCTTTTCGGCCAGCAACAGACGGACCTTGCGGCAGAACGGGGACAGGGGGACGTGAAACAGGCGCGCCATGGGGATCCGGATCAAATGAGGTCTTGCCCGTCAGCAATAGCCCCGGCAGCGGTGCAAGTGCAAGTTCCCCCGGACGAAACAGGCCCTGAAGAGCGGCAGGGCGACACGCAATCGTGACGCTGCGCGGATTGACGCCGACCACTACGCGGGGGCAGATACCGAACCGCTGAACGAGCCCGACCGATGACCGCAACGATCCCTGAGACATTCACCTTTTCACGGCTGTCACAGGTCGACCCCGATCTGATCACCGCCCATATGCGCGATCCGCGTCTGGCTGTTCACATGCCGCTGATGCCTGCCAGCTGGAGCGATGCGCAGACCGCCGGGTTCATCCAGGCAAAGGAGGCCTGTTGGGACCGGGACGGACTGGGCCATTGGGCGTTTTTGCATCAGGGCCGATATGTGGGCTGGGGCGGCTTTCAGCGCGAAGGAGGGGAATGGGATTTCGGCCTGGTCCTCTGTCCCGAGCATTTCGGGCTGGGCCTGCCCATTGCACGCAAGGCACTGGATTTTGCCCATACCGATCCGCGTATTCCCTTCGTTACCTTTCTGCTACCGCCCTCGCGCCGCCATCTGGGCGCACTGCGTCGCCTCGGTGCGCGCCCGATGGGTGAAGTCGATCATGCCGGGCACCGGTTTCTGAAATTCCGCCTCGACACCGCGTGACGCAAACGCGCCCTATTCGAAACAGTCCGCTCGTCCGTCGGCCGCGATGGTTGCCGCGCCATCCATGATCGCCGCCGCGCGCTTGCGCAGCCTGGGTGATGGATCTGACGCGGAACGCTCGCGCGGGTTGGGCAGAACGGCGGCAATCCGCGCCGCCTGCTGCGCCGACAGTTTGTCAGGAGTTACGCCGAAATAGCCCTCGGCCGCCGCCGCCACGCCGAACACGCCCTCGTCCATCTCGGCCACGTTCAGATAAACCTCGACGATGCGGCGCTTGGACCAGGTCAATTCCACCAGCGGCGTGATCGCGGTTTCCAGCGCCTTGCGGATCCAGCTGCGACCCTGCCACAGAAACACGTTCTTCACCACCTGTTGCGACAGGGTCGAAGCGCCACGACCCGACCCTTCGCCAATCGCCGCACGGATCGCATTGACGTCGAACCCCCAATGCAGACAAAAGTTGGCGTCCTCTGCCGCCACAACCGACCGCGCCATCACCGGCGCAATCTGCTCCAGCGGCACCCAGTCGCGCTCCACCTTGCCCAGGCGGCGATACTCGGACCAGATCGTGTGGGTGATCGGCGGATTGATCACCGAAAAGAGCAGCACCAACGCCATCAGCAGCGCAAACCCGGCCAGAAACACGCGGCCAACCCAGCGCAGCGCCCATTTCATGGGCTTTCTCTCGCTCTTGGCCTTACGGGCCTTTTTGTTTCTGGAATTCGCAGTCCGCTTGGCCATGAACGCCTTTTAGCGCAGTTCCGTGTCGATCTGAACGCACAAAGCCATCATGCTCATGCCGCCGACAAGAAATGTGCCTCCGAGGACTTGGCCACCCGTCTGGCGGTCTGCCACCCATGCCCTTCGGGGACCGAAAGATCAGGGAACAGGGACGCTTCGGCGGTTTCATCGGCTGAGCCCATCAAGTCTTCGAAAGCACCCGGGAAATAGCTCTCTGTCGGTGTGCCCTCGGAGAACACGATTTCATGGCGGGCCAGCAGCAGGTGATAATATGTGACCTTGTGGCGTGGGACGATGCGAATCGTGCTGTCATTGACCAGCAGACGCGCCGGGACGAACACCTCGCTGTCGCCGCAGGCCAGTTCTGCCCGCCAGCCGGTGATCAGCATCCTGTGTTGCTGACTGACATAGAGATCACGGTAATTGCCCAGCACACCGGCCTTGAACAGAACAGGTGCCAGGGCCCCGTCACCGCGAACGGTTGCCTTTGCCAATTGCAGCAGCGGCTGAAAGCCGCTGTCCACCGTTCTCACCAGATCGCCGGGGCGCAGGGTCTCAACCGGAATCGGGCCACTTTCGATCTCGATCAGCGTCCCGGCCGCAAAACACGCAAACCCAGGAAACCAGTTGGGCGAGGTTGTATCCAGCGTGCCGATGGTCAGTTGCGTATTGCCGTTCTGAAGATCCGGCAGATCATCGAAATCGGCATTCATGTCCATGGCCACGGTCATGAAATTGCCGTCGCCCAGATCGATCCGGATGAACGAGGCCCGCTGACCGGGATCGCCGCGAACGTCTCCGACCCCAAGATATTGATAGGTCAAAAGTGTCGTTCCGCCGTCGAAAGACACGTATTCCCCCGATAGCGGATCATTCAACTGCGTGTCGACGTCGACAAAAGTCAAAACGCTTGTCGAGTTGTTCACGATGTTGATTGTACCGTCGTCAATGAACGGATCACCGTTCACGTTCTGCGCGATCAACGTGATATTCGCCATTTTCACCCTGCCCGTTTTCCGGGTCTGTTCACCACACGCCAAAGCGCGGGTCTGCCTCGCAAATCAGAATAAGGTGAAAATAAGGCGGAAATGTGTCCTGGCGCCCAAAGTGTTAACGCCGGCATCCGGCGCCGACGAAAACGACCGGGCTGCGCCCACAGCCCGGTCGAAGGTCTTTGGTGCAGCAGGCCGTCCGTCGGACGCCCGTGCCATGCTGTTTATTCGGCCGGCATTGCCAATGACTCGTGGCTGAGCGGATGAGGCAGCTTGTTCAGCATCTCCTTGGGGCAAACCTGAAGGAAATTGCCCTTCTCGCTATCCCAATGTTGCAGAATATGAGCCGCCTTCGCGCTGCGGGTTTCTTCTGCGTGACGCTCGATCAGCGCTTTCAGTTGCGCCTCCCAGTGGGTCACTGTCACCGGGCATGTCACCAGCGTTTCCATGTTCATCAGCAGCTGGGCCTTGCTGTCGGGGTCATAGAGATAGGCCATGCCCCCGGTCATCCCGGCGCCAAAGTTGGCACCGATGCCGCCCAGGATCACCGCGACACCGCCGGTCATGTATTCACAGCCATTGGTGCCACATCCCTCGATCACCACCTTGGCGCCCGAGTTGCGCACGGCAAACCGCTCGCCCGCACGACCCGCCGCAAAGAGATACCCATCGGTCGCGCCGTACAGCACGGTGTTGCCGATGATCGTGTTCTCGTCTGCCTTGAGCGGGCTGATCTGCGGCTGGCGCACCACGATAGTGCCGCCCGACAGACCCTTGCCGACATAGTCGTTTGCATCGCCCGAGACCTCGATCTTGAGGCCCGGCGCCGCGAAGGCACCCAGCGACTGGCCCGCCGAGCCGCGCAGTTTGACATGCAGGTGGTCGGGTTGCAGATCGTTGCGCATGCCGAACCGCTTGACGATATGGCTCGACACGCGGGTGCCGACTGTCCGGTGCGTGTTCTGCACCGAATAGCTCAGCTGCATCTTCTCGCCATCCTCCAGGAAGCGCGCGGCATCGCGCACGATCTCGGCATCAAGCGTGTCGGGCACCGCATTGCGCGGTTTGCTGCGGTCATAGACGATCTCGGACGCGCCATCGACGGTGATCAACAGCGGGTTCAGGTCCAGATCGTCCAGATGTGCCGAACCACGCGAGACCTGCGCCAGCAGGTCGGCACGCCCGATCACCTCGTCAAGGCTCCGCGCCCCGATCGAGGCGAGGATTTCGCGCACTTCCTGGGCATAGAAGGTGATCAGGTTCACCACCTTGTCGGCATTGCCGGTGAACTTGGCGCGCAGGGATTCGTCCTGGGTGCAGACGCCCACCGGACAGGTGTTCGACTGGCACTGACGCACCATGATACAGCCCATCGCGATCAGCGCAGCGGTGCCGATACCGTATTCCTCGGCCCCCATCATCGCGGCCATGACAATGTCGCGCCCGGTGCGCAGACCGCCATCGGTACGCAACGTGATCCGGTCGCGCAGATTGTTCATCGACAGGACCTGATGCGCCTCGGTCAGGCCCATCTCCCATGGCAGGCCCGCGAACTTGATCGAGGTGGCCGGTGATGCACCGGTGCCGCCATTGCCGCCCGAGATCAGGATGATGTCGGCCTTGGCCTTGGCCACGCCGGCGGCGATGGTGCCGACCCCGGACGAGGCCACCAGCTTGACCGTCACCTTGGCGCGCGGGTTGATCTGTTTCAGGTCATAGATCAGTTGCGCCAGATCCTCGATGGAATAGATATCGTGGTGCGGTGGCGGCGAAATCAGCGTCACGCCCTTGGTCGAATGGCGCAGCCGCGCGATCAGGTCAGTGACCTTCATGCCGGGCAACTGACCACCCTCGCCGGGCTTGGCCCCCTGCGCGACCTTGATCTCCAGCTCTTCGCAATGGTTGAGGTATTCGGCGGTCACGCCAAAGCGGCCCGATGCCACCTGCTTGATCTTGGCGGACGGATTGTCACCGTTGGACTCGGGCACGAAATGCGCCGGATCCTCGCCACCCTCGCCGCTGTCCGATTTGGCACCGATCCGGTTCATCGCCACGTTCAGCGTCTTGTGCGCCTCGGGGCTGAGCGCGCCCAGCGACATGCCCGGCGTCACGAACCGCTTGCGGATCGAGGTGATGCTTTCGACCTCTTCGATCGGCACCGGCTTGCCCAGCGGCTTGATGTCCAGCAGGTCGCGCAGGTGGATCGGCGGATTGCTCTGCATCTTGGCCGAATACTGCTTCCACAGCTCGTAAGAGGCGCGGTTGCAGGCCATCTGCATCATGTGCATCGAGGTCGCTTCCCAAGCATGGGTCTCGCCCGACTTGCGCGCCTTGTAGAACCCGCCGATGGGCAGCACGTCCAGACCGCTGTCCCAACCCTTGGCATGGATCTCTTCGGCCTTGGTCTGGATGCCCTTGATGCCGATGCCCGAAATACGACTGGTCATGCCGGGGAAATACTCGGCCACCATGGCACGGCTTAGGCCCACGGCCTCGAAGTTCAGACCACCGCGATAGGACGACACGACCGAGATCCCCATCTTGGCCATGATCTTGAGCAGACCCTGGTCAATCGCCTCGCGATAGCGCGCCATGTTTTCGGTCAAACTGCCATCCAGCAAACCGCGATTGATGCGGTCGGCAATCGAATCCTCGGCCAGATAGGCGTTGACCACGGTCGCACCGCAACCGATCAGCACCGCGAAATAATGCGGGTCGATACATTCCGCCGAACGCACGTTGAGCGAGCAGAAGGTCCTGAGACCCTTGCGCGTCAGGTGGCTGTGCACCGCGCTGGTGGCCAGGATCATCGGCATCGCCACCTTGCCCGGTCCGGAATACTGGTCGGTCAGCAACAGGTGCCCGGCGCCGGAACTGACGGCCTCTTCGGCCTCGGAGCGGATGCGCGCCAGCGCATCGCCCAGCCCGCCCGAGCCTTGGGCAAAGCTACAGTCGATCTCGACCAGCGGCGCATTGAAGTTCTTTTTCAGCGTCTCCCACTGGGCGTTGCCGACAAAGGGGCTCTCGGCCACGATGATCTCGGTCTGGCTGCTATCCTCGTCCAGCACGTTCTTGAGGTTGCCGAACCGCGTCTTCAGGCTCATCACCCGGTATTCGCGCAGGCTGTCGATGGGCGGGTTGGTCACCTGGCTGAAGTTCTGCCGGAAGAAATGGCTGAGCGGACGATACTGTTTCGACAGCACCGCGGCGGGCGTGTCATCGCCCATCGAGGCGAGCGCCTCCTTGCCATCCTCGGCCATGGGCGCAAGGATCTGCTCCAGTTCCTCGATGGTGTAACCGGCCGCGATCTGCCGCTTGCGCAGCTCCTCACCGCTGAACAGCGGCTTCTCCTCGACATCGCCAAGCTGGTCTTCGAGATTGTTGATCTTGCCGACCCAATCACCAAACGGGCGCGAGCCCGCCAGTTTGTCCTTGAGTTCGCGGTCGTGGTAGAGCTTGCCCTTGGCCATGTCGACGGCGATCATCTGGCCCGGACCCAGCGCGCCCTTTTCGACCACGGTTGCCTCGTCGGTGGGCACCATGCCCGCCTCGGACCCTGCGATCAGCAGGCCATCACCGGTCACAACATAGCGCATCGGGCGCAGCCCGTTGCGGTCGAGACCACCACAGACCCAGCGGCCATCGGTCATCGCCAGCGCGGCAGGGCCGTCCCAGGGTTCGATCACCGAGTTGCAATAGGAATACATGTCGACCCAGGCCTGCGGCAGTTCGACCGCCTGCTTGGACCAACTCTCGGGCACCAGCATGGTCTTGGCCATGGGCGCGTTGCGCCCGGCGCGCACCAGCACCTCGAACACCGCGTCCAGCGCCGCCGAATCCGACGACCCACCCGGAACGATGGGTTTGATATCCTCGGCCTTTTCCCCGAAATAGGACGAGGCCATGCGGATTTCGTGGCTCTTCATCCAGTTCAGGTTGCCCTTGAGCGTGTTGATCTCGCCGTTATGGGCCAGCATGCGGAACGGCTGAGCCAGCCACCACTGCGGGAAGGTGTTGGTGGAGTAGCGCTGGTGATAGATGGCAAAGGCGGATTCGAACCGCTCGTCCATCAGGTCGGGATAGAACACCGCCACCTGCTCGGCCAGCATCATGCCCTTGTAGATGATCGACCGGCAGCTGAGCGACGCCAGATAGAGCCCGGCAATACCCGCAGCCTGCGCCGCCTTCTCGATGCGGCGGCGGATGACGTAAAGCTCGCGCTCAAAGGTCTCCTCGTCCACGCACTTGGAGTTCGAGATCAGGATCTGCTCGATCTCGGGCCGGGTTGCGTTGGCCTTTTCGCCCAGGCAGGTTACATCGACGGGCACATGGCGCCAGCCATAGATGAAATAGCCCATCCGCAGGATCTCGGTCTCGACGATGGTCCGGCAGCGTTCCTGCGCGCCGAAATCGGTACGCGGCAGAAAAACCTGGCCCACGGCCACCAGCTCGTTCATGCGCGGCTCGTGGCCAGTGCGCCGGATCTGGTCGTAAAAGAACGGAACCGGGATCTGCACATGAATGCCGGCGCCGTCGCCGGTCTTGCCATCGGCGTCAACCGCGCCACGGTGCCAGACCGCCTTGAGCGCGTCGATCCCGGCCTCGACCACCTTGCGGCTGCGCTTGCCGTTCACCGAAACGACCAGACCCACCCCGCAGGAGGAATGCTCCTCTTCTTCAGAATAGAGACCGTTTTCGGCCATCCACTTGCGCTTGGCTTCTTCGGCCCGCACCCAATCTGCGTCATATTTGGTCATTGGCTGTCTCCTTGATCAGGAAGGGCATACATGGCTTCGACCTCGGCTTGGGTCATCTGCCGGCGCTCGCCCGCGAACGCATAGCCCTCGGGCTTCTTGTCGATATAAAGTTCCAGTTTCAGGGCGTTGCCGCCCGCATTGTCGAACAGGCCGGCCGCCATCTGCGTCTGACCGTGCATCTCTCCGGCCAGCGTGATCCGGTACCACAGCGCCGATCCGCATCTCCCGCAGAACGCGCGCTCGGCCCAGTCGGACGAGCCGTAGACCTTGACCGGACCCAGCGCCGCATAACCCGGTTCGACCGGAAAGCTGACAAAGGCGCTGCTGGTCCAACGGCGGCACATGTCACAGTGACAGGCGCCCAGCGCGTCGCGCGCGGGAGTGGCGGTGATGGTCACCGCGCCGCACATGCATTCTCCGTGAAGTTCCGTCATCGCGGGCCTCGCCAGGTGTCGTGAATGGGTCGCTTCGTTTGCTGCCGCGGCGGCTTACTCAGCCGCCATGGCGGTCTTGGCGCCAAAGCCCTCCAGGATCGCCGCGGCACAGTCGCGCCCGTCGCGGATCGCCCAGACCACAAGGCTGGCACCGCGCACGATGTCGCCCACCGCATAGACGCCCTCCATTTCGGTCGCACCGGTGCGGAACGCGGCCTTGACCGTGCCCCAACGGGTGACCGGCAGGTCGGGCTGACCGAACAGGGTGGGCAGGTCCTCGGGCTCGAATCCCAGCGCCTTGATCACCAGATCGGCCTCTTCGACGAAATCGGCACCCTCGATCACCTCGGGCGATTGGCGGCCACTGGCGTCGGGCTGGCCCAGGCGCATCTTCTGCACCATGACACCGGTGACCTTGTCATCACCCGTGAACCCCTTGGGCGCCGACAGCCATTCAAAGACCACGCCTTCCTCTTCGGCGTTCTGGGTCTCTCTCTGGCTGCCCGGCATGTTGGCCCGGTCCCGGCGATAGAGGCATTTGACGCTGACAGCACCCTGACGGATCGCGGTGCGGACACAGTCCATCGCGGTATCGCCACCGCCGATCACCACCACGCGCTTGCCATCGGCATTCAACCGGCCATTGTCGAAATCGGCTACAGCATCGCCAAAGCTCTTGCGGTTCGAGGCCGCCAGATAGTCGATCGCCTTTTCGATGCCGCCCAGACCGCTGCCCGGCAGCGACAGGTCACGCGACTTGTAGACGCCGGTTGCGATGATCACCGCATCATGGGCGGCGCGGATCTCGGCGAACTTGGCGGCGTCCACATCGCAGTTCAGTTCGAACCGAACCCCGCCATCGGCCAGCAACCGGTTGCGGCGCTCGACGATGTCCTTTTCCAGTTTGAAGCCCGGGATGCCGTACATCAGCAGGCCCCCGGCCCGGTCGTACCGGTCATAAACCGTCACCTGCACACCGGCCTGACGCAGCATGTCAGCGGCGGCCAGCCCACCGGGGCCCGCCCCGATGATGCCCACGCTTTCGCTGCGCTCGGCCACCGGCGAGGCGGGCTTGACCCAGCCCATGTCCCAGGCGGTGTCGGTGATGTATTTCTCGACCGCGCCGATGGTCACGGTGCCGTGGCCCGACTGCTCGATCACGCAATTGCCTTCGCACAGGCGGTCTTGTGGGCAGATGCGGCCACAGATCTCGGGAAAGGTATTGGTGGCCTGGCTGGTCTGGTACGCCTCTTCCAGACGCCCCATCGCCGTCAGACGCAACCAGTCGGGGATGTTGTTGTGCAACGGGCAATGCGATTGGCAATAGGGCACGCCGCACTGGCTGCACCGGCTGGCCTGTTCGGCGGCCTTGGCGGCGGCATACTCGGCATAGATCTCGTGAAAATCCTCCTTGCGTACAGTGGCTGCACGCTTTTCCGGCATGTCACGTTCGATCTGCACAAATTTGAGCATCGGTTGCTTGGCCACGGGTCGGACTCCACGTTTTCGCTATTCGGCGTTTTCGTATCCTAGCGTGGATCGAAATAAAAGTCACTTTTGCTGACCTATTTTTATTTTTTTTGCTTTCGGTAGCGCCGCTGCGGTCAGAAACGAGGATTTTTAGGTATCGATCCGGACCTAAATAGAAACTTTCCTTTTCCAAGACCATAGTTATACCCATTCTGGCCAACCGGATCGCACGGAAATCACCGAACACCCATGTCCCTGTTTCACTTGATTCTGGTCGCTCTCATCCAGGGCATAACCGAGTTCCTGCCGGTCTCGTCCTCAGGTCACCTGATTCTGCTGCCGCAACTCTCGGGCATGCAGGACCAGGGACAGACCATCGACGTTGCGGTTCACGTCGGCACGCTCTGTGCCGTGGTCCTTTATTTCTGGGCCGATGTCCGCGACGGCCTCTCGGGCCTGCCCCGCGCCCTGACGGGCAAGACCGACACACCGGGCGCCCGGCTGGCCATGGGGCTGATCGTGGCGACGATTCCCACCGTGATCGCGGGCGCGCTGCTGCACTTCACCGGGCTCAGCGATGCCTTGCGCTCGGTCGCCGTGATCGGCTGGACGATGCTGGGCTTCGGGCTCGTGCTGTGGTGGGCGGATCGCACCGGCCCGCAACAGAAACACACGGCCGACTGGGGTATCCGCGATGCGCTGGTCATGGGTCTGTGGCAGGTTCTGGCGCTGATCCCCGGCACTTCACGCTCGGGCATTACCATCACCGGCGCCCGGCGACTGGGCTATGCGCGCGGCGACGCCGCCCGAATCTCGATGCTGATGTCGATCCCGACGATCATCGCCTCTGGCGTGCTCTTGGGGGCCGAAGTGGCGGTCACCGCCGATGCCCAGACGGCGCGCGACGGCGCCATCGCCGCCGTGTTCGCGTTTGTCTCGGCCCTGTTGGCGCTCAGCCTGATGATGCGCCTGCTGCGCACCGTCAGCTTTACACCCTATGTTATCTACCGTGTGGCGCTGGGGCTGGTGTTGCTGGCGATCGCCTATACCTGATCAGGCACGCAGGTTCCGGGCCGAGGCCTGAATCTCGTCATACTGACCATTGGGGCGGAATTTCCACAGATAGGTCGGCAGGATCGTATCCATCGGCTTGGGCGTGATACCCAGGTCGGCAAAGCCTTTGGCATCTGCGCTGACCACATTGTCGCGTCGCAGGTTCTTCAGCTGGTCGCGGGTCAGGATACCGTTCGGGAACAGCTGGAAGCTGACGAACTTGGCCACATCCAGCATCCCGGCCATGATCCGTGCGGCAAAGAAGGGCAGGCCCAGAATGATCCGCTTGCGATGGATGACACCCAGCATCCGCTGCATCAACGCGCGGAAGGTTTCGACATCCGGCCCGCCAAGCTCGTAGACACCGCCGGGCGCCTGGCCCAGCACGCCCTTGACCGCGGCACGTGCCACATCGTCCACATAGACCGGCTGGAACCGGGTATCAGCCCCGACCACGGGCAGGAACGGCCCGAACCGGGTCATGCCGGCAAAGCGGTTGAAGAACTGATCTTCGGATCCGAAGATCACCGAAGGCCGCAGGATCATGGCATCGGGCATATGGCGCAACACGCCCGTCTCGCCCAGCGCCTTGGTACGGGAATAGTCGCTGTCGCTGTCCGCATCCGCGCCAATGGCCGAAACATGCACCATGCGGGTGATGCCCTGTTCGGCAGCGATCCGCGCGATGCGCTCGGCGCCTTCGGCCTGCACCGCGTCAAAGCTGTTGCGGCCAAGCTCGTTCAGGACACCGACACAGTTAACCACCGCATCGGCGCCGCGCATTGCCTGCGCGACCGAATTGTCGTCGCGCAGGTTGCACAAGACCGGTTCCACCTGGCCCACTGCGCCATAGGGTTTGACATGCATCGCCTCGTTCGGGCGCCGCACCGCCACGCGCACGCGCCAGCCCTCCTTTGCCATGCGCCGCGCGATATAGCGGCCCACGAATCCCGATCCGCCGTAAATCGTGACCAGTTTGGACATCAGAGTGGCTCCTGCTGACTTGGCTGTTGCTCCGATCTACCGTCCCAAGGCGCGCCAAACAAGGCGCAATAGTGCCGCGCAACCCGAGTCCACCCCGGTTTCGGCATGGGGCTGCAGGGGGCGGTTCAAAAAACTTTTGCAAAACCGAAAAAATCCGGTTGACGCTCCTCGCGGCTAGGCTTAAACGCCCCCTCACGACACCTGCCCAGGTGGCGGAATTGGTAGACGCGCTGGCTTCAGGTGCCAGTGACCGCAAGGTCGTGGAGGTTCGAGTCCTCTCCTGGGCACCATATCTTCCCTGAAAAAATCGTTTTGGTTCAACGTCCTGCAAAGGGCCTATCGCCCTGCACCAAAGCTGCGCCCGGTGTTTTGGGCGACCGCTGTCTGAGCAAGCAAAACGAAAACCGGCCCCTGCACATCAAAAATTTGGCGGGTGGTGCGCGTCGCCTTTGGCTAGGGTTTCTGAACTGGCAGAACGGAGATCCGCCCCATGAAAACCCATGCTCAGGCCGTCGTGATCGGCGGCGGCCTTGTCGGTTGCTCGATCCTTTATCACCTGGCCAAGCTGGGGTGGCGCGATGTCGTCTTGCTGGAGCGGGACGAGCTGACCAGCGGATCCACCTGGCATGCGGCCGCGAATATCCATGGGCTGCATGACAACAACAACATTACCCGTATCCAGCATTACACGATGAACCTGTACAAGGAGCTGGAGAAGGAGACCGGGCAGGGCTGCGGCGTGTTCCAGGCGGGCTCGCTCTATCTGGCGCAGACCGAGGCGCGCGAACACCAGCTTCGGTTGCAAGAGGCCAAGGCGCGGTATTACGGGCTGAATTTCTACGAGATCGACAAGGACCGCGCGAAGGAACTGCACCCGCTGGCGCAGTTCGACGATATCCGCTGCATCATGTACGAGCCCGATGGCGGCAACGTGGACCCGTCGGGCGTGACCTATGCCTATGCCGCCGGAGCCCGCGCCATGGGCGCCACCATCGAGCGGTTCTGTCCGGTGATCGGCACCGAGCCCCAGCCCGATGGCAGCTGGATCGTGCGCACCGAGAAGGGCGACATTCACACCCAATGGGTGGTCAACGCGGCGGGCCTGTGGGGGCGCGAGGTGGCGGCGCTGGCGGGGATCACCCTGCCGCTGCAACCGACCGAGCATCAGTATTTCGTGACCGAGGCCATCCCCGAGGTGGCGGCACTGGGCCGCCGCCTGCCCTCGATCGCGGATCGGGACGGCGAATACTACTTCCGGCAGGAAGGCAACGGGCTGCTGATCGGCGCCTATGAAAAGGACATGAAGTTCTGGGCCGAAAACGGCACGCCGCTGGATTTTGCCCATGACCTGTTCCCCGACGATCTGGACCGGATCATGGAAAACGTGATCCGCGCCACCGAGCGGGTGCCGGTGGCGGCGACGGCAGGCGTCAAGCGGGTGATCAACGGGCCGATGATCTGGTCGCCGGATTCGAGCGCGCTGTGGGGACCGGTGCCGGAATTGCGGAACTATTTCGTCTGCGGCGGCATCATCCCCGGCTTTTCGCAATCGGGGGGTCTGGGCCTTTTGGCGGCGCAATGGATGATCGAGGGCGAGCCGCAATACGACATGTTCGCCTGGGACCTGGCGCGGTTCGGCGACTGGGCCGACAAGAAATTCACCAAGGCGCGGGTGCAGGACCAGTATACCCATCGCTTTGCCATCCATTTCCCCAACGAGGAACGCAGCGCCGGGCGACCGGCGCGGGTGCGTCCGGCATACGAGATGCAAAAGGAGATGGGCGCGGTGTTCGGCATGAACTGCGGCTGGGAGCATCCGCTGTGGTTCGCCGACCGCCCCGGTGTGACCGAGACCGTGGGCTTTACCCGCCAGAACTGGTGGGAGCCGGTGGGCCGCGAGGTGCGGATGCTGCGCGAGCAGGTGGGCGTGATCGACATCTCGAACTTTGCCAATTACGAGATCAAGGGGCCGGGTGCCCGCGACTGGCTGGACCGGCTGGTGGCGAACCGGGTGCCCACTGTCGTGGGCAGATCCTGTCTGACGCCTTTGATCGGCGTCCGGGGCGGGATCGCGGGTGATTTCACCATCACCATGACCGGCGAGGATACCTATATGATGGTGGGCTCGGGCATGGCCGAACGCTATCACCAGCGCTTCTTCAACATGGTGGACTTGCCCGAGGGCACCACGTGCGAGGTCGCGACCAACCGCATCGCGGGCTATAACGTGGCCGGACCCAAGGCGCGCGACATGTTGCAGCGCCTGACCAACGCCGATCTGTCGAACGAGGGCTTCCCCTTCATGCGCTCGGCCACGATCGAGGTGGCGGGCGTGACCTGTCTGGCGATCCGGGTCAGCTTCACCGGCGATCTGGGCTGGGAGCTGCATTGCGCCGAGGGGGATCAGGTGCGGCTCTACACCGCGCTGATTGCGGCCGCCCGCGAGATCGGCGGCGGGCCGGTGGGCAGCCGGGCGCTCGGGTCCTTGCGCATCGAGAAGGGCTATGGGTCCTGGGGCCGGGAATACAGCCCGGAATACTGGCCGCAGGAAGTGGGACTGGAGCGGTTGATCAAGGCCGACAAGGAGTTCCTGAACAAGGCGGCCTGGCTGAAGATCAAGGACAACCCGGTGCGCGAGGTGCTGTCGGTCTTCGAGATCGAGGCCGCGCATGGGGCGGACGCCAGTGGCGGTGAGCCGATCTTTACCCCAGACGGAAGGCCGGTGGGGCGGGTGACCTCGGGCGCTTATGGTTACTCGGTGGGCAAGTCGCTGGCCATCGGCTATGCCAACCCGGCGGTGGCGAAACCGGGCGACGTGCTGGAAGTGTTCCTGTTGGGCAAGCCGCACAAGGCGGTGTTGCTGGCCGAACCGCCATTCGATCCGGCGGGGGCGCGGTTGCGCGGGTGAGCCTTGTGCCGATCCGGTGCGCAAGTGGCCGGGTCGGAATTTGAGTATTTTCGACCAGAAAGAAGCTGGATCGGTTTTTGCGCAGGCGGCGGTCAGCCCTCCATCCGGGCGGCCGCGTCGAGCAACCAGGATTTGAACAGGCGGACCGAGGGCGTTGGCGTGCGGCTTTTGAACCGGGCGCAATAGACCCAAGGGTTGCGGATGTCGGTCTGGAACGGTTCGATCAATTCGCCCTGATCCAGATAGGGGCGGGCAAGCACGCGCGGCAGGGCGGCGCAGCCGAGGCCCTCGGCCGCCAGGCGGGCGGCGAGGGAGGAGACATCGGTCTTGTACCCGCCGGTGGCCTCGAAGATCTTGATGCCGAAATGGCGCGCCATCAGCTCCCAGTAGATCGGGCGGCCGAGCACCTGGATCCGGCGGGCGCGCACCAGCTGCGCCGGGTCGGTCAGGGGCTTGCCTTCAACCCGGAAATCGGGGGCGCAGACGAGAGCCAGCCGTTCGTCCCAGAGTTGCGCCGCGCCATCGGGGATGTCATCGGTGTGGTCCATCGTGATCGAGATGTCGGACACGTCCTGTTCCACATCGGTCCAGACGGTCCCATGCACGGTGACCAGGATATCGGGATGGGTGAGGTGAAAGTCGCGCAGCACGCCGGCGAGCCAGACCGAAGCCAGGCTGGTGGGGCAGGAGACCACCACCTCGCGCCGCCGCTTCTGGGACAGCAGCGCCTCCGTCGCGACGTCGATTTCCTGAAGGGCGTGGCGGACCGAGGGGAGATAGGCCTCTCCCACCTCGGTCAGGGCCAGCGCGCGGGGAAGGCGGACGAAGAGCGGGCGGCCGATATATTCCTCGAGTGAGCGGACATGGTTGCTGACTGCCGATTGGGTGCAGTTCAGTTCCTCGGAGGCAGCGGTGAAGCTCAGGTGGCGGGCGGCGGCCTCGAACGAGCGCAGGAAGGTGAGATGCGGCAGGTGTTTCATGGCACCAGTCTATTGCCGGTTGGCCCGGTTGCGGCAAGCCCTGTCCTGCCCGGCCGTGTTCAAAGCAATACCATCCGGGGCAATAAAATATTCGGGGCAAAGGCCCCGACATTTTTGCGTGTGGTGGGGCAGGCAAGCGTCTAGCCTTGGCGTCGGAGACGCCCCTATGGGCGAAGGAGGCCCGATGACCGCACTGATGAGCAAACCCCTCTCTACCTTTGACCGGATCGCCGATTTCGCGCTTGACCGCGCTCCCGGTGACATACCTGCCAGCACGCTGGAGGCCGCCGCACTGATGGCGCTGGATACGCTGGGGATCGTTGCTGCGGCGAGCCCTATGGAGGCGGGCGTGATTGCGCGGCAGACCGCGACTCTGCTCTATGGCAGCTCCGATCCGGCCCATAGCGCGCGCATGATGTTCGACGGGCGGCGCGTCAGTCTGGCGGGCGCGGCCTATGCCGCCGCCACCCAAACCGACAATCTGGATGGACATGACGGGTACAACCCGACTAAGGGGCATATCGGTGTCGTGGTGATCCCGACCCTGGCGACATTGGCGCAGCATCTGCCTGATCTGTCCGGGCCCGAGGCGCTGGCCGCAATCACCGTGGGATACGAGGTGGCCGGGCGCGCGGGCATCGCGTTGCATGCCACGGTCAGCGACTATCACACCTCGGGCGCGTGGAACTGCCTGGGCGTGGTGGCGATGGCGGCGCGACTGCGCGGGCAGGGGCGCGAGACGATGCGGCAGGCGCTGGGCATTGCCGAGTATCATGGCCCCCGCAGCCAGATGATGCGCGAGATCGCGACACCCACGATGCTGCATGACGGCTCGGGCTGGGGCGCGATGGTCGGGATGTCGTCGATGATCCTTGCCGAGCACGGGTTCACCGGCGCACCCGCGATCACCATGGAGGCGCCTGAGGCCACGCCCTATTGGGAGGACCTGGGCCAATTCTGGCAGATGGAGCGCCAATATGTGAAGCCCTATCCGATCTGCCGCTGGGCGCATGCGGCCATTGACGGGGTAAGGCAGGTGATGCTGGACCACCAGCTCTCGCACCCCGATATCGCGCAAGTCCATGTGAACAGCTTTCATCAGGCGGCCTGCCTCTATCAGGGGCTGCCACCAACCACCGCGATCGCGCAATACTCCCTGCCCTTTCCGGTCGCTGTGCATATCGCCTATGGGCGTATCGGGGCCGAACATGTCGCCGGAACCGGTTTGACCGATCCACTAGTGGCTGAAATCATGCAAAGGATCACGGTGAGCGAAGACCCGCGTCACAGCAGCCGGTTTCCAGCCGGTCGATGGGCAGATGTCGAGATCACTACGACCGATGGGCGCATACTGAAATCTGGCGATATCAATGCTAGAGGTGGACCCGAAGCACCGATGCCCCGGGCAGAGCTCGTTGACAAGTTCATGGAATTCGCCGCGCCGAGCCTCGGAGCTGAGCGAGTCGCGGCGTTGCGCGACGCTACTCTCGCCCTCACTGATCCTCAAAGCCGGTTCTCCGACGTGATGAAGCATCTGTTCGATCCGATTGGCTAAACCACCTGCAGAAGGAAGGTTAAATTCAGACATTGTTTTCGCAGCGTGAAACGCCCAAGCTATTTTGTGCAGCCGGAGGTCAGGGAGGCCAAGCCCTGCCGCGAGCTTTCATTGTACGATATGTCTCAATTTGGAGAGACGCCAATAATTATGGATGCTTCAAGGGATCTGTCAGATTTCTTGGGGTCAAGCCCCCAACAACAACGTCACTGGAGAACCCTTATACCCGGAAAAAACGCACGCTAACCTATTTACCAGAAGACACGGCTTTGTCGGGCGCTGCCTCTGCATAGCGAAGAACTCAGATATCGGGCCAAGTATCCACGACCGGTCGCATTCACTGAAGGCGATCCAACAAGATACCAATCTGATCGCGTATCCGCGTACTGTCATCGACCAGTTCGCGCGCAGCGGCAAGAGGCGTTGCGGCGGATGGTTTTCTCTCTTCCAGCAGGGCTTGCCCCATCAGATGGATCCCGCCAAATCGAGTTTCTTCACCTCCTGCGATGGGCGCATCGGAGCCAGCCAGCCAAATGTACCGGCTCGCCGCATCAAGATCACCAGCTCTCAACAACGCCTCAGCCGCCTGCTCCAGCGCTCCCGCCTCGCTCATCGCTTCGGCACGCAAGCGTTCGGCTTCGGCCCCGCTGGTACTTTCAAGCTCCAACAGCGCTCGATGGGGGCGTCCCATACCAAGCGTGGCGCGAGCGATGATTTCCGCACGGGCTCCTCGAGATTTGCGGTCCTGCGGTCGATCGGCATATCGGAGTGCATCCTCAAAAAAGCCCAACTCGATCAATCGCTGCGCAACCAAAGTCGCGGTATCCGCCTTCACGGCGATAAATAGATCGCTATCAAGCATCGCTACATGGCGCAGAAACGTGATATCGCTTGCATGGGACATGATCCGCTTGACGATACGATCAACCGTTTCCTGCCAGATTTCGGATCTGCGATCCTGACCGGGTTCAGCTAGCGCCCCAATTGCTTCATCGAATTGCGCAGAGAGAGCGAGCGCGATCACATATGCTGTTTGAACTCGAGGCCCGATCTCTGATCTGCGGAATTCGTGCAAGTACGAGGCGGCCAACAGCAACTCCTGCGGGGTGATATCGCCACCTTCGGACCAACGCTTTTCAATCAGGTCGACCAACGCAAGCGGGGCGTGGGTCGGAGCGGATGCGTCCTCGATAACCGCCTTCAGCTTCTGCTCTCGTATGTCGGGTTTGTTGTTCAGCCCAGCAATCTTGGCCTCGACAACAGCGATGGCCGCTTGGTCCCCTTCATTGATCCGTTCAGCCGCACGAACCAATTGATGGGCAGCGTCTGCAAAACCGGCATTGGCTAGATATTCTCCCAAAACCGGGCCCAGATAAGCTCGCAGATGCAAAGGTAGTCGCCCGTAGCTGCGCAATACCGCGTTGGTATCCGTTGCCTCAGATGCACTTTTTTCGCTGAGCACCGACCACATCGCCACAGCATTGTCGCAACCCTGAAGGCCCGCCAAGGGATTTCCCTCGGGTTCCTGGCGCCCTTCTACCGCAGCGGCGAGCGCAGCAAGGAGCTTGTGCTCCGAGTACGAAGGCTTCAGAAGCTCAAGGGTGACAGAGGCTTCGTCGCCGAACCCGAAATGAAGGTAGAATCGCGCAAGCGCAAGCGCGGCCCGAGCATCGACCTTGTCAAACTCACCAAATAGCCCATCGCGCAAATCTGCATGTTGGGTGCTGAACGGCCTGTTATCCGCCCACTCCCCTACCGCCAACTGCTGGTCTTCGATGCATTGTTGAACCGCGGGCAGGCTGGTGTGCCCCTCACGCGCCGCATGCAAATCACGATCAACAACTGTCGTGACTCGCAAGTTCGGCAATCCTAGTCCTTCGGTAAGTGTTTCGGTCAACGCCGCTTGGGCTTCTGTCGACCCTCTTTCGGTCCCCGGCTCGTCTCGAAACCTCAGCGCCAACACTTCCTGATCGACCCCCCGCAAAATACGAGAGTAAAGCCTGTTCTCCACAGCTCTCTCTCCCGCCAGTGGAACCGGGATATCCAGGAACGCTTGATGACGGCGCGCGTCAGCGATGAGCAGTTCGGTGTCCTCAGTAAGCGCGATTTCTGCCACCCGATCCTCAACAGCGTGATCTTGCGGCGCGGAGACGGCGCCCTCCGCCCGTACATCCAACACCTGATCCCGCACCAACGGAAGCCTGAGCCGGGGGCTGTCGGCAGGCCGGTCACGAATATCGATCACAAGCAATGTGCCAGACTGTACAAAGGCTCGCGCCTCACAATCGCAGGCAAATAGCATCTCAAGAGGAGCGCCAATTTCTGACTGGCGCAATTCTTCTAGCCGCTTGCGTGGCACGCGTTCAAAAACAGTATCGTACTCAAACTTCAGGTCGGGCAGCGCGACTGTCAATTGCGACGATCGCACCGCATTTTTCAGGTTCCATTCAGTCCGAACGGGGATGCGTAACACGAGCCGCGTGAAATCCCCATGTTCTCCTGAGCGCACTTCAACCTCAGTTGCATCCACCGGCAACGCCGCAAGAAAGAACAACAAAGCCAACAGCACCCTAGCCATCAGGCAGCATCCTGCTTGACGTCTTTCAACGCCTGCTCGAGAGCGGCGAAACCAGGGCGGATGTGCGAAGGCGTGTTCTGCCGACCCACTTCGATACACATGGCCGCATTGTGATCGTGCAGATTGGCGACCAGCACCTCCTTGATCAGCAGATAGAAATGATTGTCCTCTTCAACGACGGCTTTGACCTTGGACGCAAATGGACCAACGAGACCATAGGCGAGGAACACCCCAAGAAATGTTCCGACCAACGCGCCGCCGATCAGCTTACCCAGTACCTCGGGCGGCTGATCGATCGAGCCCATGGTTTTGATCACACCCAGCACGGCCGCAACGATTCCCAATGCCGGCAACCCATCCGCAACAGTTTGAAGCGCATGGCTGGAATGCATCGCATGATGCAGGTTCGCTTCCATCCGTTTTTCCAGGACTTCCTCGACCTGGTGTGGATCGTCATAGTTCATCGCCGCCGACCTCATTGTGTCGCAGATCAAATCCACAGCTTCGCGGTCGGCCTGGATGCGAGGATATTTCAAGAACAGCGTGGAATTCGCAGGATCCTCGATATGTTGCTCTACCTCGACCGGATTCTGTCGCGCGATGCGGATGAGCGAAAAAAGAAGACATAGCAGGTCCTGGTAATCCTCAGGTTTCCATTTCGGGCCCTTGAATACCTTCCCTAAATCCTTGAGCGTGTGCTTTACTCCACCCATATCATTGGAAATGAGAAACGCCCCCGTCGCCGCTCCACCAATCATCATAATCTCAAATGGCAGAGATTTGAGGATGATCGTCATCTTTCCACCGGCGGCCAAATAGCCACCGAAAACCATCGCAAAGATCACAACGATTCCAAGAATGCCGATCATTTCCGCGCTCCACTCATTCCGGTTGAAACACGATTCAAGCAGGAGTTTCCTAATTTCTCGTTTTTATTCAGTAGGTACATTGGCATTTCGCCCTGCCAGAACGACACTGATCGTGTAGGCTACTTTAGGGGTTAGACCCGCCATGATATCCGCCGCCGCCTCAGGTCGCATCCGGGCCAGAAAACCCGCGGCAAAGCTTGCGTCCATCTCTTCAAACAATGCCGCAGATTCCTTGGGTTTCATCTTTTCATAAACTTCGGTCAGTCGGCTCAGATCGCTCTCGGCAGCGACGCTTGCTGCGGCAACAGTTTCGCGTAAATCTTCTTCGGCTTCGGCCAACTTGGCCAATTTCCGCTCGATTGCCACTTCTGCTATTTCCAGCGCGCGCATGCGTTCCAAAACGCGTGACTCACGTTGGTTCAGGTCCTTTTCGCGCTGTCGCAGCGTAGCCAGCAGCGCATGAAGATCCGACTCGGCCAGTGCGCTGCGCTTTTCTTTGACACCCGCATTCTGAACTGGTTCCTCAACCACTTCGCGAGCAAGGGCGGGCCCAGCCTCGAGACCGATCCGGATAAGTGCGGATCCAATCATCAGCACCGAAATCAGCAGCAGCGCGCTTCCGCGACCAGAGGTCTCGCGTTTTTTACGTTTCATGGTGCGGCTCCACTATTGTTTCGGCCATGCCGCTTGAACATGACCCCCGCAGGCGCCTGTTTCTCCTCGTCTGCACGCACAGGTTTCAGTTCCTTTTCTACAATTTTTGGCGGAGGTACCGTCGAAGCTGGCGGGACGTCATGCAACGACGCCATCATCAACTCAAGCCGTTGTGCAACCGCTTCGGCGCGCTCGCTGAGCGCACTCAAGGCAGCACCAGAACTATCTGACGCGTCTCGGGCCGACGCGAGGGTCTTGTTCAACTCGTCCACCTGCGACGAAAGAACCGCAACCGCACCCCCAACACCTTTTTCAAGGTTGTTGAACCGTTTCAAACGGCGACCGAGCACAAAGCAATACAGACCGGCACCCAACGCACCGGCGACCAGAAGAATATCCGCAATCAGTTCCAAGGCACTCTCCTAGTTCAGTACGAATTCCATTACGAGCACGTCGTTGACACGCCCTTCGCCCGCGACAATGTTGATCCGCCGCTGCATGTGCCCGCGTAGGCGCGTCAGGGCCAGCGGATCGCTAAGATCATCGATCTCAACGGCGCGCAAATAACCGTTCAGCACATCAACAATGCGGGGCCTGATTTTCTCGACATCCGCCAGATAATGTTCGGGAACTTCCAACTGCGCATGAAATCTAAGGTGCCGCTGCCCGTTTTCTCTGAGCAGCGATACCATGATCGGCTGCAAATCGACAAAAGCGATATCCGGCAGCTGATCTGGCAACTGGGCACCATAGGAAACGCCCGCCTCAGTATCACTTTCGACAGGATGGGCGCCCAAGCGAATCGTCCCCGAAGCCGTGGCGAAGTACCCAGCGCCTGATCCGGCAAGTGCCAGAACTAATCCAATAACTAGGCTTTTCTTACCCGGTTTCTTTTCTAGTTCGACTTCATCGGCGGTTGTGTCCGTCATGCCGTCCTCGTTCTTGGTTCAAGAACCTTACTAGCCCGACAGGAACTAACCGATTGTTAAGGCCAATCGGTGAAACAGGAGGAGTACCGCGCAGAAAGTCGGCGAGACGGAGGTAGACGTGCAGCAGATAAGAAATGTCTGGGCAAGTTTGGACAAGAAGAGACAATTCATCGTCATCGGTGCTGTTCTGGCGATGTTTCTCGGCGTTATGGGGCTGACCAGAATTGCCGGGACACCGAACATGCAGCTGCTCTACGCAGGGCTTGAGAACGGCTCGGCGGGGGAGGTCGTGCGTTCGCTGGAGCAACAAGGTGTTTTATTTGAGGTGCGCGGCGGATCGATCTATGTACCGGTTGCGCAGAGGGACGAGTTGCGCCTGACTCTGGCGTCCGAGGGGCTACCTGCAAACGGTGGTCGAGGGTACGAGTTGCTCGATTCGCTCAGCGGTTTTGGTACCACATCGCAGATGTTCGATGCTGCCTATTGGCGCGCAAAGGAAGGTGAATTGGCCCGTACCATCGTGGCTAGCCCACATGTAGCTCAGGCGCGGGTACATATCGCCAACAGTTCGTCCAGCCCGTTCCAACGCAACATAGCACCGACCGCATCCGTATCGATCGTCCCTTCGGGCTCAGAGGTGACGCCGGCACAGGCAAACGCGATTCGCTATCTTGTCGCCTCGGCAATTTCTGGGATGGCCGCCGACGGGGTTACCGTGATCGATTCAAACGGAAACGTTATCGGCCCGCTTGAAACCCCGAACTCAAGTAACTTCGAGGAGCGCTCGCAGCAGATGCGAGAGCGGGTTCTACGACTGGTCGAAGCACGGGTCGGACGCGGCAATGCAATTGTCGAAGTGAGCGTTGATGCGGTGACCGAAACGGAATCGATCCGCGAGCGCCGGCTGGACCCCAATGGCCGTATCGCCATCAGTACCGATATCGAGGAGCGATCTGACGCGTCCAAGAATCAATCCTCAGATGTCACGGTTGCCTCCAATCTACCGGACGGAGACGGATCGGTTGGCGACGAATCCAACTCGAGCACCAGCGCCACGCGCGAAAGGGTGAATTACGAGGTCTCGGAAACCGAAACAGAGATCCTACGCGCGCCCGGCGCCATCAAACGGCTGAGCGTGGCTGTCCTGGTCAACGGTTTGCCAGGCGCCGCGGAAAATGGAAGCAGCCAGTTCACGCCACGCCCAGAGGAAGAGCTGTCCGCTCTGCGGGAATTGGTGGAATCGGCGGTAGGGTTCGACGAAACTCGTGGCGACGTGATCACACTTAAATCCATGGAACTCCCGGAGATTGAACCGCAGGGAACTCTGGCCAGCAGTTCGATGATGCAAGGGTTGAGATTTGACATGATGTCGCTGATCCAGATGGCAACTCTAGCATTGGTCACGCTGGTTTTAGGCCTCTTTGTTGTTCGACCGATCCTGAGCAAACCTGTTGGTTCGCCGCAACTTCTAGCGGTGGCACAGCCTTCGGATGGAGCCACCGCGGAAGCTGCGATCCCTACACTGACCGGCGAGATCGACGACGGGAGCCCAGGGCTGGCTCAGCTTTCCAACGCGAATCCAAAGACGCGCGGCGGGGTACCTGCCCTAGCGGGGGTTGGGAACACTCCTGTGGAGCGCCTCCGCGCGATGATCGGTGACAAACAGGAAGAGACGATAGAGATTCTTCGCGGTTGGCTTGAAGAGAATGAGGAAAAAGTCTGATGACCATCGCGCATCTTCTAGAAGACTTCGAAGTCAATCTGATGGATCCCAGCAGAGTTCGGCTTATGGACGAGGATACGTTGGAAGAGTACCGCCTTGCGGCCTTCGAGCAAGGCTACTCTGCCGGTTGGGACGATGCCGTATCCGCCCGATCCGAGGCGCAGGATCAGCTAAACGCCACCCTGGTGCGCAATCTCGAGGATCTGTCTTTTACCTATCACGAAGCGCTGAGCCAGATGACCCACAGTCTGGAACCGATGTTCGAGAGCTTGGTTGGAACGGTGCTACCGAAAACGATGAAACGCAGCTATACCCACCATATCGTCGAACAGCTGAAAGCCATGGCTCGCGAGCAGGTTTCGCAACCGGCGCTCCTCATCGTTCCATCAGGGGTGAGCGCTTCGCTCAAACCAATCCTTTCAGAGGAATTCTCTTTCCCCGTTCAACTGGTCGAAGAATCATCGCTTCCCGCCGGGCAGGCCTGTCTACGAATCGGGACTGCCGAGCGCGACATCGACTGTTCGGCACTTCTGAGTTCGATCAACGAGGCAATGGAGTCCTTCCTGCATCAGGCCAAAGAGGTATCGTGACATGAGCGACCCGCAAAAACCGACCGAACCAAAGAACCCCTTCAATTCGGTACCGATCGAGATCACCGTTTCGGTCGGGCGCGCGCGACCGCTGATCCGGGATCTGATCGGACTTGGCGAGAATGCCGTCCTCACCCTCGACAAACGTGTGGAGGATCCGGTCGATCTCTATGTCGGCGACCGGCTGGTGGCGCGTGGCCAGCTCGAAGAGTTAACCGGAGAACAAGCGGGTCAGCTTGCCGTGCGGTTGATCGAAATCTCGGATCTGGCCTACGACTTGGGATGAGGCCCGTCATACCTGTTTTGTTGGTCATAACGCTGCTGACCGGTGCATTTCTTGCGGGGCCGGCGGTCGCGCAGGACATTTCCCTTTCGCTGGACCAAGGTGGCTCGGTGTCCGCCCGAACGATACAGTTAATCCTGCTGATTACCGTGCTCAGCCTGGCGCCCGGGCTGGCCATCATGATCACCTGTTTCCCCTTTCTGGTAACAGTTCTGGCAATCCTGCGTCAGGGAATCGGATTGCAACAGTCGCCACCCAACATGCTGATTGTCAGCTTGGCGCTATTCTTGACCTATTTCGTAATGGAGCCCGTGTTCACGGAAGCTTGGACAACAGGCATCGCGCCTATGATGGCCGAAGAACTGTCACTGGAACCAGCGCTGGAAAACGCAATCGCGCCCTTCAAAGGGTTCATGGCCGCCAGGCTAGATGCGGACACCTTTTTTGCCATGGCCAGTTTGCGGCCTGACGGTGCGGCGATGGCGGCGACTCCTGACGCTCCACTCTCGGTTCTGGTGCCGTCCTTCATGCTCTCCGAGATTGCACGCGCGTTTCAGATAGGTTTTCTGGTGTTTCTACCCTTCCTGATCATCGATCTGGTGGTGGCCGCAGTGCTGATGTCGATGGGCATGATGATGGTGCCGCCAGCGACCGTTTCTCTCCCTTTCAAGCTGGCCTTCTTTGTGCTTGCGGATGGCTGGTCACTTATCGCTAGCGCGCTGGTTCGTAGCTACATTCCCTGAGCAAGTATCCGAAACACCTCTCCAGATCCGCCCCGCCCTTCGGCGGGGCGAAACGTTTGCAGCATATGGTTGATATCCGGCGTACTAACGACCCAACATTCAGAAACGGTGGGTAGAAAAACAGGGCGACCCCAGTTCTGTATGCGACGACTGCTCAGCGTACGACGAATTCGGCGTGCAAAGCACCGGCTGCCTTGATTGTTTTGAGGATGTCGATCATGTCGCGCGGTGACACGCCCAGCGCGTTGAGACCCGCCACCACATCCGATAGCGAGGCGCTTTCTGGCACTTCGGCCAGTTTGATCCCGGGTTCCTGTTCGATTTCCGCTGTTGTTCTTGGAACGATCACGGTGTCGCCTTCGGCAAACGGGTTGGGTTGCACCGCGATCGGCGCCTCTTCGACCCGCAAAGTCAGGCTACCTTGCGACACTGCCACGCGCGAGATCCGCACATCTGCTCCCATAACGATTGTTCCCGAACGCTGGTCCACTACCACCCTCGCCTTCCGCTCCGGTTCAACAAGTATGTTCTCGATTCTGACAATCGCATGGGCTGGCGACTTGGTCTGGGTGGCCGTGATATCCAACTCGACAGTACCTGAATCGCGCATCACCGCGACTCGACCGTTGAACACCGTATTCACCGCAGCCTCAATCCGCCCAGCGGTGGTGAAATCAGGTTCACGCAGCGCCAGGCGCAGTCGGGTCAAGGACCTCAAGTCGAATTCGATCTCCCGCTCCACCCGCGCGCCTGCTGGGATCACTCCGGAGGTCGGCACCCCCTGTACGACCGAAGCCGCCTGACCTTCGGCCGAAGCGCCGCCAGCAAGAACCGTACCCTGCGCAACCGCATAGATTTGCCCATCCGCCGCGTTCAGCGGAGTCATGATCAAGGTGCCACCAAGCAGGCTTTTGGAATCACCGATCGCGGATACAGTTATATCTATCTGACTGCCCACCCGGGCAAAAGGCGGTAGCGCGGCGGTGACGAAAACCGCAGCAACATTTTTTGGCCGAAAATCCTCGCCGGTTACGTTGACACCCAACCGCTCGAGGATGTTCGACATGATCTCTTCGGTGAAGGGGGCGTTGCGCAACCCGTCGCCCGTCCCGTTCAGGCCTACCACCAGACCGTAGCCAACCAAGTCGTTTCCCCTGACTCCATCAAATTCGACGAGATCCTTCAGACGAACCGCCCCTGCCTGAGCCAGGCCAGGAAGCAGAAGGAGAAAGACAAAAAGGCGGATCATTATCATCTCAGAAAATTCACTAATGAGAGGCGCGAATTGCGCACGGTCGTCGTGTAGAGGCTTTCCAACTGGTACTGCACTGCCTCTAGGCGAATAGCGGTTTCGTAAGGGTCGGCGCCCACGAGTTCACCGCGCGCACGTTCAAGGCCGCTCTTGGCGGCGCCATTCCTGGCTGCGGCCTTTTCGATTCTGGCCTCTGCATCTCCGATCTCGGCCTGAAGCGTGACGATACCGTCTCTGGTGCCCAAAAGGTCTACACCGATCTGCTTGAAAAGCGCAGTCTTGGTATCAGCAGACAAACCAAGTGCTGGATCCTCTGCCAGCGCAGAGACCGAAGCAAGGCGCAACGCATCGCGAAATGCAGAATCGTCGGCACGACGTGTCAGCGAGACCTGAGTATTTTCCGACACCTGAACGGGCGCTAGAGACTGATCCGATCCGGTATAGACAGTTGCGACAAAACCTGCGGGATCATCAAACCAGTCTCGCGCAGCCTGCATGATATCACCGGGAGTGGACAGACCGGAAAGGGCCGTACGCAATCCAGAAAGGATTGTATCAGCCGAGGAGAGTGGAGCTTGGTCCGTCGCAACACCGGCAAACAAGCTGCGCCCGCCGACCGAAGTGTTCAGCGAGGATATCATCGTTCCTAGCGCCCCACGCGCCTTGACGCCCGCATGCGCATGGCTGACAGCCTGGTTTGAGAGCGCGACCGACAGCAGCGAATCCGACAGGTCGGTGACCGTCTCTTCCACAGTGGCAAGGCTAGCTTGGCTTGCCGACGCCATAAGTTTGGCTTCGGCATTTGCAGCTGAAAGCGCCGAAAGCCGTCGCAGGGACCGATCCATATCGGCAAGATGCGAAAAATCTCCGCGTAGACGACCAGAAACATCGGCAACCTCGCCCGTACTCAGTTCTCGGGTCAGGGTGTTGATGTCGTTCCGGATGCGCGTGCCATAGCTGCGCAGCATCAGGTTCTGAGCCAAATCTCCCAGTGAATTCATAGCCATCGGTTACAACCTCAACAATGTGTCCATCATCTCGCCAACCGTCTCGATGACGCGGGCATTTGCGGCAAATGCCTGTTCGAGCTGCATCAGTGTCTGCAGTTCAGAGTCCGTATCGACGCCCTGTTCCAGTTCAAGCTTTTGCATCTCTGTCTGGCTGGCTGATGCAAAGGCCAACCGTTCAGCCGCCAGGCTGTCGTTTTGCGTCACTCTGGACAACAGAGCCGTGCCAACACCACTCGCAGTAATCGCGCCGGTCCCGAACCGAGTATCAAGCGGCGTGCGCGCGACCGTCAGAGCTTTAAGAAACGCGTTGATCTGCGTTGCGTTTCCAGGTGCCCCGGGGGCAACCGCCCCCAGACCGTCGCGTAAGCGCCAACTTAGCCCCCCCTGTTTCGGATCGACGATTGTATTCAGTTCCAATCGGCCTGCTAGCCCGGTTTGCGCCGTTGCTGCGAACCGGGCACCGTTGTCGGTAAATAGCCCAGGGTCGGTTGGCGCCGCTGTCGGGTCCAAAGCCGGGGCCTCGAAACGTTCCACAAGATCGCGCGCGACCAAATCAAGGTCCTTCTGCGCCTCGACAGAAAGTTCGTCGCGAATATCGAACGCTGCGGCAAGTGTACCACCCCGAATAGCCGAAGTTGGGCCGCTTATTCGCAGGTGCGTTCCGTTCAGCTCCAAACCTGACAACATACCGTTGTCCAATGTCATATGCGGCATCGTCTGTGTCGTCGGGGAAAAACTCAGTTGAGCAGCCGGCCCGTCTAGCAGGATGGCGCCGCCATCGGTGAACAGTGCCACGCTGCCATGATCGCGAGTAACTACGTTGACCGGTACCATCGTGTTGACTTCATCGATCATCTCTTGTCGTTGATCGAGGAGGGAAGCAGTGTCTCCGCCTGAAAGCTTGACTGACTGGATGCGCCCGTTGAGAGTTTCAATGTTCTGCAACACCGTGTTGAGACGATCGACCTGCTGCCCGATACTGCGATCCGCATCGTTGCGGGCGTCTCGCAAACCATCCGATGCGAAGTTGAGTGCTGCCGTCAGGTCGGAAGCCGCGGTCGCAGCGGCATCCAGACGAGTCTGGGCCGAAGGGTTACTGGCCGCTGCGATCAGGCTGCTTTCGAATTCAGCGATCAGGTTTGGAACCGAACGAGGATCGTCCGTGCCTCCGACCAACTGTAACAACCGGTTTTGAAAGTCTGATACTGTATCTGCATAACCCCGCGCAGCATCGGCGCCGCGCCGGTTCGCCACCAGGACCGGATCAGCGTGTCGAGTCACTCCAACAATACGAACTCCTGTTCCTCCATTCGTGTTGCCGGTCACTTCCAGTGATCTTCGCGCATATCCAGGTGTCAGAGCATTTGCGATATTGTCGGTTGTGACCCCCGTTGCACGGCTCGCTGCGGTCAAGCCGCTGAGAGCCGAGTGAAGTGCGGCCGAGATGGTCATGACAAGCCTCCTTGATCAAGATACAGCGAATGACCGGTTTATCGCTTGATGTTGGTGGTCTCTTGCAGCATCTCGTCCACTGTCTGGATCACTTTGGCACTCGACGAATACGCCCTTTGGGTCTGAATCATCGCGGTGAGTTCGGACGCAACATCGGTAGTCGATTCCTCTCGTGCGAAGGAAACAAGATCACCGGTCGGACCATCACCCGCATCCCAAAGGAAATAAGTGCCGCTTTCGCGCGAGGGTTCATAAGTCTGACTGTCAAGTGCCATCAGGCCGTTGGGATTTGGCATGTCGATGAGCGGAATCTGGAACACTCTTCGGCTGACACCATTGTCGAAAAAGGCATAGACATAGCCGTTCTCGTCAATCTCAACACGGCTCATCGTACCAACGGCGGTTCCGTCCTTTGTAATCGATACCGGCGCAAATTTGTCGGACAGCTGAGTGATACCATCCGACGCTCCGATCTGGCCGATATTGATTTCCATCGGGCCGCCAGCCACGTTGACAACAACCGAACCAGTTGCCGGATCGTATGCCCCGCCTGTTGTCGCAGAGACAGCAGCTAGCGTACCGCCATCGGTCCGCGCGTCAGAAAAGGTCAGCGTGTACTCCCCGACAATCGCGCCACCAGAAGCAGTGTCCCGCATAACCAAGGTCCATTCGTTGCTGACGCCTGTTGCAGGCACGGTTGGGACGAGCTCGATCTGGAGGTTTTCGGATTTACCTAGATTGTCATAATACTCGACCGAAAGGGGCTGTGGGTCTCCTGCTGCCCCAGCCTCCGTTGCGGTTGCCGGTAGGTTCATGCGCAGAACCATTTCGGTTGTCGGGGCTCCCGATAGCTGATTAACGCTCAACTGCACCGGCTCCAGCCCATCAGAGGTATCGCGCGGCAAGTTCGGGATCGACCCATCGGGATTGGCCCGCCAGCCCATCAGAACCAGGCCAGCCTCTGATTTGAGATAACCTTCTTCATCTGTGCGAAAGGAACCTGTCGTCGCCAGAAGCATATCTTGTTGAGGCAAGGCCAGTTGCGAACTACGCATCACTGGCAGCATACCGCGCCCGCGCACGGCAAGGTCAGTCGAATTCGAGGTAGATACCAGTGAACCGCGTTGGTCGATCAGGCGCTGTGTGGTCGTACGAACCCCACCTGCCGAGTATTTCCCGCGTCCGCCAGCATTCACCAGTGCATGGAAATCCGTTTCAACCCGCTTGTAGCCATAGGTCGACGAGTTCGCGATGTTGTCCGAGATCGTCGCCAGGCGGCTGGCATTTGCGGACAGCGCCGCAACCCCGGCGTTGAGCGAAGATGAAATGGTCATGGATACGCCTTTCTGCTGCATCATGAAAAACTGTTGCAACAGCTAACGCCTGACCGCTTAACAGCCCGCTAACAAATAAAATGCCATTCATCTCTGTGATCTCAACTGCGTAGAAAGATGATTTCGATCCGGTCGTTGCGCGCAGACATCGGATTCAAATCGGTGAGCTTCCGGTCGGCGAATCCAGTAACGCGCTGAATACGTTCTTCTTTCATTCCCAGGCTTTCAAATAGAACTCTAGTTCGCTCGGCTCGCGCGGTGGACAGTTCCCAAACTGGGCTCCGCACCAACACCACCGGATGTGCCCGAATATGCCCTCCCACGGCGATACCATTCGTGACCATTCCCGATGCCCGCACCACCACCTTGGCCAGATCTTTCATCAACTGGGTCGGGCGGTCCGACCCGGTGTCGAACAAGGGCGATTCGTCTGTAGAGATCAGCTCGACGATCAGCCCCTCGTCAGTCACACGGGTCACGATATGCTTACGCAACTGCTCGGATACCAGGCTTTCCCCCGCCCGCCCCTGCAAGGTCGCCTCCAGTGTCTTGAAGTCTTCGAACGGCTCTCCCTCGCCGCCCTGGCGGTCGACCCCGGTCGACCCACGCGAGCGGTCCGCATCCGCGCGCCGGCGATTGACACCTCCGGTCCCGGAAGTGACCAGCGCGTTCTCCGAGAACATGCTGTCGCCGCCAAAGGACCCGTCACCACCACCGGAAACCGGGTTGATCGGAATTGAATCCGAGAAATAGTCGGCCAGACCCTTGCGTTGTTTTTCCGTCGTTGCGTTCAGCAGCCACATCAACATGAAAAAAGCCATCATGGCGGTTACGAAGTCGGCATAGGCCACCTTCCACGCGCCGCCGTGGTGACCGTCGCCACCACCCGATTTCTTTTTCTTGATGATGATCGGCGCCGCATTGGAATGCGCACCCATCTCCACCACCTTCCTTATCACCCGAAATCAGGGATATCAGGCGAGGCGTTAACAGAGGCATAACATATAAGATTGTCGGGTTATCACACCCACGGCGATCACTGTTGTTGAACCGCGTTACGCCATTCCTCCAGGAACCGCTGCCGCTTGAGCCGATCCAGAAACACCAGCAATCCGGGCCCCAACGCAATTGGACGCAGTGACGCCCCAACCGGGCGAGTGGTCTCGGGCGGGTCCAGAAAAGGATAGTCAGGCGCAGGCGGGTCGGACCAGGCCGCCGCGATCAGGTGGTCGACAAATGCACCGGCAAGATCGGGCTCGGCCGCCTCGCCAAGGATGACCGCAGTGCGCATCATCATGTTTGTGTATTCCTCGGGCTCGACCACAAGAATACGCTCGGCCAGATCGGTGCGTGCCCGCGCGTAGCTGCCCAGCACATTATAGGCCAGGTCGATGCGGCCCTCGGCCACCGCCTCGATCATTTCACCAGAACAGCAATACAGCCTGACCTGCAAGCCGCCCAGAACCTCCATCAGCCGCCAGTAACTCTCGGCGGTTCGTGCATCCTGGGTCGCGAACAGATATCCCAGACCGCTGACTGTAACGTCATAGGTGCCGACCCGGCCCTGAAACCGGTCCGGGTCGCGTCTGAGCAGGTCAATCAGATCCTGCCGGGTGCGCGGCGGCTCTTCACCGGCGAAGGCCGCGCGAGACAGAACAACCGAGGCCGTTTCCTGTGAAAAGGCAAAGACATGGTCCCGCCAGTTACCCCAATCCGGGACAAGCGGCGTCCAGGGCGAACGATGGGGTCGGGTAAACCCATCATTGGCCAGCTTTATCTGCAAATCCATCGCCGAGGACAGGACAAGATCGAACCGCGCATTCTCTGTGACAATGGCCTGCATCACCTGAGCGCTGCTGGCTGCGGTATAATCGACCGCGACCCCTGGACGGCTCCGCAGAAAACTATCGATCAGCGGGCGCAGGATATCGATATCCGTCGTTGACAGGATGCGCAGAACGCGCGCCTCGGCAGGACCGAAACGCGCGTGTTCCTCGACCTCGAAAGCGCAGACGACAGCCGCCCAAAGGGTCAAGCAGAGGGAAAGTGCAGACAGACGCATGCGCCGGTTCCATCCTTTGTGTTGGCGATCTCCAGCCGCCCGCCATGCGCCTCGGCCACCTCGCGGGCGATGGTCAGGCCCAAACCGGACCCGACCGTGCCCTCGGCATTGCGGCCTCTAACGAAACGTTCGGTCAGGCTGCCCATCTCATCCTCGGGAAACCCGCCCGCCGCATCCCGGATGCACAGGGTATGAGCCGCCGCATCACCCCGAACCGATACCGTGATACGGGTTTCCTCGGGCGCATATTTGATCGCATTGTCAAGCAGGTTGCGTACCGCGTTCTGGACAAGGATCGGGTCACCCGCCATGGCATGCGCGCCCGTCATCTCGAGTTCCAGATCGATATCCTTCAGGTCGGCGACCGGCCGCAACCGATTCACCAGTTCAGCAGTCAGCTCGGCCAGATCGAAGGGTTTGCGTTCAAGACTGTCAGTGCGAAAGCTCACCATAGCATGATCCAGCAGTTGCCCTGCCGCACGCGAGCTTTCGTCGATGGCACGGATCATCTCGCGCAGTGCAGTCCGGTTTTCCGGTCGCTCGATCCGGTGCAGGGTATTCTCTGCCTGGGTCCGCACTGTTGCCAGCGGAGTCCGCACCCGGTGCGCCGCTTCGGCAATGAAATCCTCGGATCTCGAGAGAGACAGGCCCAACCGGTCGATAAAGCTGTTGAGGGATCGGACCAGTGGCGCCATTTCAGCGGGAACCGGGCGCGCGACCGGGCGCAGATCGGTTGGCCCCCGACGCGACACCATACCCGCCAGTTGCCGAAGCGGCCGGATCGAGGATTGCGCCGTCCAGACAGCCAAGAGAACGGCGACGGCAAAGAAGCCCGCCCCCAGCAACAATGCGGTCCGGGTCAGGGCCGCCAGCCGTTCGGTCTGTCCAGTCCGGGTCTGCGCCACAGAGATGATAAGGGGCGTGGAAACCCCATTGCGCGACAGCCAGCGTACCGTCGTCGCCATCCGCACGGTTTCGCCTTTGTAGACCAGCGTGTCGAACCTTGCTCCGGTTTCTCGTGACCCGGGTTCGGGTACGGGCAGATCGTCGTAACCGGTCAGTGTTTCGGCCCCCAGCATGACCCGATAGAACACCCTGTCATCGCTGACATTGCTCAGCATCGACAGCGCAGCATAAGGAAGGTCCACGGTCACCTCTCCCGCCCGGACCGAGATTGCGTCCATGATCGAGGTGGCCGAGGCCAGCAGGATGCGGTCGTGAGTCTCTTCAGCCAGGTCTCGGGTAAAGGTCTGTACGATCAGAAACAGCAGCGTCGCCAGCACCGCCGCGCTGCCGACCAGCTGTATCGTCAGCCGCCGGCGGATCGAACCGCTGATGCGCAAACTGTCACTCATTGCGTCCGCATCCGGTACCCCAACCCGCGCACCGTCTGAATTTCGACCCCCGAACCGCTGATCTTCTTGCGCAGCCGGGCCACATAGACCTCGATCGCATTCTCCGACACTTCCTCGTCGTAAGAAAACAGCCGGTCCACCAATCGTGCCTTGGAAAAGATCTGATCCGGCGCGGCCAGAAAGATCTCCAACAGCCGCAGTTCCTTGTTTCGCAGGGGCACATCGACACCAGCGACTTCCAGAACTCCCGAGAGTGGATCAAAGATCAGCGCCCCGATTCGTTTCTGGTTCGATGGGCGCCCCCCGCGCCGCCGCAAAACCGCCCGGCAGCGTGCCTCCAGCTCGGCAAAGTCGAAAGGTTTGGTCAGATAATCATCGGCGCCGAGGTCCAGAACACCGACCCGGTCGGACACCTCGGATCGCGCGGTCAGAACGATGACCGGGGTCTCGCTGAGATGATCGCGCTGCGTCTTGAGAAAGGTGCGGCCATCCCCATCGGGCAACATAATATCCAGCAAAATCAAATCGTAATCTGCCGTTACCACAAACTCTTCGGCAACCGAGATGTTCTCTGCATGATCTACCACATGCCCGTCCAGGCGCAGCCGATCCAGGATAGCCGCAGCCAGGCTCAGATTGTCTTCGACCAGTAGGAACCGCATGGGGTACCTCTCCTCTTCAACCGAATGCGACAGGTTGGTGTCAGCTTTGCATGGCTTTCCTTTCACATGGGCAAGCGAAACCCGCTTTGTCAAACGGGAGGACACAATGACGAAACTGAACCTGACCCGCCGGGTCATGATGGCCGCCGCATCGGCGGCATTTGCCTTTTCGACGCCGGCCATGGCCGAACCGGTGGTCGACAGCATCCATTTCCTCGTCCCCGGCGGCGCCGGTGGCGGTTGGGACGGCACCGCACGCGGCACCGGCGAGGCACTGACCGCAGCGGGCCTCGTAGGCACCGCCAGTTATGAAAACATGTCCGGCGGCGGCGGCGGCAAGGCAATCGGCTACCTGATCGAAAACGCCGCCTCGAACCACGGCACGCTGATGGTCAATTCAACCCCGATCATCATCCGCTCGCTGACCGGCGTGTTCCCGCAGAATTTTCGCGACCTGACCCTGGTCGCCGGAACCATCGGCGACTATGCCGCCATCGTGGTGAGCAAGGGCAGCCCGGTAAATTCGATGAACGACCTTCTCGCCGCTTTTGACGCCGACCCGGGTGGCACCGCCATCGGTGGCGGTTCGGTGCCCGGTGGCATGGACCATCTGGTCGCCGCAATGGTCATGGAGGCTGCTGGCAAGGACGCACTGGCAGTGAAATACATCCCCTATGACGCGGGCGGCAAGGCGATGGCGGCGCTCCTCTCGGGAGAGATCGCCGCGCTCAGCACCGGCTTCTCCGAAGCGGTGGATCTGGCGAATGCGGGCGAGGTCAAGATCATCGGCGTCACCTCGGATGATCGGGTCGCCGCCTATCCCGACGCCCCGACGATGAAGGAACAGGGGATCGACACGAGTTTTGTGAACTGGCGTGGATTCTTCGGCGCCCCCGGTCTGCCCGAGGACCGGCTTGCCGCCTATCAGGACGCGATTGCCAAGATGTATGATACTCCCGAATGGGAAGCCGTGCGCGCCCGCAACGGTTGGGTAAACATCCACAACAGCGGTGACGATTTCCGTGCCTTCCTGGAAAAACAGGAACAGCAGATCGGGGATCTGATGCGCAAGCTGGGTTTTCTCTAATCCAAAGGTGCGGCTACGCCGCGCTCGTCTGTGATGTGCGAGGGTTCCACCCTCGCGCTCCCGGGATATTTGAAGCAAGAGGAAGGGGAGAGCGGCCGACCCTCCCCTCCACCGAAGAAGCATAACCTTCCCCTTGCACGGTCATCGGCTTCCCAGCCTGTACCGTGATCCAAACCTAGGGAAACAAGGTTAACATCGTCTTTCCTCTTGCTGAAAATATCCCGGGGGAGGCGCCCGGAACGGGCGGCGGGGGCAGCGCCCCCCTGACAGCCTCAACCCAACACGCCCCGGAGGATCTTATGGCACTCGACCGCTGGATCGCACTGGTCATTCTGATGATCTGCCTCGCCTATGGCTACGCCGCCTTCTTCACCATGGACGCGGGCCTTGCCCCGTTCATGAAACGCAACCCGATCTGGCCAAGCACCTTTCCCAAGATCCTGTCAGTTCTTGCCGTTCTGACTGCGCTGACTGTTCTCCTGGGTCTCGAAAAGGGCGCGGCTGAGCCAAAACCGATGGAGATCAATTATCGTCGGTTGACCGAGTACAAACTTGGCCAAGCGCTTATGCTGCTTGCGCTCATGGTGGCCTATGCGTTGCTGTTGCGGCCCTTTGGGTTTCTGCTTTCAACTCTCGCCTTTCTGACAATCGGCTCGCTGATCCTTGGCGAACGCCGGCTTCACATCCTGCTGCCGGTGGCTGCGATCGCCGCCGGGCTGGTCTGGTACCTAGTCCAGGTGGTTCTGGGGATCTTCCTCAGCCCCTGGCCCGCATTTATGGCAAACGGAGGCTGATATGCTCGAAGGTCTGATGATCGGGTTGGCGACAGCCTTTTCGCTCACAAATATTTTGATGGTCATCGGTGGCTGTCTGATCGGAACATTCATCGGCATGCTGCCTGGGCTTGGTCCGATGTCGATCATCGCGATCATGATCCCGGTCGCGATCACCATTGGCGATCCGTCAGCGGCCTTGATCCTGCTGGCCGGCGTCTACTATGGCGCGATCTTCGGCGGGTCCACATCGTCGATCCTGATCAACGCGCCCGGCGTGGCCTCGACCGTCGCGACCAGTTTCGACGGCTATCCTCTGGCGCGGCAGGGTAAGGCTGGCAAGGCGCTGACGGTAGCCGCGATCGCCAGCTTTTGCGGCGGCACCATTGGGGCGATCCTGCTGATGGTTTTCGCGCCCGCGCTGGCCTCGGTCGCGCTGCTGTTTCATTCGGCCGAGTATTTCGCACTGATGGTGGTGGGCCTGTCGGCCATCGCCGCCTTTGCCGGATCAGGACAGGTCGGCAAGGCGCTGTTGATGACGCTTCTCGGTCTGATCATGGCGACCGTGGGCGAGGGCGCGCTTTTCAATATGCCGCGCTTCACCATGGGAGTGATGGATCTGCAATCGGGGTTTGGGTTCATCACGCTGGCTATGGCGATGTTCGCCCTGCCCGAGGCGCTTTATCTCGTGCTCGATCCCTCGCGGTCCAACCAGGGAGGTGATGGCAACGCGATCAAGGACCTGCGCATCACAAGGGCCGAGGCGAAATCCATCGCGCCAGTGATCGGGCGGCAATCGGTGCAGGGTTTCCTGATTGGTGTTCTGCCCGGCGCAGGCGCGACAATCGCCAGTTTCCTCGGTTACGCGGTCGAACGCAACATTGCCCCCAAGGCCGAGCAGGCGGAGTTCGGCAAGGGGTCGCTCAAGGGATTGGCCGCACCCGAAAGCGCCAATAACGCCGCCTGCACCGGATCCTTCGTTCCGCTTCTCACCCTGGGCATTCCAGGGTCGGGGACCACCGCGATTCTCCTCGGCGCATTGATCGCGCTGAACGTCACGCCCGGACCACGCCTTATGGTGGACGATCCACAGATCTTCTGGGCAGTCATCATTTCAATGTATCTGGGCAACCTGATCCTGTTGGTCCTGAACCTGCCGCTGATCCCCTATATCGCCAAGATCCTTACGGTGCCGCGGACCTTTCTGATACCGTTCATCCTGTTCTTTACCCTGATGGGGGCATATATCGGTCAGAACAACGCCACCGAACTCTTGATCCTGGTGGGGCTCGGCGTCTGCGCCACGGTGCTGCGATTTGCGGACTATCCGCTGGCGCCGCTGCTTATCGGTTTCATTCTCGGTTCAATGCTGGAAAACAACTTTGCCCGTGCGATGCAGCTCTATGACGGGCTGGGCTTCATTCTGGAACGGCCGATGACTATGGGGCTTCTGGCACTGGCGGTGATTCTGGTACTGCTGCCCAGCTATCGCGCTCGCCGCGCGCGGCTGCGGGCCGAGGGCGTGGCTGACGCCGACTGACACCTGTCCGGCCCACGTCTAGTGGCGGGGGCCGGATTTGGCGCGGCGCAAGACCAGTTGCAGGCGCGAGAAACTGTGCTCGACCCCCTGAGCATCGGGTCGGGCCAGAAAAGCATCCAGCTCGGGCCAGACCCGCACCGCCTGATCCAGTAACGGGTCAGCTCCTTCTGTATACAGCCCTGCCTTGATCATCACTTCGGATTGCTCGTAGGCGCCAATCAGGCGCCGCGCCTCGCCGATCAGTGCGTTCTGCTCGGGCGTGGCCGCATCCGGCAAGCTGCGCGAGACCGAACGGCTGATGTCGATGGCGGGAAAGCGACCACGTTCGGCGATTTCGCGGTTCAAAACGATATGGCCGTCCAGAACACCGCGCAGGATATCGGCGACCGGTTCATCCATGTCCGACCCTGCGACCAGGACACTGAAAACACCTGTGATATCGCCCTGTTTCTCGGTCCCAGGGCCGGCGCGTTCGCACAGGCCGGTGATCAGCGGCGTAACCGAGGGCGGATAGCCCCTGAGCGCCGGCGCCTCGCCCATGGCGGCGGAAATTTCGCGATGCGCCTCGGCGAAACGGGTGATCGAGTCCGCCAGGTAGAGAACATTCAACCCCTCGTCGCGCAAGCTCTCGGCCACAGTCATTGCAGCCCAGGCGCAGCGGCGGCGAACCAATGCGGATTGATCCGATGTGGCCGCGACGATGACCGAGCGCGCCAGCCCCTCGGGGCCCAGCGCCTTGGCCACGAACTCGTTGACCTCGCGCCCCCGTTCACCGATCAGCGCGACCACAACCGCATCCGCCTGCATCGACTTGGCCAGCGTGGCAAGCAGGCTGGATTTGCCAACCCCCGACCCGGCAAAAAGACCGACCCGCTGGCCCTGGACAATGGGCAACAATGTGTTCAGTGCACAAAGCCCGGTTGCCATGCGCTGACCCAGGGGTTTGCGCTGCACGGCAGGCGGCGGCGGGCGCATCAGATCGCGCGCCTTGGCCCCCCGCATCAAGGGGCGCCCGTCCAGCGGTCGACCGAACGGGTCAACCACCCGTCCCAGCCAGTGACGCCCAGGCGCGAATCCCGGCATCGGATGCAACACCACGCGATTGCCCAGCGACACACCTTCGGGTGCGCTGTCGGGCAGCATGTTGATCGTGCTGCCTTCGACCTGCAACACCTCACCCCCTAGCGACGGACCAAAATTACGTTTCAATTCAACCCGATCACCGATCTGCGCCTGATTGGCGAGTCCCTGGATCTGAATCACGCCCCCTGCCACGCCGGTCACGCGCCCGACATGTCGAACCAGGCTGAGACTGTCGAACTCGGCTTTCAGGGCGAGGGGGTCCGGGGCCGTCATCGGGATATCTCCAACAATTTCCTGAAAACGGTTTCTAAACGAATCGGGGTTAAGCCTTGATTGAAATTGATCGAGGGAGAAGCCCCGATGTTCTCGGACTTGAACGTCTTTAAGATGGCGTACGCCATGGCAACGCATGCAGGCACACGGCAGGCCGTGATCGCCCAGAACATGGCGAATGCCGATACGCCCGGATACCGCGAACGCGATATCGCCCCCTTTGCTGAAACCTTTGCTCGCGAGAGCGCCGGGACCGCCATGCAGGCCCGTCGGGCGGGCCATCTGAATGGCACCGCGGCCTCGACCACCAGCTGGACACCTTTCGAAACCGACGGTCCGGGCGACCCGAACCGCAACAATGTCAGCGTCGAGGAGCAGATGCTCAAGGCGGTCGAGGTCAAGCGTCAGCATGACCGCGCGCTCGCGATCTACAAATCCTCGATGAACATACTGCGCGTCGGCCTGGGTCGTGGGTGAAGGAGGCTGAGATGAGCGAATTTTCCAAATCCCTCTCTGTGACCGCCAGCGCGCTGCGTGCCCAGGCCACCCGCCTGCGCCACGTGTCCGAGAATATCTCGAACGCCGACACGCCGGGCTATCGCCGCAAGACGGTCCCGTTCGAGGTAGAGCGCGGCCGTGACGACGGGGTCGAGCGCGTCACCACCGGCCGGGTCAAACTCGACCGGCGGCAATTGCCCGACATCTTTGACCCCTCGCACCCGCTGGCCGACGAGACCGGCCACTACAAGGGGTCGAATGTCGACCTGATGATCGAGATCGCCGACGCCCGCGAGGCGCAGCGCAGCTACGAGGCGAATCTCAAGCTTTTCGACCAGGCGCGGCAGATGTCCGCAAGCCTGATGGAACTTCTCCGCAAATAAAGGACAGCCAGAATGGATATCCGCAGCCTCTCCGCAGCCCAGGCCTATGCCTCGGCCCGCCCCGCCACCCAGGCGGACCCCAAGGACGACAGCGTCGCCCTGGGCCTGCGCGGCACCTTCCAGGATTTTGCCGCCACCCTGCAGCACAGCGAAGACCTGGCCCAATCGGCGATGATCGGCAAGGCCGACCCGCATGCGCTGGTGCAGGCGTTGGCGCAGTCGGAACTGGCGGTCGAAACCGCCGTCACCGTTCGCAACAAGGTGGTCGAGGCCTATCAGGAAATCCTTCGGATGCCGGTCTGAGCCATGATGAGCGAAGGCCTGTTCTATGACACGGTCCGACAGGGGCTGTGGATCGCGGTAATCACCTCGGTTCCGATCCTGTCGGTGGCGTTGATCGCCGGTCTGGCAGTGGGTCTGTTCCAGGCCCTGACCTCGATCCAGGAAATGACGCTGACCTTTGTGCCGAAATTGGCCGCCATCGTGATCGTGTTCTGGATCTCGATGGGCTTCATGACCCAGACGCTGATCAACTATTTCACCACAACCCTCATTCCGCTGATATCGGGAGGTGTCTGATGGAAACGCCCAGCTATGCCATCCTGTCGCGACAATCCGGGCTTTTGAACGAAACCCGCGTCGTGGCCAACAATATCGCCAATGCCGCCACCTCGGGCTATCGCCAGCAGGGGTTGGTGTTTTCCGAATTCGTGCGCGGCGGGCTTGGAACCTCGTCGCTGTCCATGGCGCGCGGTCAGGTGCGCAACACCTCGCAGGAACAAGGGGTGCTGACCCAGACCGGCGGTGCTTTCGATCTGGCCATCGACGGCGAGGGGTTCTTCATGCTCGAGACCCCGGGCGGCGAACGGCTGACCCGCGCTGGCAGCTTTACCCCGAACGCTCAGGGCGATCTGGTCAATGTCGATGGTTATCGGCTGATGGATGCCAATGGCGCACCCGTCTTTGTGCCCCCGGATATCGACGGTGTCCGTATCGGCCCCGATGGCACGATCAGCGGCGGCGGGCGCTTGCTGGGTCAGATCGGCCTGTTCAAGCCAATCGACCCGCATGGGCTGATCCGAGAGGGCGGCGTGTTCTTCCGCGCCGATGACGGCACTGAACCGATCGAAGGCGCCAGCATCATGCAAGGGTTCCTCGAAGGATCAAATGTCAATGCAATCGACCAGGTCGCCCGGCTGGTCGAAGTGCAGCGCGCCTATGAGCTGGGCCAGAGCTTCCTCCAGTCCGAAGACGAACGCATCCGCAACGCCGTGAACAGCCTGCTGCGCTGATCCCAAACCAAGGAGCCCCAGAATGCGCGCCCTGAAAATCGCCGCCACCGGCATGTCCGCCCAGCAGATGCGGGTCGAGACGATCTCGAACAACCTCGCCAACATGAACACCACCGGCTACAATGCCCGTCGTGCCGAGTTTGCCGACCTGCATTACCAGCAGATCGCGCGTGCCGGAACGGTGAACGCCGCCGACGGCACCGTATTGCCGACCGGCGTGCAGCTTGGCCTGGGGGTCCGCCCGGCAGCAGTGACGGTTCATCTGGAACAGGGCGCGTTGTCGGCCACCGGCAACGATCTGGACCTGGCCATCGAGGGACGCGGCTATTTCGAGGTGACGCTGCCCTCGGGCCAGTCGGCCTTTACCCGCGACGGGTCGCTGAAACGCTCTGCCGAGGGGCTGATCGTCACCTCGGACGGGTTGTCGGTGGCCCCCGAGATCACCATTCCCAGCGATGCGCGGTCGATCTCGATCAACGCCTCGGGCGAGGTCTATGCCTATTTCGACGATGCAGCCGAGGGCCAGTTGCTGGGCCAGGTCACGCTGGCCGGTTTCACCAATGCCAAAGGGCTGGAGGCGATCGGCAGCAACCTGTTCAAGGAAACCGAGGCCTCGGGCGCGCCGATCACCGGCAATCCGGGCGAGGACGGGCTGGGCACCCTGCGTCAGGGATATCTGGAGGACAGTTCGGTCGACGCGGTGCGCGAGGTGACCGAACTGATCGAGGCGCAGCGCGGATATGAGATGAACGCCAAGGTCATCTCGGCGGTGGACCAGATGATGAGCGCCACCACGCAGGTACGCTGATGCGGTATCTTGGCCCGATCCTTGCCCTTGTCCTGGCGCAGACGGCAGCAGCCGAGGTGCTGGTGCCCACCCGCACCATCCGCGCCAAGGAGATCATCGGCGCCGAGGATCTGATGCTGAAATCAGCCGTCGTCCCCGGCAGCTATACCGACCCCGACGAGGTGGTCGGGCAAGAGGCACGCGTCGCGCTCTATCCCGGGCGGCCGATCCGGTACGACGATGTTGGCCCTCCCGCCATCGTCGACCGCAATGATCTGGTGACGCTCTTTTTCGACAATGGCCCGCTGGTCATCACCACCGAAGGTCGCGCGCTGGGTCGCGGTGCGGCTGGAGATGTCATCCGGGTGATGAACCTGACGTCCCGCACCACCGTTTCCGGCCAGATTCGGCCCAATGGCTCCATCGAGGTAAAATGATGCAGAAATGTCCCTCCCCCAAAACCCTGATTGCCGCGCTGGTGGTGCTGTCGGCCTGTGGCCGCGCCGATCACCTGGGCAAGGCGCCCAGCTTTACCCCGAACACCGAGTCGCCCGAGCACGTGGCCATGCTCTGGCCCGGCCTGCCGCTGCACACACAGCCGCAACGCTCGGTCGATCGCGCGTCGCTGTGGAGCGGCGGCCAGAACTCGCTGCTGGGCGATCAGCGGGCGATGAAGAAGGGTGACATTCTGACCGTGGTCATCGAAATCGACGAAAAGGCCGAGATCTCGAACGACACCAACCGGTCGCGTTCGGGTTCGGAAAGCCTGGGCGTGCCGCATCTTCTGGGCCTGCCGCAGCGGATCGATGAAAAACTGCCCGATGGCGCGTCGATGAGCAACGCGGTCGCAGTCGATTCCTCCAGCGCCTCGGGCGGCAAGGGATCGGTGAAGCGCAAGGAAAAGCTGACCCTGCGGGTGGCCGCGACCGTGGTCGACGTGCTGCCCAACGGCGTCCTGTCGATCACCGGTTCGCAAGAGCTGCGGGTGAATTTCGAACTGCGCGAGCTTCTGGTTTCTGGCTATGTGCGGCCCGAGGATATCTCGCGCCAGAATGAGATCACATATGACAAGATCGCCTCGGCGCGAGTGTCTTATGGTGGTCGCGGCCAGATCACCGATGTGCAGCAACCGCGCTATGGCCAGCAGGTGCTGGACATGGTCCTGCCGTTCTGAGGCCGGCCATGTTGGGTAAATTGCTTCCGGTTCTGTTCCTTGTTGTGGGCCTTGGTGCCGGGGTGGGCGCCGGGGTGTTCCTTGGCCCGAAACCGGCGCAGGACAGCGCCCATGCGAGCGATCAGGCCAGTGACCATGGCGAAGAGAAACCGTCCAAGGCCAAACCTGCCGATTCCGCCAAATCGAAACCGTCCGAGGATCACGGCGCCGAGGATTTAGGCAACGAATACGTCAAGATGAACAAACCCTTTGTGGTGCCGCTGGTGCACAAGGACCAGATCAGCGGCCTGGCCACGGTGTCGCTCAGCCTCGAGGTCCAGCCGGGTTTCAGCGAGAATTTCTACGCCAAGGAACCCAAGCTGCGCGACGGCTTCCTTCAGGTCCTGTTCGACCATGCCAATATCGGCGGTTTCGACGGTGCCTTCACCCGCCCCGGCAATCTCGACCCGCTGCGCGTCGCCTTGCTTGAATCGGCGCAAAAGGCCTTTGGCGACAACATCGTCAGCGTGCTGATCGTCGATATCGCCCGTCAGGATTCGTATTGAGCGGTGCCCAAACCGCCAACCTTTTCCCCGACCGGCAGCCAAAGCCCCGCCGACTGGCGGGGCATTTCTGCGTCTGTACCGGTTAAACGGGCCTAACGCTGCGCGGCGTCACGGGTGAGCGCATCAAGCTGCGTCTTGCGACGGGCCTTTGCCCGGGCCGTTTTGTCGTCCTGCGCGATCTGCGCGATGGCCTGCTTGCGGCCAAAGGCGCGTTTCAGATCATCCATCATCGACAACCGTTTCGCGCGCGCGCGCGCCAGATCGGAGTTCAGCTGGCGGCGAGTCCGGCTCTCCCAGCTTTGCCACAGGATGTCGGCGCCGACCGAGCGATAGCCATGATCTCCCGATCCTTCGGCACGGGTGCGGACGACCTGGTCATCAAGCCGGGCGATCTGCGCGGCGATGCGCGCCTCTTCCTCCAGCACGGCCCGGATACGCTCGTATTCGCGCAGATAGAGCGCCTCTCCCACCCCGGTCATTTGATCCAGTATCGACTGCCTCACCATGCCCTCCCCTTGGCCCGTTTGCGCATCGCCTCGGCAAAACGGATCGCGGCTGCGACCGGGCGATAATGCTCCTCGGAAATCTCCTGCCCGATCTCGACACCGGCATGCAGGGCTCGCGCGGTGGGCGGATCGGAGTGGATTGGCACCCCGGCCTCGGCCGCGCTGCGGCGGATCGCGGCGGCAACCTCGTCGACCCCTTTGGCCACGCAGACCGGCGCCGCGCCGTGCAGGCGCGACCATTTCAGGGCAACCGCGTAATGGGTCGGGTTCACAATCACCACATCGGCGCCCGGCACATCGGCCAGCATCTGGTTCATCGCGATTTCCTGCCCCTTCTGGCGCCGCTTCTGCTTCATATGCGGATCGCCCTCGGCATCCTTGGTCTCGTCCATCAGCTCCTTGCGGGACATCATGTTCTTGCGAATGTGTTCGGCATGCTGCCACAGATAGTCGATGGCCCCGATCACCAGCGCCACCGTCGCAACCAGGAACATGAACCGCATCAACAGCCGCGCCATCAGCAGCACCGACTGGCGCGCCTCCATCCCAGCGGACGAGACGATGTCGGACAGGTTCAGCTTGATGAAGAAGCCCAGACAGACCGAATAGAGCAGCAATTTGACAAAGCTCTTGGCAAATTCGAACAGGCCGCCTCGTCCGAACTTGTTTTTGGCGTTCTGCAGGATCGAAATGCGCGAGATCTTGGGCACCAGCTTGCTGGGCGCCATGACAAAGGCGCGCTGGGCCACAACCGACAGGATCACCGCCGCTGCCGGGACCAGGAACCAGGGCAGGATCGCCGCCCCCACCGTTCCCATCAGCCCGCCGACCGGCCCACCAGCACGCCCCTCGAAGACAAGGCGCGACAGGCCATCCGCCTGGCCGATCAACACCGTCAGCGCGGTGCCCAGCTTGGTCACGCTCGCCGCGCCCAGCGCTGACAGTGCCAGCAACAAACCGGCATAAGCCGCCACCACCGACAGGTCGGCGGATTTGGCAACCTCTCCCTTTTCCCGCGCTTTCTGGAGCTTTTGCGGGGTCGGATCGAATGACTTGTCGCTGTCGTCGTCCTGTCCGCTCATGGGCGTGCCCCAATCGGATCCTGAAAGAAGCTCCACAGCGCATCGAGCCAGACCGACAGCAAAAGCGGTGTGCCGACAAGAAGCAGCGCCATACCACCAAGTGTGATCACGGGCGCCCCGACAAAGGCGACCATAAGCTGTGGCATCGCCCGGTTGATGGCCCCCAGCGTCAGGTTATAGATCAGAGAGGCGATTACAAACGGCGCCGCCAGCCCGAAGGCCAGCGCGAACATGCGTCCGACCTGGGCGACACCCCATTGGCTCAGATCGCCGGGATGGGGCAGTTCGCCGATCGGAAAGATCGAGTAGGAGTGGATCAGGAATTCGGCCACCCGTACATGCAGGCCCGACATCACCGCCAGCGCCAGCCCGCCCATCATCAGCAGATGGCCCATGGCGGGCGTCGGCTCGGCCACTGCATTGCCCAGAAGCTGCGACAGCGATGTGGCCTGCGCCGCGATCATACCCGCCACCTGCAGTGCAATTGCAAACAGCCGGATGCCCAGCCCCATGACCAGCCCAGCCAATACCTCGGTTCCGGCAAGGGCGGTGAATTGCAGGACATTTGTGACCTCGGGGGCAGCCGGCGCAGCCGGGGCCACGATCACGGCAAAGGCGGTGGCGACCCCAAGGCGGACCCGCATCGGAATCGATTGTTCGCCCAAGGCGGGCAGAACCGAAACCAGGGTCGAGACCCGCAGAAACACGGCAAAGACCTGCCACAGCTCGCCCGAGATCAGCGCCAGCAACTCGGGCGGCAGCGCGATCATGCGGGCACCTGTCCCACCAGCGCCGGGCGCGCTTCCATCCCGATTTCCTCGAAGGAGAGGACCGGGTTCGAAATGCCGCGCGCCCGCAGGATGGTGCGCAGGAAACGGCGGCGGCGGGTCGAAGTCACCAGCGCCGCGAATATCCCCTGCCCCGCCGTCTGCGACAGGCGTTTAGCAACGCCATCGGCCAGCTTGTTGAAAAGGTCGGGCGGAAGCGCGATATCGAGGCCACCGCCGGCACCATCGACCTGATAGGTGGCAAAGGCATCCTCCCATTCCGGCGCCAGCTGTACCAGCGGGATCGACCCGTCGGCGCGTTTCATCTCGGCCACCAGTTGAAAGCCCAGCCGCTGGCGGACATGTTCACAGATCGCCTCGGGCTGGGTGGTGGCCAGTCGCGCCTCGGCCACCGCTTCGAGGATCAGGGGCATGTTTCGGATCGACACGCGTTCCTCGAGCAGCAGGCGCAGAACGGCGTGCAACGTGTCGATCGGCACCTTTTCAGGGATCAGTTCGTCCAAGAGTTTCTGATTGGCCTCGGACCGGACAGGATCGGACAGTCGGGTCATCTCGGACAACAGGCGGCGCAGCGATTTCAGTGACAGCAGGCGAGCAAAGTTCTGTTTGATCACTTCCAGCAGATGGGTGGCCAATATCTCGGGCGGGCTGACAATGGTCGCGCCGGACAGCGCCGCCGCCTCCTGGTCCTTGGGCAGGATCCAGCGGGCGGGGGCGCCATAGACCGGCTCGGTCACGTCCTCGCCCGCGGGCAGCGCATCGGGATGGTCGGTCATCAACGCCAGCACCAGATCGGGATGCAGCACGCCGCGCACCTGCTCGACCCCCTGCACCTTGATCACATAGGTGCCTTGGGGCAGTTCGGCCTGATCGGTGAGGCGGATATCTGGCAGGATCAGCCCATAGATCGAAGCCACGTGAGTTCGCATATTGGCGATGCGCGCGTCCAGCCCGGTGCCCGGATCCAGCGCCATTCCCACCAGATCGGGGGCGAATTCCAGATGCACATCGTCAAGATCGAGGATATCGCCGATCCCCTGGCGTGCGACGGGTGTCTGTTCCTCGCTGATCCGGGCGGCGCTGTCAGCCTCTTGTTTCTGTTTCAGGCGCATCCGCCAGGCAGCATATCCCAGAACCGCCCCGCCCGAGATGAAGGGCAGGAACGGCAGTCCGGGCACCAGCGCGAACAGAACCATCAACAGCGCCACCGTGGCCAGTGCCGCCGGGTGCTTGCCCAGTTGCGCGAACAGCGCATTGTCGGTGGCGCCCTGGGTACCGCCGCGCGCCAGCAGCAGCGCCGAGGCGATCGAAATGATCACGGCCGGGATCTGCGATACCAGACCGTCGCCCACGGTGAGGATGGCATAGGTCTCGAACGCGGCGCTCATCGGCATGCCATGTACGATGACGCCCATGATCAGGCCCATGATCAGGTTCAGCAGGGTGATCAGCAGCCCGGCGATGGCATCGCCCTTGACGAATTTCGACGCACCGTCGAGCGAGCCGAAGAAGGTGGTTTCCTGCTGCTCCAACTCGCGTCTCGCCTTCGCCTCCTGATGGTCGATAGCGCCTGCCGACATGTCGCTGTCGATGGCCAGTTGCTTGCCCGGCATGCCATCGAGTGCAAAGCGTGCGCCAACTTCGGCCATGCGGGCGGCGCCCTTGGTGATCACCATGAAGTTGACGATCAGGAGAACGCCAAAGACCACCAAGCCCAGAAACACGCTGCCGCCCATCACGAACTGGGCAAACCCCTCGATCACGTCTCCGGCGGCGTTCGGGCCGGTATGACCCTGACCGATGATCAGCTTGGTCGAGGACACGTTCAGCGACAGCCGCAGCATCAGCGAGGCGAGCAGGATGGTCGGAAAGGCCGAGAAATCGAGCGGCCGCTCGATAAACAGGGTCAGCGTAAAGATCAGGATCGCCAGCGCAAACGAGGCAGCGAGGCCGATATCCAGAACCCAGGCCGGCATCGGCAGAATCATCATCACGATGATCGCCATCAGGGCAAGCGCCAGCAGAACCGTGGGGCTGAACAGCGTTTCGGTGGAAAGCTTGGGCACGGCGCGATCCTAGTTGAACGAAATGAAGGGGCGGGCGCCCGATCCGGTTGCAAACAGCGATCCCAGCCGGGCCGGGCCAGATGACGCATCCTGCCGGGCGAGCAAGGGTTGAGGCCCGCGAGAGCCAGACCCTTGCCTTGGTTCAGGCAGCGGCCCCTCACCCAGCGCCGCGCGGGTCCGGTCGAACCGCGAGGCATAGGCATCGGCCAGGGATTGCGTGCGCGAGTGATAAGCCCCCGCCGCCGCCGACCAGGACCCCAGTTCGCCGAACAGGTCGTTCAGGAAACGGGCGGCATAATCGGCGTTCCGCTCGGGGTCGAACATCTCCTCGATCGAAGAGAACCCCTGGCTGTGCCAGCGGTAATTGATCTGGAAACACCCCACGTCAAAGCTGCGGGCGCCGGATTTAAACCGCTCGAACACGAATTTGCGGGCGGCATATTCGGTTGGAAACCAATGCCCCGCCCCCTCCATATTGACTGTCCAGGGCCAGGGCGCCAACTGGCCGTCACTGCGGCGACCGGTCTCGACCCGCGTGATCGCACGCAGAACGTCGAGCGGGACTCCGTGGCGGCTGGCCGCACGGCGCGCGGCCTGGTCACAAAGGGACGACACGCCGGGATCGAGCTTTGCCAGGGCCGGTGCCGCCGCAAGCAGCGCGGTGAGCCACACGACCGCGGCCAAGCGGTAAATCAGTTTCAAGGGCATTCTGCCTGTCCGGGGATTCTTCCAGTTCCCCAGAGGCTATCGCCCGCCAAGTTTACATCTGGTTAGCAGCAGCCCGCCATTTGGCCGCGTGCCGCGACAGGAACCGGTCCACATCCGCCTGATCCGGAGTGACGCCGGTAAACACTTCGACATAATCGGGCATGTTGGCGATGCGGATATCGGGATGTTCCTCGATCTGCATCGAGATATAGCCGACCTGCGTATACATCACGGTCAGCGACCGTACCCGGGCCTGATTCTCTGGATAGCCAAAGCGCTGGAACATACCCGCCACCGCATCCTGACGGGCCTGATCGGCCCGGTCCAGTCGCAGTTGCAACGCGGGATCGTTGCGCGCCCAGTTGCGAATCGCCAGATCCAGACGCGCGTCGAACAGCCCGTCATCCAGCCAGCAGTCGAACAGGTTGAACATCGCCTCGACAATGCTTTCGGCAAATGCATTCACGCGGGCCACCAGATTACCGGTGTTCTTCTCTTCCCAGCGCTGGATCATCGCCTCCAGAAGGGCCTCGCGATCCTTGAAATACCAATAGAAGCCGGTGCGTGACACACCCAGCTTTTGCGCCAACGGCATGATCTTGACCGCCTCGACGCCGTTTTCGGTCAACAATTCATAGGCCGCGTCCAACCAGGCGCTTTCGGATCCGGTGTGTTTGGGTGCCAGTGACATGACCGATGAGGTAGCAGGATTGACACCTATGCACAAGTTTCTTGACACATGTGTCGAGTCGCGTTCAAGAATATCCATCCAACCCGATTTCGGCAGGTAGTTTACATGAGCGAACAGACATCCCCACGGACCCGTCGGTCCCGCCGCGCCTCTGGCAAGGCAGGCCGGTCCGCTGAACCTGGCCAGAACCTGCACCTGCGCGTGCCGTTCATCTCCCGACGCATTCCCGCGTATGATCTTTTGAGTGACGAGGCGCTCGAACGGATCGAGGCAACCGCCGACCGTATCCTGGCCGAGATCGGGATAGAACTGCGCGACGACGCCGAGGCGATGCGGCTCTACAAACAGGCCGGGGCCCAGGTCACCGAGCTGCGGGCCGATGCCTGGAATGTCAGGTTCGAGCCGGGGATGCTGCGCGAGATCCTGACAACCGCGCCTGCACGCTTCACCCAGCATGCACGCAACCCGGCCAACACGGTCGAAATCGGCGGCGACGCGATGGTGTTCGCACCTGCCTATGGCTCGCCCTTCGTTATGGATATGGACAATGGCCGCCGCTACGGCACCCTCCAGGATTTCCAGAACCTGATCAAGTTGGGCCAGTCCTCGCCCTGGCTGCACCATTCCGGCGGCACCATCTGCGAGCCCACGGACATCGCCGTGAACAAACGGCACCTCGACATGGTCTATTCGCACATGCGCTATTCCGATCGCGCCTTCCTGGGCTCGATCACCGCACCGGAACGGGCCGCCGACAGTATCGAGATGTGCCGCATTCTATTCGGCGCGGAGTTTGTCGACCAGAACTGCGTGATCATGGGCAACTTCAACACCACTTCGCCACTGGTGCTGGACGGTGTCACCACCGGAGGTATCCGCACCTATGCCGAGGCCGGGCAGGGTTCGATCCACCTGCCGTTCCTGCTGGGGGGTGCGGTATCGCCGCTGACAATGGCCGGAGCCGTCGCGCAATGCCTCGCCGAATCGATGGCATCCAGCGCGCTCACACAGCTGGTGCGCCCCGGTGCACCCGCGATCCTGGCGGGCTTCCTGTCGTCGATGAGCCTGCGCTCGGGCAGCCCAACCTTTGGCACGCCCGAACCGGCGCTGGGCTCGCTGGTAATGGGACAGCTGGCACGCCGCCTGAACATGCCGCTGCGCTGCGCCGGCAACTTCTCGACCTCCAAGGCGCCCGACGGGCAGGCCATGCAACAGGCGATGATGTCGATGATGTCGGCGGTTCAGGGCGGCGCCAACTACATCCTGCATTCCGCGGGATTCGTCGACGGTCTGCTCAGCATGTCCTATGAGAAATTCGTGATGGACACCGACATGTGCGGCGCGCTGCATTCCTACCTTGCCGGGATCGAGGTTAACGAGGATACGCTGGGCTTTGAGGCACTGGCGCAGAACGGGCCGGGCGAACACCTGTTCGGCACCGACCACACCCTGCGCCACTATGAAACCGCCTATTGGGACAGCGGCCTGAACGACGACCAGACCCACGAAACATGGTCGGAACAGGGCAGCGCCGACTATGCCCAGCGCGCCAATCAGCGGTGGAAGGATATCCTGAACACCTACGAGGCGCCGCCGATGGACGACGCCACCGACGAGGCGCTGCGCGATTTCATTGACCGCAAGAAAGCATCCATGCCCGACGCCTGGTATTGAGGACATATCATGAGCCGTGATCCGCTGCTGCAACCCTTTCAGCTGAAACACCTGACCCTGAAGAACCGGATCATGACCACCGCGCATGAACCGGCCTATCCCGAAGACGGCATGCCGAAACAGCGCTATGCGGCCTACCACGCCGAACGCGCGCGCGCGGGCGTGGCGCTGGCGATGACCGCCGGATCAGCGGCGGTATCGCGCGACAGCCCGCCGGTCTTCAACAACATCCTGGCCTACAAGGACGAGGTGGTGCCGTGGATCCGGCAACTGACCGATGCCTGCCACAACCATGGCTGCGCGGTGATGATCCAGCTGACCCATCTGGGCCGCCGCACCGGCTGGAACAAGGGCGAGTGGTTGCCCTCGGTCAGCTCGTCCCGGCACCGGGAACCGGCGCACCGCGCCTTTCCGAAACTGGCCGAGGACTGGGATATCGCCCGCATCATCTCGGATTTCGCCGACGCCGCCGAACGGATGAAAGAGGGTGGCATGGACGGGATCGAGTTGCAGGTTTATGGCCACCTGCTGGATCAGTTCTGGTCGCCGCTGACCAACGATCTGGACGGGCCTTATGGCGGGCAATCCCTTGAGAGCCGGATGAAGATGCCGCTGGACGTGCTGCGCGCCGTGCGGGCGCGGGTCGGCGATGATTTCATAGTCGGCCTGCGCTATACCGCCGACGAGGCGGCAGAGGGCGGCATCGGCCCCGAAGAGGGGATCGAAATCTCGAAACGGCTGGCAGATACGGGCATGGTCGATTTCCTGAACGTGATCCGGGGCCGCATCCACACCGATCCGGCGATGACCGACGTGATCCCGGTGCAGGGCATGAAAAGCGCCCCGCATCTGGATTTCGCGGGCGAGGTGAAGAAGGCGACAGGCATGCCGACCTTCCATGCCGCGCGTATCCCCGATGTGGCGACCGCGCGCCACGCGGTCGCCTCGGGGCTGCTGGACATGGTGGGCATGACCCGTGCGCATATGGCCGACCCCCATATCGTGCAGAAGATCGTCGAGGGGCGCGAGGACGACATTCGCCCCTGTGTCGGAGCCACCTATTGCCTCGACCGTATCTATCAGGCGGGCGAGGCGCTGTGCATCCACAACCCGGCCACCGGTCGCGAATTGACCATGCCGCACACGATTGCCCGCGCCGAAACGCCCAAACGCGTGGTTGTCGTTGGCGCCGGTCCAGCAGGGCTCGAGGCCGCCCGTGTCGCCGCCGAACGTGGCCACCATGTCACCGTGTTCGAGGCCCAGCCCGATCCCGGCGGCCAGGTCCGCCTGACCGCGCAGAACCCGCGCCGGCGCGAGATGATCGGGATCATCGACTGGCGCATGGCCCAATGCGCCGCCCGCGATGTCGAGTTCCGCTTCAACACCTGGGCCGAGGCGGCGGATGTAACCGCGCTGAACCCCGATGTGGTGATCATCGCCACCGGCGGTCTGCCCAATACCGAACTGTTTGAGACCGGACGTGAGAATAATCTGGTGGTCAGTGCCTGGGACCTGATCTCGGGCGATGTGAAACCGGCGCAGAATGTTCTGATCTATGACGAGAGCGGTGACCACCCGGCGCTGATGGCGGCCGAGGTCGCTGCCAATGCCGGTGCAAAGGTCGAGGTGATGACCCCAGACCGCATGTTCGCGCCCGACATCATGGGCATGAACCTGGTGCCGTATATGCGTGCACTTCAGGACAAGGATACCACCTTTACGGTGACCCGCCGCCTGTTGGACGTAACCCGCGACGGCAACCAGCTGCGCGCCAAGATCGGCACTGATTACAGCAGCTTCACCAGCGACAAGACCTATGATCAGGTGGTGGTCAACTATGGCACCATGCCGAATGCCGATCTCTATTTCGATCTCAAGCCTCTGTCCCGCAACGGGGGCGAGATCGACTATGACGCGCTGATCGCAGGCACCCCGCAGAGGGTCGAAACCAACAACGACGGCGCATTCCAGCTGTTCCGCATCGGCGACGCGGTCAGCGCCCGCAACACTCATGCGGCAATCTATGATGCGCTGAGGTTGGTGAAGGATATCTGACATGCGGATCGGGGTGCTCGGAACCGGAACCATCGCAACCGCCGTCGTGCACGGCCTCGCAGGCGACGGACATGCGATCACCGTGTCGGAACGCAACGCGGCCAATGCTCAGGCACTGGCCGCTGCCTATCCTGATGTCTCGGTCGCAGCCAATCAGGAAGTCGTGAACCAGAGCGATATCATCATCCTGGGTCTGATGGCCGAACAGGCGGTCGAGATCCTCGGCGCACTCACTTTCCGCGACGGACAACAAGTTATCACACTGATGGCCGGCGCCACGCTGGAGGAGGTGGACAGCATGGTCGCCCCCGCCCGCGCGGTGGCGATCATGATGCCCTTTCCGAGTATCGCACAGGGTGGTTCGGCCATCATGATGCAGGGTGACACCGATCTGATCGCTGCGCTCTTTGGTGCCCGTAACCGGATCTTCGCAGTCAGGGACGCCGCCGAGATGTCGGCCTATCTCTGCGCCCAGGCGGTGCTGTCACCAGTGACCCGGATGGTGCATGACGCGGCGGGCTGGCTGGGCGAACGCGTTTCGGAGCCTGAACAGGGCGAGGCATTTCTGCGCGCGCTGGTTTCCTCGAGTCTGGCCAATACAGATTGCGCCAGCCTGATCGCCGCACTCAACACGCCGGGCGGCTATAACCAGCGGCTACGGCTGCATATGGAGGATACCGGCATGGGCGAAAGCCTGCGCACGGGCCTCGACCACCTGGAGACCGGTGCATGAATTTCAAACATGTCTTTACCCCGGTTCAGCTGCGCCACAAACAGCTGAAGAACCGGATCGTGTTCGGTGCTCATACCACCAACATGGCCCGTGACGGTCTGCCGGGGGATCAGCACCTGGCCTATTACGAGGAACGCGCCATGGGCGGCGCCGCGATGATCGTGGTCGAGCCCATGCCCGTCCATGCCGCCGCCGTTCTGACACGCGGCAACTTCCGTCATTCCAGCGATGACGTGATCCCGCATTTCGCCCGCATCACCCAGGCCTGCAAAGCACATGGCACGGTGATGATCCAGCAGCTCTACCATGTCGGCGCCCATGGCGACTGGGACAATTCCTGGCATGCCAACTGGTCGCCCTCGGGCGGACCCAGCTATCACGACAACGATGGCAGCCACGCCATGACCGAAGGCGAGATCGAGGAGACCATTCAGGGTTTTGTCGATGCCGCGATCAGGTGCCAGAAATCCGGGTTTGACGGGGTCGAGGTCTGGGCCGCCTATCACTGCCTGCTTGACCAGTTCTGGACGCCGTTTTCCAACCAGCGCACCGACCGATGGGGCGGCTCTCTTGAAAACCGCACCCGGCTTTCGCGCGAGATCATGGCGCGCATCCGCGCCGCCTGCGGCCCTGATTTCATCATCGGCCTGTCGGTGAACGACGATTCAGACAAGCCCGTCTGCCTCAGCCATGACGAGATGGTCGAGATCGTGGCGCTGCACGACGCCCAAGGGCTGATGGATTATGTCACCGTCGGCGCGGGCAGCTATTTCGACTTCTACAAGCTTTTGCCCAGCTTTCAGTATGCCGAAAACCTCGGCGCCGATCTGGCCGAGCGGCTGAAACAGGCGAACCTGACCGCGCTGGTCACCGCCGAGGCCAATATCCGCACTCCCGACAACGCCAATACGGTGCTGGGAGCAGGGCGGGCCGATCTGGTGTCGATCGTGCGCGGCCAGATCGCTGACCCGCATCTGGTGGCCAAGGCCGAGCGCGGCGCACCCGAAGACATCCGTGGATGCCTCTCGTGCAACCAGCAATGCTGGGGCCGGCGCGGGCGCGATTACTATATCTCCTGCCTGGTGAACCCCTCGGCCGGGCATGAATACCTCTGGGGTGGCGACCGGTTCACGCACACGGAGACACCGAAAACCGTGCTGGTTGTGGGCGGCGGCCCTGCCGGGTTGGAATGTGCCCGTGTCGCCGCCGAACGCGGGCACCGGGTGATCCTGGCCGAGGCGGGCCCCGAATTGGGTGGGCAATTCCGCCTCGCCGGGATGCAACCGCGCCGGGCCCAGATCACCGACCTGATCGGCTGGTACGAACGGCAACTGCGCCAGCTTCAGGTCGAGATCCGCTATAACACCTATCTGGATGCCGAAGAGGTCGCCGCCATCGGTGCCGAACACGTGATACTGGCCACCGGCTCCGCCCCGCCGGAAACGGGGTTCCAAAAGGCGCTGCCGCATGTGGCCCGCTTGCCGGGGATCGAACGAGGGCAGGTCTGGTCCATCCAGGACGTGATGACCCGCGCCGCCCGGCTGGGGGATCATGTCGTTCTGCTGGACGAGGCAGGCAACTGGCGCGGTATCGGCACCGCCTGGCACCTGGCAGAAAAGGGGCACAAGGTCACCATCGTCACCCCAGACGCCATGGTCGGGCGCGAACTGGTGCGGTCCGCCACCGATTTCCCTGCCCGCGCCGCGCTGGCAGGTCTGGGCGTGCGCTTCGTCACCGAAAGCGCCCTGACGGAGTGGAGCGGCGCGGGCGCCGAAGTCCTATCGCTGCTGACCGGAGAGGCGGAGGTGATCGCCGCCGACAGCCTCGTTCTGGCCACCGCCAACACCCCAGAAATCAGCTTGTCGCAAGATTTGCAGACCATGCGGATCGAAGCCACCAGCATTGGCGACGCCGCGGCCCCCCGGCTTGCCGCCGCCGCGATCCACGAAGGCCGCAAGACCGGTCTGGGGCTCTAACCGCCCGAGGCGACGACCCTGATAGCTGCCAGTTCGCTCTTGAGCCGACCCAGAACACCATCCATGCACGCGGCCCAGTCGCCCGGGCTTGCCGCTTCGATTTCTTGCAGAACTGCGTGCAGATCGATCTGGCCCAGAATCGCCGCTGATCCGGCCTGTTTATGAACATGCGCCTTGAGCGCATCTGTCAGATCACCACGGGCGAGATCATTGGAAATGGCGCTTAGTTCGTCGACCATCTCGACCAGATAGCGGCGATACTCTGCATCTCCGAACCGTTGGATGAAATCCTGAGCAATCGACGGTTCTGCAGCCGCTGCCTCCTCTGGCAACAAAAGCAGTGCGCTCATTTCTTTTTGCAACTGAGCCATCGAAATCGGCTTGGCCAGAAACCCGTCGAAACCGGCGTCAACGAATCTTTTCTTGTCCTGCTCTCGTACATGGGCCGTTATCGCGATGGCAGGTACATGTGTTGCCGGGTCCTCTTGCGCGCGGATCTCTCGCAAAGTCGCCAGCCCGTCCTTGCCCGGCATGCTGATATCGACCAGCAACAGATCGTAGTGAGTGCTTGTGGCAGCGGCGACACCGTCGAACCCGTCGCGCTCCAGCTTGACCTGACAACCGAACTCTTCCAGCATATCCAAAAGCAGCATCCTGTTGATGTCGTTATCCTCGACAACAAGCACCCGCTTTCCCGAAAGCGATCCAGTTTCCTCCTTCTCGTTCTCGCTTGCGTTTTCGACCGGTTCACCCGGCTCCAACGGGAGGCGGATAAGGAACAGGCTCCCCTCATGCTCTATACTCTCGACCTCAATCTCGCCCCCCAAGGCCCAGACTAGCCGCCGGGTGATGCTAAGTCCCAGTCCGGTGCCCGGGTTCTCTCGAGCGTACGCAGCGTCGATAGTAACGAATTCGTCGAAGATCCGATCTATATCCTCGGCGGGAATGCCCAGACCAGTGTCCGAGATGCGGAACTCGACCATGCGACCGTCGGCCAACCTTTCAACCTCAACCGAAATCTCGCCGTTTCGGGTAAACTTGATCGCGTTGCCCAGCAGGTTGACCAGCGCCTGCTGAAGCGCGAAGCGATTGCCCAAGACGATACCTGGGTCGTCGCCGATCACGTTCAAACGGAGCCGGTTGCCATGCTCCTCCGCTGCGGCATTCAAGCTCTCGGTCAGGCGCTGGACCATGGTCACAAGTGCAAACGGCTCTTTGGGGAACTCGATCATTCCCGACTCTAGCCGAGACAGTTCCAGCACGCGGTTGACCTGGCTCAGCAACAACTCCGCCGAGACCCGGATCGCGCGCAGCAGGCGCAGCTGCTTGGGCGACAGCTGGTCACGTTCCATCAGCTCCAAGGAACCGAGAACCCCGTTTAGTGGGGTTCGCATCTCGTGGCTCATCACCGTCAGAAGTTCTGCCTTGGCCTGAGCGCCCGCTTGCGCGATATCGCGGGCCTCGCGCAGCTCGTGCTCGGTCCTGAGCCGGGTTGTGATATCACGCAGGAACGAGACAAAAACGAGTTGGTCGCTGGTTTCGGCCAGCGAAATCGACAGCTCGACCGGAAAGACCTCCCCCGATTTCCGCATGCCCTCCAGGCGCAAATGTCCCCTGCCGACCACACGGCTGGTGCCATATTTGCGAAACCTCTGCATGCCTTCTTCATGCTGCGCGCGATAGTGGGGGGGGATGATAAGATCGGCCATCGGTTGACCCAGCGCCTCGCTACGGGAATAGCCAAACATGGCTTCGGCGCCACCGTTGAACTCGACAATAAGGCCGTCGGTATCCACCACCAAAACGGCATCCAGCGCTGATCTAACAGCGGCCTCGAAACGCGATTTGACCGCTTCCTTCTCCGCTGAGACAAGCTGGCCGCTGCGATAGAGACGCAGCAGGAGCAGCGCGAAAATCGAAAGTGCGACCAGCAATCCCAACACCGCCAGCGCCAAACGCCTGAGTGTCTCGGAAACTTTGACACGCTGGATATCTGCAGCACGGGCAGATGTGTTGACGATGGTCAGCGCCATGTCGCGCACCTCAGGAGACAACAGCTCCACCTTCGTCGCGAACTCTGGCAGACGAGTGACTAGCACGGGATCGGTCGCATCGACGATCTCCAGGCTGTCAGTCAGGAAATCCGCCAGCGTAGTCAGCTTGCTCCGCACCTGAGGAACCGCGCGTGCCGAACCGTACAATGCGCCGTGCAGCACGATCTGGCTGCGGCTGTAGAAGATATCGAACCTGGTTCGAAGCGCCGCCAGATCTGCCGGTTCCCCGCTCTGCGCCTTGAATGATGCACTTTGAAGACGCAACAACTCCACTTCGAGCTGAGACATGTTCCAACGGATGTCATCAGAGGCGGCGGTTGAAAGGCTGTCGAGGCGCACCATCGCTTCGCGCCCGAGCATCGCGGAATACGCAATCAGCATCAGCACGAGGGTAAGCCAGAAACCGGTTCTAAGCCGGCTATTTAACGATCTCATCAAACCTATCGCGATCTCGTCACCCCAGCGTCAGCTACCTTGGCACCTCCAGCCGGATCAGCTGCCAGATGCTTCGGGCATAGTATTCTTCGGTGTTATAGACAGGATTGTCATCATAGGGATACACGACCCACAAGGGGCCCTTTTCACGCACCGACATTTGTTTGCCATTATGCAGATAGGCCACTACTGGGCCAGGTATCGTAGCATCCGAGGTTGGGATTTGGATCAAGTAATCGTTGAGCGCGACAGCGGTGATCATACCGCTGGCAGCGCCCACATGATCAAGCAGGTCGCGCAGGGCCACACCGCGAAACTCCTGTACTCCTGTGGTCCAGATCGTTCTTGTACGTATTTCGCTGACAGGAAGCGCCTTCAGGTCACCAAGATCGAGACGCGTGACCGAACCATCGGAAGCGCTGATGACAAGCAACTCTTCACCTGCGTTGGCCACATGTCCGACGGGCGCAAGAAGCGTTCCAACCAACAACGACAGTGCAATTGCAAGTCTCCTCATCTTCGCCTCCAAAAAACCAATACCATTCGTCAATTTATGTCAGTCCCAGAACAAGAGGGCACAACACTTTGGGTTATCGAAATAGCCTTTAGTATAAGTCCGGAACACAATTGCGTTAGAAGTCATGGTTGGCGCCTTAACGTAGGGTCGTTAGCATTCTTACAGACAGCAAAACGGTTGAGCGCGACCTTTAGGTCCCTACCGGTCTTAGATCGGGAATCACGTTTTTCGCCCGCCCATCTGATGCGACATTTTCCAGCGCTCCACTCTGGCAGCGGCGCCAACCCGAGGCTAGAGTAGCGTCAATTCTAGTCCTTTGTATTTGGGAAACGCATGCGCATTCTTCTGGCCGACGATCATGCACTGGTTCGGGATACAATCTCGGCCTATCTTAAGTCAGAGGGTCAGGCCGAAGTTGTTACGGCACATGACTTCACCTCAGCAATGCAGTTACTCAGGGATGGCAAGCCATTCGACCTTGTTCTGCTCGATTTCAACATGCCTGGAATGAATGGCCTGGATGGGCTGCGCCAAACGGTCCGCCAGGCGCCCGAAACACCGGTTGCGCTGCTCAGTGGAACCGCGCCCAATCGGATCGCCCAAGATGCGGTCAACGCCGGGGCAGCGGGCTTCATTCCCAAGTCAATGGCAGCCAAGAGCCTGTTGAATGCCGTTCGTTTCATGGTAGCGGGCGAGGTATTTGTACCCAGCACCGTGTTGCAAGCACCTGAAGAATCCATGGGCGACAATATGACCGCCGCGCTAAGCCGGCGGGAGAAACAGGTTCTTAGCGGGCTGTGCCGCGGTATGCCCAACAAGGAGATCGCCCGCGAAATGAACTTGCAGGAGGTAACGATCAAGCTGCATGTCCGTACTTTGTGCAAGAAACTGAATGCCAAGAACCGGACACACGCCGCAATGATCGCCCGGGATGCGGGGTTCGAATAGGCCCGAAAACTTGATCTATGCGAGGTCTGCGGAGGGTCGCTGCCGCAATCGCAGCGGACGTCCGGCGATCATCAGAAACATGATCGACAAGCAAATGCCACCCAGGGCGGGCGCGTGCTGAACCCACCACAGGCCGGGGTGGGTCGCAACAAATGCGGTCGCGGTGCTCCGCATTCCCTCGAGCGCGATGAGGCCGGCAAAGGCTGCAATGAGCTGTGGCCAGAGGCCAAATCGGGAAAACGTGCCCAACATCAGCGTAGAAAAGCCGATCAGGGTGACAGCGACACTGACTCCGATCCAGGACAGGCGTTCTTGCAACTCTTCGGCTATCTCGCCTTGGGAATAAGTCTCACTCAATTCGCCGCCACTTAGCGCAGCGGCCAGCGCCAAAGTTGGCATGCCGCGAATGCCCTGCCGCCGTTCGATGTCCCGCTTGGCCAGCGCCGAAATGTCATAGGAGAAATCGCGGAACACAGTGGTCGAAAGGGTCTTGCGCCCGGTCTCCATCTGCAGGGCGGTGCCCTCGACCATCACCAGCGCGATCTGTTCGCCGCTACGGGCCAGATACGCCTTGGAGCTGGTATAAGTCACCACGCGCTCGGGCGCGCGCCGGTCCGACAGATAGACATCGTTCAGCGTGCCGTCGCGGTCAATCTTGCCGATGTAGACGGTCACACCCTTGACCGGGTGCATGAACTGCCCGTCATTGAGAAGTTGAGCGGTCATATCGCCGGCCACCTCGGCCTGACGCGCCTCGAGCCGCAACATGGCGGCGGGACGCAGATAAAGCGTGATCGTTGCCAGCATCGCCGCGCAGATCAGGCCGAACAGGATGACGGGACGGGCCAGCCGGAACGGGCTGCTGCCGGTTGCCAGCATAACGGTCATCTCGCTTTCGCGGTTCAGGCGGTTGGTGACATAGACCGTTGCGCAGAATGCCGCCATCGGCATCACGGTGCGCACCAGCGTCGGCAGGGTCAGCGCCGTGAACTCCAGCGCCACCATCGCCGTCTGCCCACTGCTGATCAGCCGGTCGAACAGGCTGACCGCCTTGCTGATCCAGAACACGCCGACCAGAACAAAGGCGAAGAAGCCGCACAGAACCAGAAGTTGGCGCAGGAAATATCCATCGAACTTTGACATGCAGGCTTTCGCGGGTTGGCCGGGCGTTCGTGGCACAATAAGCCATGGCTGCGGGATACGGAACCGTCGTTTTGTCAGCGTTCGCTGGTGGCGCCTAACCCGCTGACAGATCCCGCCACAAGCGGTTCAGTGTCGATTTTTCATTGTCGGTCTCTCGATAGAGCCACACCGATAATTGGGTCTGAAATGCGCTGCCGCTGGCCAAGGCCAGGCGCCCATCGGCCAACTCCTGGGCGCAGAGATGACGGGGCAGCCATCCCAAGCCGAACCCGTCGAGGATCATCGCCTTGACCGAATGGGCCAGTGGAGTATCCCCCTGAAAGTGGTCCACCAACTGGGATGGATTGTCCCTTAAACTGGAGGATCAGCGGTGGCTGGGAAACGAGAGAAGCCCGAAGATATTGTAGCGAAGCTTCGGCAAGTTGAAGTTCTGCAAGGCCAAGGCGCAACGGTGGGCGAGGCTGTCCGCCAGATCGGCATAACGCAGCAAACGTTCTATCGATGGCGCAAGCTCTATGGCGGGATGGGCAGATCGCAGCTTGCCCGACTGAAGGAGCTTGAGAAGGAGAACCAGCGGCTTCGGCGCGCTATGTCTTCCTCGATGAGGTTAATGCCTATCCCGCCTCATCGAGGAAGGGGATCCGGTCAACCTGACCGAAGCCCGTGCCACGACATTTGAGCACCGGCGCAAGGTGTTGATGGTCTCGACGCCCACGATCCGGAGGGTTTCCTGCATTGAGCGGGAGTTCGAGGCTTCCGACCAGCAGCGCCACTTTGTGCCCTGCCCGCATTGTGGGGCGATGCAGTGGCTGCAACTCGAGCGGTTGCGCTGGGCGAAGGGACGAGCGGTGGCGTGCGCCTATCAGCGCTACCCGCAGGTGACCACGGCCAAGGCTACCCAATGCGTGCCGGCTGACGTCCTGCCAGTCTTCCCCGAAGGCTTGCGGTCACAGTTTCCGAAGATACGCCCAGGATACATACCCCTTGAGCCCTCGTGCTTGTTCCAGCGATACGTTGCACCAGCGCGTGCCTCCGGTTTGCTCACATGTGTGAACGCGCAGCACGGTGCCGTTTGGCAGGCCGAGGATCACGCGGTACCCTGTTCCAGGGCCTGCGCGCATCTTGAGCATGTCATCCCCCTCGACACCAGAAACCTCGAACAGTCCGAGCGACGCAGCCGTTGCAGGGTTGGAACTCAGGAGAGTTCCGATAGAAACCGCCGCAAGTGCGACGAAAATGGCTTTGCGCATCGTCTTCTCCTGTAATCTGCCTAAATGAGGATCGTAGTTCGTCGGCCCGATGAAAGAAACACCGACAAAACGGCAGGGTTCGACTTCCAACAAGAAGCTGGGTGCCAAACCCCCTGAATTTCTTACGCCACCTCGAGCGGGGGCTCGATAGCATGCCGGGTTTGATTGTGGCGAACTGGGCGTAGAGCAAAATCCGGTGATGTCGGCTGTCCGCAGCGCCGTACGCCGCCTCCACCGTTAAAAATGGGTCAGACCATGAAAGCGACTCTCTCTGCTTCCGAGATACTGGACATTCTGCTCACAATGCCGACTCGTCCGACCAGTGAAACACCGCAAGACTGTCGCGGCATCTATGGGCTTGTCGATCACCACGGGGCCTTGCGTTACATCGGTGCGACAAAATCCGAAGGTGAGAGCCTCAACAAGCGCATCCACCACCGCCACCGAACCGGATCGGAAGACCACAGCCACTATTTTTCTCGAATGTACAACACTGGTCGGATGTTCCGATTGCGCAACGACGAAACGACGGCGGCAGATGGAAGGATCGCCAAGGTGCTGCGCAATGCCTTCATTGCGGAATATTGCGGCGCTGTTTGGGTGTCGTTGCCAGATATGGTCGATATCGCTGAACTGGAGGCGCAGGTGATTGCCTTGGCGCAGCCTGAAGTTGTCGCCTGGAACCGCAAAGGCATGGGAATCTACTCAGAACCGGTTGCATTGGTTGATAAAGTCATTGAGCGACTCAAACTCGGCCCTTTGGAGATTTCAGCGCTAGAACGCCAGAAAGAACGTTTTGATAGAAGTATGGCTGCAGCCCTTGGAAAATCTGAAACCATTCCGCCTTTGCCATCCGGGTCATTCCAGTTCTTTGCATTGGATGTGGAGACCGCGCACCACGATCGCGGCAGCATCTGCCAGATCGGTGTTGCCTGCGTGCGGTATGACAATAGTATCGAAACCTGGAAAACACTGGTCAATCCGAGGACACGCCATTGGGTATTCTCTGGGCTACACGGTATTGATGCCAAAATGGTGCAGGGCGCACCTACAATCGACACAGTTCTGAAGGTACTAGACCCCTTTTTGATGGGGCGTACCGTTTACCAGCACAGTGGTTTCGATCGCAGCGCGATCCGCGCAGCCTGTCTTGCGCTCGGCCGCGACGAGCCGGCTTGGTACTGGCAGAATAGTGTCAGTATTGCTCGTCACGCTTGGCCTGAACTGAAGGAAAACGGAGGCTTCGGGCTTGCTTCTTTGAAAAAACATCTTGGATTGAGTTTCGAGCATCACGATGCCGGCGAGGATGCGCGCGCAGCTGCACAGGTAGTGCTCATGGCAAAACGAAATCACGTAACCGAAGGAGGAAGAAATTTGTCAGAAAAAAATGGAAGCTCCGGTTCCTCCTGACCCGACGAATATTTTGCCCTGCGGTGTGGTTCCGGAGGCTGGCACAGTGATTGGGCGCAGCACGCTTACAAAGGCTAACCTCAAATACCACCACTTCTACCTTCGCGAGTTTCTGGCAAAGTTTCCCGAATCTGCGATCGGCGCCAGCAAGAGGGTCGATGGCCGTTCGCAGATGGTGACTGTCGAGTGGGGGCCGGGCGTTTCCAGCAAAACCGACATCTGCGAACGCCACAAGTTTTTCCGTGACCGCTCCAATACCCGAGCGTTCTTCGAGCGTACTGGCGCGCGTGCTGGTGACACCGTGGAAATAATCCGCGTCTCACCCGCAAATTACCGCGTTGGACTGCTTCGCGGCTGATCAACCATTCATTCGACAGACAGTACAAAAGGAGTTCACATGACTTCAAAGACGGACGTCGCCAGCCATCTTGAGATGGCAATCAAGCTTTCCGGAAAGACACAGCGCGAAATCGCAAACGAGGCGGGGTACAGTAATTCGAACATCATCTCGATGATGAAAAATGGAATTACAAAGATACCTGTCGAAAAGATCCCCGCACTTGCCGCGGCCACCGGTGTCGAGCCCGCGCCTTTCATCCGCCTGGCCCTGCAAGAGTGTATGCCAGAAACTTGGAAGGTTATTCACGCCAATCTCGAAGCCCTCAAGGAAGATATCTGAAACAAGAGCTTCGGCACAACCAAAGGACCTGTCTGACGTCAGCACCTACCGGACAGATTTAGGAGTTTGAGCGACGGAGGATTTCTGGTTCATCAAAGCCATTATGGAGCGAAGATGGACAAGAAATCCGGAACATCGAAA
>NZ_JAKOEM010000012.1:0-117082 GCF_022321465.1 Ruegeria alba | reverse complement strand
TGGCGCGGTTGACGGGGCTCGAACCCGCGACCCCCGGCGTGACAGGCCGGTACTCTAACCAACTGAGCTACAACCGCGCATTTCCTGCCCTCCGGGCCGGTCCCGGAACCTCCGGGAGGGGATCATCAGTGGCGCGGTTGACGGGGCTCGAACCCGCGACCCCCGGCGTGACAGGCCGGTACTCTAACCAACTGAGCTACAACCGCACACTGTGATCTGGCGTTCCCTGCGGAACGTTGGGGTGTATTATGGCGCGGCTCGGGCATCGTCAAGCGGGTTTCTCACTTTTTTGCCCACGGGTCAGGAAATTCTCGGTCCAGGCGTCAGCCGCCTGGCGGGATTGTTTTTAATTTCAAAACATTATCCCGGTTTCCCCCGCTATCGGACATCTATCAGCGTACTGGCAGCGGGGTGAATTCGCCGTCATCACCGGGCGGCAGTCGGAACCGGCCATGGCGCCAATCGCCGGCGCGCCAGGCCTCTTTCGCCGCATCGATCCGCTCTTTCGAACTGGCCACGAAATTCCACCAGATATGACGCGGCCCGCCCAGCGTGGCACCGCCCAGCAGCATCAGCCGTGCGCCCTGAGGACCCGCCTTCAGGCTCAGACGGTCACCGGGGCGGAACACCATCATCCGGCCCGCCTCGAATCCCTGTCCGGCGACCTCGACCGATCCTTGGGTGACATAGACGCCGCGATCCTCGTGATTGTCGGGCAGCGGCAGAGCCGCGCCGGGTTCAAGCTGCGCGTCGGCATAGAACATCTCGGATGTGGTTTCGACCGGCGCCGAAGCACCCCAGGCATCGCCCAGCACCAGCCGCACCTGCTTGCCCTCTGCCTCGAGCAGCGGCAGCGCGCTGGCGGGGGCATGTTCAAAGCTGGCGCCGGTCTCTTCCAGATGTTCTGGCAGCGCCACCCAGGTCTGGATGCCGAACATGCTGAGCGGCGCCTGACGCGCCGGACCATCGGTGCGTTCGGAATGGGTGACGCCATTGCCCGCTATCATCCAGTTGACAGCACCCGGCTCGATCCACTGGTCGGTACCCAGACTGTCGCGGTGATGCAGCCGCCCTTTGTAAAGATAGGTGACGGTGGCCAGCCCGATATGGGGGTGCGGGCGCACGTCGATGCCCTGCCCGGTCAGGAACTCGGCCGGCCCCATCTGGTCGAAGAAGATGAACGGCCCGACCATCTGGCGGCGCGGCGCCGGCAGGGCGCGGCGCACCTCGAACCCGCCCAGATCGCGGGCACGCGGCACGATCACCGTTTCGATGGCATCCACATCGTTGCCCAGGGGGATATCGGCATCCAGCAAGGGGTTCCAGCTCATCTCAGACCTCCGTTCGGTTGGGATGAGGCTAAGGTAGCAATTGGAACGAAATGCACAATTCAGAAGAATTTGCGCCTTTATGTGCAAATTTGCACAATTTCAGGTGGGGCTTCGGAACAGGCGGGTGGACGAGAACATCGCCTCCAGTTCCTCGATCCGCTCTTTGCTTTCTTCCCAGCGTGCGCCCTGCACTTCGGCAATCAGCGCCTCGACAATCAGTTGCAGCGCGATGGTGCTGTCCCAGCTCGACGGCGCCTCGACAAGGCCATTGAAAGTCAGGTTCGCCACCCGCCCGATGGGCGAGCCCCATTGATCGGTGAACAGGATGACCGTGACCCCCCGCTCGCTGGCGATCTGGGCCAATTTCTCCAGATGCGCCTCGTAACGGCGGATATCGAAGATCACCAGGACCGAGCTCTGATCCATGTCCAGCAGGTATTGCGGCCAGACATTGGCCGAATTGCCCAGCATGGTGACATTGGGCCGGATGATCTGCATGTGGTTGTACAGATAGTCCGCGTTCGAGCGGGTTATGCGCCCGCCCACCACGTAAAGCGGGCGCGTGGTATCGGCCAGGATCGCGGCGGCGCGGTCGAACAGCGCGGTGTCTGTCCGCTCCAGCGTGTGGCGCATATTGGCCCAGACCACCTGGGCAAAGCGCATCAGCGGGTGTTCGGCGCCCTCGTCCACCACCCAGCCGTCGCGTTTCGAGATCGGTTTCTTGATCTGCGCCGCCACTTCCTCGCGCAGTGCATCCTGAAGGGCGGGAAACCCGTCGAACCCCAGCTTGCGCGCCATGCGGATCACGGTGGGGGTCGAGACACCGGCAGCGGCGGCCAGCTTGGTGATCGATTGCAGCCCCCCCATCGGATAGTCCTGCAACAGGATCGAGGCCAACTGACGTTCGGACCGGGTCAGGTGCTCGGTCTCGTCCTGAATGCGTTGTTTGACCAGTTTCGATGTGCCGGGCACGGGCCGCCCTTTGTTCTAGCGTTTTTTACAAGTTATCCGTTTCTGTAATCATGTCTACAGAAATTTTATTGACAGAGAGCTGGGGATTGTAACCAATGCTACACATGTCAAGCGATGCCGAATCTCCCTTGCTGTCCGCAGTCGAAGGCCCGCCCGCGCGGGCGCTGAACGCCCATGGCGCGGGGCGCGCTGTGCTGGTGTGCGAACATGCCAGCCGGTTCATCCCTGCCGCACTGTCGGGACTGGGCCTCTCGCCCGAGGCGGCGCGCTCGCACGCGGCCTGGGATATCGGCGCCATGGATCTGGCGGTGGAGCTGTCGGGCGCACTGGATGCGCCGCTGGTCTATTCCCGTGTCAGCCGGTTGGTCTATGACTGCAACCGCCCCCCCGAACGCGCCGATGCCATGCCCGCGCAAAGCGAGATTTACACCATCCCGGGCAATGCGGAGCTGAGCCCCGCCCAGCGCACCCAACGCGCCGATGCGGTTTATCACCCGTTCCGCCAGCTGTTGTCGGCAACGCTCGACACCCGGCCCGCGCCGCTGGTGCTGATCACCCTGCACAGTTTCACCCCGGTCTATCAGGGCCGGACGCGCAGTGTCGAACTGGGCATCCTGCATGACAGCGACGACCGCGCCGCCCAACTGCTGCTGACGGCCGCGCAAGGGTCGGGTCTCAAGGCCGCGCTGAACGAGCCCTATTCCGCCACCGACGGCGTGACCCACACCCTGCGCGAACATGCCATCGCGCGCGGACTGCCCAACGTGATGATCGAGGTCCGAAACGATCTGATCGACACGCCTTCGGGCGTCAACCGCATCACCGGGCTGTTGGCCCCGATGCTGGCCGGGATGATTGAAACGCTAGCACCCGCAGGGGCACAGGCATGACCGGAGGCATCCCGAAATGACCGCGCTGCGCGCCTATATCCGCATCGTCGACCGGATGAACCGCTGGATCGGGCGGCTGGTGATGTATGGCATCTTCGTGATGATGGCGATCCTGCTGTGGTCGAGCTTCTCCAAGGTCGGCAGCGATCTGGGGTTCGATATCAACCCCTCGCTCTGGACGCTGGAAATGGCGCAATTCGCCATGGTCGCCTATTACATCCTGGGCGGTCCCTATTCGATCCAGATGGGGTCGAACGTGCGGATGGACCTGCTCTATGGCGAATGGTCGGACCGGCGCAAGGCCTGGACCGACGCGATTACCGTGCTGTTCCTGATCTTCTATCTCGGCGTGCTCCTTTATGGCGGCTATGACAGCCTCAGCTATTCCTTCCAATATGGCGAGCGCAGCCCGACCGCGTGGCGCCCGGTGCTGTGGCCGATCAAGACCATCATGTGCGCGGGCCTGTTTCTGATGCTGCTGCAGGCCCTGTCCGAACTGGCCAAGGACATTCTGCGGATCCGTGGCGAACATATCCCGCGCGAGGTGATCTGAGATGTCCTATGAACTGATCGCCATCCTGATGTTTTCCACCATGATGGTGATGCTGATGACCGGCCAGCGCGTGTTCGGCGCCATCGGCTTTGTCGCGGTGCTGGCCTCGCTGCTGCTGTGGGGCGACCGGGGCGGCTATGATATCGGTTTCTCGGCGGCGATGAAGCTGATGAAATGGTATCCGCTGCTGACCCTGCCGATGTTCATCTTCATGGGTTACGTGCTGTCGGAATCGAAGATCGCCGACGACCTCTACAAGATGTTCCATGTCTGGATGGGCGGCCTGAATGGCGGGCTGGCCATCGGCACCATCGGACTGATGGTTCTGATTTCAGCAATGAACGGGCTTTCGGTGGCGGGCATGGCCATTGGCGCCACCATTGCGCTGCCGGAACTCCTCAAACGCGGCTATGACAAGAAGATGGTCACGGGGGTGATCCAGGCCGGATCCAGCCTGGGGATCCTGGTGCCGCCGTCGGTGGTGCTGGTGCTATACGCGATGATCGCCCGCCAGCCGGTGGGCCAGCTGTGGCTGGCGGGCGTGTTGCCGGGCCTGATGATGGCCGCCATGTTCATCCTCTACATCGCCATCCGCTGCAAGCTGAACCCGGCCCTTGGCCCGGCGCTGTCGGCTGAAGAGCGTGACGTGCCGATGGGTGAGAAACTGCGCCTGTTGCGCGCGGGCCTGCTGCCGCTGGGCATTTTTGCCGCGATGATGGTGCCCTTTGTGAACGGCTGGACCTCGCTGGTGGAAAGCTCGGCCATCGGGGCGCTGACGGCCTTTCTGGCCGCCGTGCTCAAGGGCCGGATGAACCGTCAGGTGTTCGAGACCTCGGTCCGCTCCACCTTGGGTATCTCGTGCATGTTCATGTGGATCATCCTGGCCGCACTGGCCTTTGGCGCGGTCTTCGATGGGCTGGGCGCGGTCAAGGCGATCGAGGATCTGTTCACCGAACGGCTGGGGCTGAACCCCTGGGTCATCCTGATCCTGATGCAGCTCAGCTTTATCATCATGGGCACCTTTCTGGACGATACCGCGATGCTGGTGATCGTGGCGCCGCTTTACGTGCCGCTGGTGGGCGCGCTGGGCTTTGACCTGATCTGGTACGGGGTGCTTTATACGATCACCACGCAAATCGCCTATATGACGCCGCCGTTTGGCTATAACCTGTTCCTTATGCGGGCCATGGCCCCGCCCGAGATCACCCTGCGCGACATCTATGGCTCGATCCTGCCTTTCGTGCTGGTGATGACCTTGGCGCTGGCGACCATCATGACCTTTCCGCAGATCGCACTGTGGCTGCCTGAATATGTCTACAACAAGTGATCCCGGAGCGAACCGGGACATCCAACCCACCCTTTTTTCAACTGGGAGAGAACCGATGACCACAAGACGCAAGTTTATCACCACCGCCGCCGTTGGCGCGGCGGCCGCGCCGCTGGCCACCCCGGCGCTGGCGCAATCGACGATCAAATGGCGCATGCAGACCTATGCCGGCCCGGCGCTGGCCGCCCATGTGATCGACCCCGCCATTGCCATGTTCAACAAGATCGCCGGCGACCGCATGCAGATCGAGCTGTTCTATGCCGACCAGCTGGTCCCGACGGGCGAGCTGTTCCGCGCCATGCAGCGCGGCACCATCGACGCGGTGCAGTCGGATGACGACTCGATGGCCTCGCCCACCGAGGTCACCGTGTTCGGCGGCTATTTCCCCTTTGCCTCGCGCTACTCGCTGGACGTGCCGGTGCTGTTCAACCAGTACGGGCTGAACGAGATCTGGGACGCGGAATATTCCAAGGTCGGCGTCAAGCATATCAGCGCGGGCGCCTGGGACCCCTGCCATTTCGCCACCAAGGACCCGATCAACAGCCTGGCCGACCTGAACGGCAAGCGCGTCTTCACCTTCCCCACCGCGGGCCGCTTCCTGTCGCAGTTCGGCGTGGTCCCGGTCACCCTGCCGTGGGAGGATATCGAGGTCGCGGTACAGACCGGCGAGCTCGATGGCATCGCCTGGTCGGGTATCACCGAGGATTACACCGTCGGATGGGCCGATGTGACCAACTACTTCCTGACCAACAACATCTCGGGCGCCTGGGCGGGCTCCTTCTTTGCCAATATGGACCGCTGGAACGAGCTGCCCGAAGACCTGCAAACCCTGTTCCGGGTCTGCTGTGACCAGTCGCATTACTATCGTCAGTGGTGGTATTGGGGCGGCGAAGCCAGCCTGCGTGTCAATGGCACCAAGATGCAGCTGACCTCGATCCCGGATGCGGAATGGGCCCAGGTCGAAGAGGCGGCGGTCAAGTTCTGGGACGAGATCGCGGCGGAATCCGAGACCAAGGCCAAGGTGGTCGAGATCTTCAAGAAGTACAACGCCGACATGGCCAAGGCCGGACGGCCCTATCGCTACGGCTAAATCACAGACCCGGCCCGCCGCCCCTTGCGGCGGGCCGGTCCCCGCGACAGAATTTTCGACGAAAATTCTTGACCCCACCCAATCCAAAGGTCGTGACATGCTCACATTCGAAACGCTGAAAGCCCAGGTTGCCGCAGGCACCGTCGACACGGTTCTGGTCTGCCTGGTCGACATGCAGGGCCGCCTGATGGGCAAGCGGTTCCATGCACAGAACTTCCTCGACAGCGCCTATGAGGAAACCCATTGCTGCAACTACCTGCTGGCCACCGATCTGGAGATGGCAACGCCGGACGGCTATCGCGCCACCTCGTGGCAGGCCGGCTATGGCGATTACGTGATGAAGCCCGACCTGAGCACGCTGCGCCCCCTGCCCTGGCTCGACGGCACGGTGATGGTGCTGTGCGATGTGCTGGATCACCACACCCATGAACCGGTGCCGCATTCACCCCGTCAGGTCCTGAAGGCGCAAATCGCCCGCGCCGAGGCGCTGGGGCTGACACCGATGATGGCGACCGAGCTGGAATTCTTTCTGTTCGAGGGCACGTTCGACGAGATCCGCAAGACCGGCTATCGCAACCTGACTCCGATCTCGGGCTATAACGAGGATTACCATATCCTGCAGACCAGCAAGGAAGAGCATGTCATGCGCCCGCTGCGCAACCATCTCTTTGCCGCAGGCATCCCGGTCGAGAACACCAAGGGCGAGGCCGAGGCGGGTCAGGAAGAACTGAACATCCGCTATGCCGACGCGCTGGCCTGTGCCGATCACCACACGATCGCCAAACATGCCACCAAGGAGATCGCCCATCAGCACGGCCACGCCGCCAGCTTTCTGCCGAAATGGCATCACGACCGGGTCGGCAGCGCCAGCCATGTGCACCTGTCGCTGTGGCGCGGGTCGGAACCCGCCTTCTACGACAAGGATGCAGCCCACGGGCTGAGCGAATTGGGCCGCCAGTTCTGCGCCGGGATGATCCGCTATGCGCCCGATTACACCTTCTTCCTGGCGCCTTACGTGAACAGCTACAAACGCTTCATGAAGGGCACCTTTGCGCCCACCAAGACCGTTTGGTCGGTCGACAACCGCACCGCCGGGTTCCGCATGTGCGGCGAAGGCACCAAGGGTGTGCGGATGGAATGCCGCATCGGCGGCTCGGACCTGAACCCCTATCTGGCGCAGGCGGCGCTGCTGGCGGCAGGCCTCCAGGGGATCGAGGAGAAGCTGGATCTGGCGCCCCCCACCAGCGGCGATGTCTATGACAACGCCGAGGCGGGCGAGATCCCGCGCAGCCTGCGCGACGCGATCGGGACCCTGGACGGCTCGGCCATGCTGCGGGCGGCGATGGGAGATTGGGTGATCGATCACTACACCCGCTGCGCCCAGTGGGAGCAGGAGGAATTCGACCGCGTGGTGACCGATTGGGAAATCGCACGCGGTTTCGAAAAGGCTTAAGGCCGGGCAAGGAGGGGGCCAGCCCCCTCTGCCGCTGGCGCGGCATTCACCCCCGGGATATTTCGGGCAAGAGGAAGGGCGCGAGGGCGCCAAGAGGATCGTGATGGCTCAGACAGTCAAATGCATCTCGCCGATCGACGGATCGGTATATCTGGAACGGCCCACGGCCACGCGCGAGGCGGCCATGGGTGCTGCCGACCGCGCCCGTGCCGCGCAAGCCGCCTGGGCCGCGCGCCCCCTGGCCGAGCGCGTGGCGCTGGTGCTGGCGGCGGTGGCCGAGGTGGGCAAGACCACCGACCGCATGGCGGTGGAACTGGCCCATCAGATGGGCCGCCCGGTCCGCTATGGCGGCGAGTTCGGCGGTTTCAACGAGCGCGCCACCTATATGGCCGGGATCGCCGAAAGCGCGCTGGCACCGCTGGTGATCGAGGACAGCGACGCCTTTCTGCGCAAGATCGAGCGCGAGCCCTTTGGCGTGGTGCTGGTGGTGGCGCCCTGGAACTATCCCTATATGACCGCGATCAACACGGTGGCGCCCGCGCTGATGGCGGGCAATACGGTGATCCTGAAACATGCCGCCCAGACCTTGCAGGTGGGCGAGCGGCTGGCCGAGGCGTTCCATGCCGCGGGCGTCCCCGAGGACGTGTTCCAGAACATCGTGCTGGACCACGACACCACCGCCGAGCTGATCTCGCGGCGCAAGGTGAACTTCGTCAACTTCACCGGCTCGGTCCGGGGCGGTCAGGCGATGGAACGCGCCGCCGCCGGCACCTTCATCCCCGTCTCGACCGAGTTGGGCGGCAAGGATCCAGGCTATGTCCGCGCCGATGCCGATCTGGACGCCGCCGTCGAGACGCTGATCGACGGGGCCATGTTCAACTCGGGCCAGTGCTGTTGCGGGATCGAGCGTATCTATGTGCATGCCAGCCTGTTCAACGCCTTTGTCGACAAGGCGGTGGCGCTGGTGAAGGGTTACAAGCTGGGCAATCCGCTGGACCCCGAGACCACCATCGGGCCGATGGCCAATGTGCGCTTTGCCCAGGTCGCCCGCGACCAGATCGAGGATGCCATTGCCAAGGGTGCGACCGCCCATATCGAGCGGTTCCCGCAGGATGACGGCGGCGCCTATCTGACACCGCAGATCCTGACCAATGTCACCCATGACATGGAGATCATGCGCGAAGAGACCTTCGGGCCCGTCGTCGGCATCATGCCGGTCGCCGATGACGAAGAGGCGATTGCGCTGATGAACGATTGCCAGTTCGGGCTGACCGCCTCGATCTGGACCCGCGACACCGCCCGTGCCGACGAGATCGGCAGGCGGCTGGAAACCGGCACCGTGTTCATGAACCGCTGCGATTACCTTGACCCCGCGCTCTGCTGGACCGGCTGCAAGGATACCGGCCGCGGCGCGGGCCTTTCCGTGCTGGGCTTTCACGCCCTGACCCGTCCCAAATCCTATCATCTGAAAAAGGCTTGAGGCCCATGAAACTTGTTGGAAACTGGTCCTATCCCACCGCCATCCGCTTTGGCGCGGGGCGGATCGCCGAGATCGCCGAGGCCTGCAAGGCCGCCGGCATCACCAAGCCGCTGCTGGTCACCGACAAAGGGCTGGCGGCGATGGAGATCACCACCCGCACGCTGGACCTGATGGAGGCCGCGGGCCTGGGCCGGGCGATGTTTTCCGAGGTGGACCCCAACCCGACCGAGCGCAATGTCGAGGCCGGGCTGAAAGTCTATCGCGAGGGCGGTTATGACGGGGTGATCGCCTTTGGCGGCGGTTCGGGGCTGGACCTTGGCAAGACGCTGGCCTTCATGGCAGGCCAGAGCCGCCCGCTCTGGGATTTCGAGGATATCGGCGACTGGTGGACGCGCGCCGATCCGGCGGGCATTCACCCCATTGTGGCGGTGCCGACGACTGCCGGCACCGGCTCCGAGGTCGGTCGTGCGGGCGTGATCACCAATTCGGAAACCCACGAGAAGAAGATCATCTTCCACCCGCTGATGCTGCCCAAGGTGGTGATCTGCGACCCGGAACTGACCGTGGGCATGCCGAAATTCATCACCGCAGGCACCGGCCTCGATGCCTTTGCCCATTGTGTCGAGGCCTATTGCTCGCCCCATTACCACCCGATGAGCCAGGGCATCGCACTGGAAGGCATGCGGCTGGTCAAGGAATACCTGCCCCGCGCCTATGCCGACGGGTCGGACCTTGAGGCGCGCGCGCATATGATGTCGGCCGCCGCCATGGGCGCCACCGCCTTCCAAAAGGGGCTGGGCGCCATCCATGCGCTGTCGCACCCTATCGGCGCGCATCACCACACCCATCACGGCACCACCAACGCGGTCTGCATGCCTGCCGTGCTGCAATTCAACCGCCCCGCGGCCGAGGGCGTGCTGGCGCAAGCCGCTGCCTATCTGGGCATCGCGGGCGGGTTCGACGGGTTCGCGGCCTATGTCGATGATCTGAACACGTCGCTCGGCATCCCCAAGACGCTTACCGATCTGGGCGTCACCAATCCCGATATCGACGTGCTGGTGCGTGACGCACTGAACGACCCCTCGACCGGTGGCAACCCCGTCGTGATGACGGCAGAGAACACGCGCCCGCTTTTGGAATCGTTGTTCTGATAGTTTCGCCGGGCGGGGGTGCGAGGCCCCTGCCCGGCGGCACCGGCAGCGGCGCCAACTGGATTCCGCTCGCAGAATCAAAGACCTTTACCTGATTCGGCGCGATGTATATGATCGCACCAGAGAGCGCGTAAAGCGCCCGCGCATCCCAGCGCATCAGGCTAAGGAGCAGCAGCATGAAACTCCGCGTGGCAGCGGCGGTATTGGCGGTCGGCATGACCCCCGCCAGCCTTTCGGCACAGAGTATCGGTCTTGTCGGCGCCAATGTCGACATCAACCACTATCAGTTCACCAACAAATCCAAGGGCGCGCGCCAGGCGCTGCAAGGCTCTTTCGAGCTTGGCCTTGGCAGTTCTGTCGCAACCCAGCTTGACGTTGGGTATTACAAGTTCGATCAGGTTGGCGGCAGCGGCCGCAGCGCCACGCTGCATGGTATCTACAAGTTCGGCTATGGCGGCGCGGTCGGCGGGTTCTGGGGGACCGAGGATGGTGGCGGCATCGACCGCAACTTCTACGGCCTCGAAGCCGCCTACGACTTCTCGGCCATTCGGCTGGAGGGTTATTTCTCTCGTGGCCGCGTGCAGGGGAGCAACGCGACCCTGCTGGGCGGCAAGATCAGCAGCGATGTGGGCAACGGCCCGCTGAGCCTGAACGCCAGCGTCGATTTCATGGACAACAAGACCGGCGCCAACATGACCCGCATGGCCATCGGCGCCGATTACGGGTTGGGCAGCGGCGTCAATCTCTATGGCGAAATCGGAACCGGCAATGCCCGGGTGGCCAATTTCAGCAACAACGACGCCTTTGTCGGGGTCGGCCTGCGGTTTGACCTTGGCGACCGTCCCGGCACGACATTCGGTCGCCGTGCCCTGCTGGATCGCCTTCCTGGGCTTTGACCTCGTCAGCATCAGCTATGGATCATAAATACCTGATCTAAAACAAGAAACCGCCGAACCTGAGGTTCGGCGGTTTTGAAATCTGGTGGGTGATAAGAGATTTGAACTCCTGACATCTTCGATGTGAACGAAGCGCTCTACCACTGAGCTAATCACCCGTGAGGCAGGCTTTTAGCGTTACTCGGCGACCTCTGCAAGAGGGTCCGCATCAAGTTTTTCCACTTCTTCCTCTGCCTGGGTGCTGCGGCGCAATTTGCAGATGATCACCTGCCCGTTGCCCTTGTCGGTCGAGCGGTTCACCTTGAGCTTGCCAAGCGGCTGGAGGTTCAGATCGCGTTCTTCCGAAATCGCCTCGCCCATGATCGCCAGCATCGCCTCGACGGCTGGCTTGACATATTTCTTCTTAACGTCGGACCGGGCGACGACCAGATCGATCAGCTCGCGCTTGCGCAACTCGTTTCCGCTATCCTGGTCGTCGTCGTCTTGACTACGCACGACCTCAGGCAAGGGCGTGTCCAGCACTTCGGCGATGTCGGCGGGCGCCGCTTTTGCCTCTGCCGGCTTGGCCTCTGCCAGGGCGGCGGCTTTGGATGCGCTGGTGGCGCGTGTGCTGCGGCGAGTCGTGGTCTTGGCCGTGGCCGTGTTGGTTGCCGTCCGTGTACTGCGTCTCGCCATTTAAAGTGCCCCGTTATCTTGTTTTCGGAAGCTTAGCGATTTGTTTCCGATCTGGCTACATTCGCACAAAAAATAGTTGAAAACAGGTGTCCGCCTACAACAAAGGCGGGCCTTGGGCCCGCCTTTGCCGTTGATTTCTGCACCGTTCAGTGCGCGGTGGCCGAAGCCCCATCCTCGCCGCCCGGCAGCGCCGATTTGGCGGCGGCGGCCTCTTCCTCGGCGGCCTCGTCCCATTCAATCGCTTCGGGTTGGCGAACAAGCGCGTGTTTCAGCACCTCGGACACATGAGCGACGGGGATGATCGTCAGCCCCTCCTTCACGTTGTCGGGTATCTCGCGCAGGTCCTTTTCGTTCTCGGCAGGGATCAGCACGGTCTTGACGCCGCCGCGCAGGGCGGCGAGCAGCTTCTCCTTCAGCCCGCCGATGGCCAGCACATTGCCGCGCAGGGTGACCTCGCCGGTCATGGCGATGTCCTTGCGGACAGGCGTCTGGGTCAGCACCGACACGATCGAGGTGACCATGGCGATACCGGCGCTGGGGCCGTCCTTGGGCGTGGCGCCTTCGGGGACGTGCACGTGGATATCCCAGCGATCCAGCCGCGGCGGTTTTACACCGATGGAAGGCGCGATCGAGCGTACATAGGACGCCGCCGCGTCGATCGACTCCTTCATCACCTCGCCCAGCTTGCCGGTGGTCTTCATCCGGCCCTTGCCCGGCAGGCGCAGCGCCTCGATCGACAACAGGTCGCCGCCAACGCTGGTCCAGGCCAGGCCGGTGACGACACCGACCTGATCGTCCTTCTCGGCCAGACCGAACCTGAACCGGCGCACACCCAGGAAATCTTCCAGATTCTCGGGTGTTACCGAGACCTTTTCAGTGTCTTTCTTAAGGATCTTCGTCAGCGCCTTACGGCAGATCTTGGCCACTTCGCGTTCCAGATTCCGCACGCCCGCCTCGCGGGTATAATAGCGGATGATGTCGGTCAGCGCCGCGTCGGACAGATCGAACTCCTTGGCCCGCAGACCGTGGTTCTTGGTCTGCTTGGGCAGCAGATGGCGCTTGGCGATCTCGCGCTTTTCATCCTCGGTATAGCCCGCCAGCGGAATGATCTCCATCCGGTCCAGCAGCGGCCCGGGCATGTTGTAGCTGTTCGACGTGGTCAGGAACATCACGTTCGAGAGGTCGTATTCCACCTCGAGATAGTGATCCATGAAGGTGTTGTTCTGTTCCGGATCCAGCACCTCGAGCATCGCGCTTGCCGGGTCGCCCCGGAAATCCTGGCCCATCTTGTCGATCTCGTCGAGCAGGATGAGCGGATTGGTGGTTTTCGCCTTTTTCAGCGCCTGGATGATCTTGCCCGGCATCGAACCGATATAGGTCCGGCGGTGGCCGCGGATCTCGCTCTCGTCACGTACGCCACCCAGCGAGATGCGGATGAACTCGCGCCCCGTTGCCCGGGCGACCGATTTGCCCAGCGAGGTCTTGCCCACACCCGGAGGGCCGACAAGGCACAGGATCGGCCCCTTCAACTTGGCCGAGCGCTGCTGCACTGCCAGGTATTCGACGATGCGCTCCTTGACCTTTTCCAGCCCATAGTGATCGGCATCCAGCACGCCCTCGGCGCGGCCCAGATCCTTCTTCACGCGGGATTTGACGCCCCACGGGATCGACAGCAGCCAGTCGAGATAGTTGCGCACGACCGTGGCCTCGGCCGACATGGGCGACATGTTCTTGAGCTTCTTCAGCTCGGCCTCGGCCTTTTCGCGCGCCTCTTTCGACAGTTTCGTGGCGGCGATCTTCTCTTCCAGCTCGGCAATCTCGCCGGCACCTTCTTCGCCGTCGCCCAACTCGCGCTGGATCGCCTTCATCTGTTCGTTGAGGTAATACTCGCGCTGGGTCTTCTCCATCTGGGATTTGACCCGGGTCTTGATCTTCTTCTCGACCTGCAGAACGCTCAGCTCGCCCTGCATCAGGCCATAGACCTTTTCCAGCCGCTCGCTGACGCTGAGCGTTTCCAGCAGATCCTGTTTCTGGCCCACTTCGATGCCCAAATGCCCGGCAACCAGATCGGCCAGCTTGGCCGGTTCGGTGGTCTCGCCGACAGCGGCCAACGCCTCTTCGGGAATGTTCTTGCGCACCTTGGCATAGCGTTCGAATTCGTCGCCCACGGTGCGGATCAGCGCTTGGGTGGTGGTCACGTCGCCGGGGATCTCGGTCAGATATTCGGCGCGCGCTTCAAAAAAGACGTCGTTCTCCAAAAATCCGGTGATCTTGACCCGTGCCTGCCCCTCGACCAGCACCTTGACAGTGCCATCGGGCAGCTTCAGCAGCTGCAGCACATTGGCCAACACGCCGGTGCGGTAGATGCCGTCGCTGTCGGGATCGTCGATACCGGGGTCGACCTGGCTGGACAGCAGGATCTGCTTGTCTTCCTGCATCACCTCTTCCAGCGCCCGCACCGATTTCTCGCGGCCGACGAAAAGCGGCACGATCATGTGCGGGAACACCACGATGTCGCGCAGTGGCAGGACGGGGTAAGAGGCGTTCAGAGGCTCTTGCATGCTCTATCCTTATCATTGGCAAGATGGCACTGGCCCCTGTTCTAGGCGACCCCCGGCCATCTCCTGTCTCTGGTTGATAAGGTGGGATGAGTCCCCGTCCGTTTCAACCAGACCTGTCAATTGGTTTCGCGCACAATGACGCGACTGACTTTGGACCGCAAGGGCGCAAAACCGCCACCGTGGCGGAATTCTGCGGGACGGCGGGCGTGGCGATCTACGCCAGCGCGCAGAGGCCCCGTATCGCCGCCCCGGGGGCTATCAGGCCGTCTGCAACACCGGATAGTCGGTATATCCTTCGTCGCCGCCGCCGTAATAGGTGGCGGTATCGCCTGCATTCAGCGGCGCGTCGGCGGTCAGCCGCGCGACCAGGTCGGGATTGGCGATGTAGGGCCGGCCAAAGGCGACCAGATCCACCGCGCCCATTTCGACGCGCTCCAGCGCGCTGGTCCGGTCATAGCCATTGTTGCCCATATAGGTGCCGGTCCAGTGCTGGCGCAGGTCGTCGAACGCGCCCTCACGCGCGCCGCCGGTCTGGCCCTCGACCATGTGCAGATAGGCCAGACCATAGGTATCCAGCCGTTCGATCACCGGCGTATAGGTGGCGATCGGGTCGCTGTCAGAAATACCGTTCACATCCGAGAAGGGCGACAGGCGGATGCCGACATGGCCCGCATCCCAGGCGCCCACGACGGCATCGACGACTTCGAACAGGAACCGGGCGCGGTTCTCGACCGACCCGCCATAGGCATCCTGCCGCCGGTTGCTGCCATCCTTGAGGAACTGCTCGACGAGATAGCCGTTGGCGGCATGGATCTCGACACCGTCGAACCCGGCCTCGCGCGCGCACCGGGTGGCGTGAGCATAGTCGGCCACGACACGGGCAATCTCATCCGCCTCCAGCGCGCGCGGCTCCGACGTGTTTTCGAACCCGGCATGGGTAAAGGTCTTGGCCTTGGCCGCAATCGCCGAGGCCGAAACCGGCGCCTGACCACCCGGCAACAGCGATGTGTGAGAGATCCGCCCAACATGCCAGAGCTGGATCACGATCTTGCCGCCCCTTGCATGGACCGCATCGGTCACCTTGCGCCAGGCGGCCACCTGTTCGGGCGTATGGATGCCCGGCGTCTGGATATAGCCCTTGCCCTCGGCGCTGATCTGCGCGCCCTCGGTGATCAGCAGCCCGGCACTGGCGCGCTGGGCGTAGTATTCCGCGTGCCGGTCGAACACGACACCAGTTGTGTCATCGGCCCGGTTCCGCGTCAGCGGTGCCATCACGATGCGGTTCTTCAACGCGATATTGCCGGCCTTGTGGGGGGTAAAGAGTGTCTCGGTCATCGTGGGTTCTCCTGTGCTCGTCCGGTGGCGGCGATGGCCAGCGCAGCCGGTGCAGCCCCAACTATGCCCTCGGCGCCGATCCGCAAGGGCAGACAGTTCAGGCAGTTCCGGACGAAAGAGAAGAACATCTGCCCATTGCGGTCAGCGTCGCGCCTTTGTTCCAAGCCGCAAAGGGCAGGAACATCTTCCCGCCCTATCGGCAGAATGCGGGATAACTTTTTCTTCACAACTCTGCCATGCCATCAGGGCATGGCATCGGACCCACCCGCCCGCGGTCACAGCGGTTCGATATCCCCCTGAGCCCGGCCCGCGTGGAAATCCGCCTCCCAGGCGGCAAAGGTGCCCGCCGCGATGGCGTCGCGCATCCCTGCCATGATTTCCTGATAATAGTGCAGGTTGTGCCAGGTCAGCAGCATCGAGCTGATGATTTCCTGACTGCGGAACACGTGATGCAGATAGGCGCGGCTATAGTTGCGGCAGGCCGGACAGGTGCAGGCCTCGTCCAGCGGGCGCGGGTCGTCCATGTGGCGGGCGTTCTTGATATTGAGAACACCGTGGCGGGTGAACACCTGCCCGGTACGACCCGAGCGCGAAGGCAATACGCAATCCATCATGTCGATGCCGCGCTTGACGGCGCCGACGATATCGTCGGGTTTGCCCACCCCCATCAGGTAACGCGGCTTGTCCTCGGGCAGGAAACCGGGCGCGTAGTCGAGGCAACCGAACATCGCCGCCTGCCCCTCGCCCACAGCGAGGCCGCCCACCGCATAGCCCTCGAACCCTATGGCCTTGAGCGACTCGGCGCTCTCCTCGCGCAGATCCTGCTCCAGCCCACCCTGCATGATGCCAAAGAGCGCATGCCCCGGCCGGTCACCAAACGCCGTGCGCGAACGTTCGGCCCACCGCATCGAAAGCCGCATCGACTCGGCGATCCTGTCGCGGTCGGCCGGCAACGCCGGGCATTCGTCGAAACACATCACGATGTCGCTGCCCAAAAGCCGCTGGATCTCCATCGACCGTTCCGGGGTCAGCTCGTGCTTGGACCCGTCGATATGGGATTTGAACGTCACGCCTTTCTCAGTCAGCTTTCTGAGCCCCGCCAGCGACATGACCTGGAACCCGCCGCTGTCGGTCAGGATCGGCCGCTCCCAGTTCATGAACCTGTGCAGCCCCCCCAGCCGGTCGATCCGCTCGGCCGTGGGCCGCAGCATCAGGTGATAGGTATTGCCCAACAGGATATCGGCCCCGGTCGCGCGCACGCTTTCGGGCATCATCGCCTTGACCGTCGCCGCCGTCCCCACCGGCATGAAGGCCGGCGTGCGCACCTCGCCCCGCGGCGTCTGGATCACGCCGGTACGGGCCTTGCCGTCGGTGGCATGCAGGTCAAAAGAGAAACGCTCGCTCATCTCATCCTCGCGGCTCGGGTCAACCGGGCAGGCTTTGCCCCAAGCGCGCCGGCAATGCAAGCGGCCCGCCCGCTTTCCCCTTTGCACGGCGGGCGATACAGCCCATACCTGTATTGAATGGCGGCAACACCCGCCCCATATGTATACCATAGTACACAATATTCAGGGATACAGCATGACTGAGGACCAGATCATCGGCCTTTTCAGCCAGAACATCGTCTTTCTCGCCGCTGCGATCTTTATCGTCGTGGTCATTCTCAAGGGCATCCGCATCGTGCCGCAATCCGAGAAATACGTGGTCGAACGCTTCGGACGGCTGCATGCGGTGCTGGGGCCGGGCATCAACTTCATCGTGCCCTTCCTCGATGTTGTCCGCCACAAGATCTCGATCCTCGAACGCCAGCTCCCCACCGCCAGCCAGGACGCGATCACCAAGGACAACGTGCTGGTTCAGGTCGACACATCGGTGTTCTACCGGATCACCGAGCCGGAAAAGACCGTCTATCGCATCCGCGATGTCGACGGCGCAATTTCCACCACCGTGGCCGGGATCGTGCGAGCCGAGATCGGCAAGATGGACCTGGACGAGGTGCAATCGAACCGGGCACAGCTGATTTCCACCATAAAGGCCTCGGTCGAGGACGCGGTGGACGACTGGGGGATCGAGGTCACACGGGCCGAGATCCTGGATGTGAACCTGGATCAGGCCACCCGCGACGCCATGCTGCAGCAGCTCAACGCCGAACGCGAACGCCGCGCCCAGGTGACCAAGGCCGAAGGCGCCAAGCGCGCGGTCGAACTTAACGCCGACGCCGAGCTTTATGCCGCCGAACAGACCGCCAAGGCCCGCCGCATCGAGGCCGAGGCCGAGGCCTATGCAACCGAAGTCGTGGCGCGCGCCATCGCGGCGCACGGACTGGAGGCCGCGCAATACCAGGTGGCGCTGAAACAGGTCGAGGCGCTGAACGCGCTTGGGAATGGTGCCGGCAAACAGACCATCGTTTTGCCCGCAAATGCGCTCGAAGCCTTTGGCGACGCCTTCAAGCTGCTGAAAGGGGGCAAGGGATGATTGACGCGCTCTGGTCCGTCTGGTGGCTCTGGCTTGCCGCTGCGCTGGTTCTGGGCGTCGTCGAGATGCTGCTGCCAGGTTTCATCTTTCTGGGCTTCGCCATCGGCGCGGCAGTGACCGGGCTGCTGCTGCTTATTGTGACGCCGTCGCTGCCACTGTTGTTGTTGATCTTCGCCGCGCTGTCGCTGGCCGCATGGCTGTTGCTCAGGCACAGGTTTTCCCTGCCCTCAGGCCAGGTGAAAACCTTCAAGGATGACATCAACGGCTGAGGCGGTTCTGTTTTCCGGCACGGAAAACAGGCCGGAAAAATTCAATTTTTCCGTCCCCCGCCCAGCAACAAGGGGTGTCCTGCCTCTGGACGCCCCCGACCCCATTCCCTATATAATCGCTCAGGAAACAAGCCGAGGACCCGATGACCCACGCGACAGAACCCATGGAAGGCGCGCCGCTGATTGCGCCCTCTTCCGTCGACCACGACCTGTACGAGCCGGTGGTCGAGGCCTGCCGCACGGTCTATGACCCCGAAATACCGGTCAATATCTTCGAGTTGGGCCTGATCTATACCGTCGAGATCTCGGGCGAGAACGAGGTCCGGGTGATCATGACCCTGACCGCGCCCGGCTGCCCGGTGGCTGGCGAAATGCCCGGCTGGGTCGCAGCGGCGGTCGAAAGCGTGCCCGGTGTCAAATCGGTCGAGGTCGAAATGACCTGGGACCCGCCCTGGGGCATGGAGATGATGTCCGACGAGGCGCGGCTGGAACTGGGTTTCATGTGAGCGGCACAGGGGCAGTTCTCGTCGAAAAACCGCCCTTGTCGCAGAACATTTACAAGATCGTCACCCAGCCTTGATCCTTTCGTTACAGATCGCGGCCAGACTTGCCGCAGTTGGTACCGGGGCTTAACCCCCACCCGGACAAGGCGTTACCACCGGCCCTGGGTCCCGCGCCTTCGCCGGGCAGGGCCCGCAAAGATGGGGCCGCTCTTGCCCGAGGGCGGCCCGCTTTCTTTCAGCCACACTTGAGCCAAGCCCCCAAGCGCCCTAGATTAAGGGCAACGCGCGACAATGGAGACTTTCATGTTCGGTATACCCGGCAAGCAGGCGGTGACCATGACCCCCCGGGCGGCGACCCAGATCGCCCGCCTGATGGACAAGGGCGGCCATACCGGGCTGCGCATCGGCGTCAAGAAAGGCGGATGTGCCGGGATGGAATACACCATGGATTATGTGGATCAGGCAGACCCGCATGACGAGGTGGTCGAACAGGACGGTGCCCGCATCCTGATCGCGCCCATGGCACAGATGTTCCTGTTCGGCACCGAGATCGACTACGAGGTCTCGCTGCTGGAATCCGGGTTCAAGTTCAAGAACCCCAACGTGGTCGATGCCTGCGGTTGCGGGGAGTCGATCAAGTTCGACGAAAGCCTTTCCAACCGCTGACCCCCGGCCCTCTCGCCCACCACCCGCGATTGTCACGCCCCTCCCCCGATGCTATCGGAACCCGATGACATTCTGGACGGCTATTTCGGGAGAGAGCGATGCGGCGCAAACTGGCGGCAGGAAACTGGAAGATGAACGGCACCGGCGAAGCGCTGACAGCGCTGGAGGCGATTGCCGGAGCGCATCCCGCTGCCACTGTCGATCTGCTGATCTGCCCGCCCGCCACGCTGCTCTACCGTGCCGCTCAGGCCGTCAGTGGCAGCCGGGTGCGGATCGGGGGCCAGGATTGCCACGCCGCCAATGCAGGCGCCCATACCGGTGACATCAGCGCGTCGATGCTGGCCGATGCCGGTGCCAGCGCCGTCATCCTCGGCCATTCCGAACGCCGCGCCGATCATGGCGAGACCGACGCTCAGGTCTGCGACAAGGCGCGCGCGGCGCTTGATGCCGGGCTGATCGCCATCATCTGCATCGGCGAGACGCTGGCCCAGCGTGAGGCGGGCCAGACGCTCGACGTGGTCTGCGCGCAACTGGCCGGGTCAGTGCCCGACGGGATCGACGGCAGCCGGGTGGTGATCGCCTATGAGCCGGTCTGGGCCATCGGCACCGGGCTGGTGCCGACGCTGGAGCAGATTGCCGAGGTGCACGACACGCTGCGCCAGCAGCTGATTGGGCGGTTCGGCTCGGAAACCGCCGAGGCGATCCGCCTGCTCTATGGCGGTTCGGTCAAGCCGGGCAACGCGGCCGAGATCTTTGCCGTTTCGAACGTGGATGGCGCGCTGGTCGGTGGCGCCAGCCTGAGTGCTGCCGATTTCTCGCCCATCGTCACCGCGCTGGAACAGGCGGCGGGCTGATATACAGCTTGCCCCCGGCGGGCTGCTTCGGGATCATGGCCGCATGACCTCACCAACGCTCGCGGTGCGGCAGGCATCGCCCGACGACCTGCCGCAATTGTTCGACCTCTACCGGCACCTCAACCCCGAGGATGCGCCGCCGCCCGCGCCAGATGCGGCGCGGGACATCCTGACGCGACTGAACTGCTACGATGGCAGCGCCATCTTCGTGGGCGAGGTCGCGGATACTCTGGTCGCCTCCTGCACCCTGATCGTCATTCCCAACCTGACGCGGGGCGGCAGCCCCTATGGGCTGATCGAGAATGTGGTGACCCATGGCGATTTCAGAAAGCGTGGATTCGGCAAGGCACTGCTGGACCATGCCACGGCGGCGGCGTGGGAGGCGGGCTGCTACAAGCTCATGCTGATGACCGGTTCACGCCAGGCCAAGGTGCTGCGCTTCTATCTTGACGCGGGTTTCGAACAGTCCAAGACCGGGTTCCAGAAGCGGCGCGTAGCGCCACGCCCCGAGGGCTGAGGCGACGAACCGCACAGGCAGAGGTCCGAAAACAAAAATGCCGGGCAAGTTTCCCTGCCCGGCATGGTTTCTCGATTGGAACCGCATCCGTTACTTGATGATGATCTCTGGCCCCATCAGCGCGTTGGGCAGCACCGTCGACAGCCAGGGCACATAGGTGACCAGGATCAGGAAGACGAAGAGCACGGCCAGGAAGGGAAGCGCCGCGCGCACAACGCTCATCATCGGCATCCCCGCCACACCCGAGGTCACGAAGAGGTTCAGACCCACGGGCGGCGTGATCATCCCGATTTCCATGTTCACCACCATGATGATGCCCAGATGGATCGGGTCGATCCCAAGCTCGATCGCGATCGGGAACACCAGCGGCGCCACGATGACCAGCAGGCCCGAGGGCTCCATGAACTGGCCGCCGATCAGCAGGATCACGTTGACCACGATCAGGAAGGTGATCGGGCCCAGACCCGCCGACAGCATCGCGTTGGCCACATGTTGGGGCACCTGCTCGTCGGTCAGAACATGCTTCAGGATCAGCGCGTTCGCGATCACGAACATCAGCGTCACGGTCAGCTTGCCCGCCTCGAACAGGGTGTTGCGGGTGTCCTTGTGAAAGAACGCCCCCACCAGTGCCAGCGGCCGGGTCAGCAGGCTCTTGCGCACGCCGCCATTATGCTCGGCCGCCAGCGGTCCCATGTCGCGATAGACGAAGGAGGCCACCAGGAAGGCATAGACCGAAGCCACTGCCGCCGCCTCGGTCGGCGTGAAGATGGCGCTGGTGATGCCGGGGATACCGTAGATACCGACCATGATCACCACGATCAGCATCAACCCCCACAAAGCGTCTCGAAAACTGTCGCCGATCTCGCCCCAGCCGGCCCAGTCGCCCTTGGGCATGCCCTTGACCGTCGCCATGACATAGATCGCCACCATCAGCATGACACCGGCCAGAATGCCCGGAATGACGCCAGCCAGGAACATCCGGCCCACCGAGACCTCGACCGAGGCGGCATAGACCACCATCACGATCGAAGGCGGGATCAGGATACCCAGCGTGCCCGCGTTACAGATCACACCGGCGGCGAATTCCTTCGTATAGCCCGCTTGTTTCATCGCCGCGATGACGATGGACCCGATCGCCACCACCGTCGCCGGGGACGACCCGGACAGAGCCGCGAACATCATGCAGGCAAACACGCCCGAGATCGCCAGACCGCCGCGCAGGTGGCCGACACAGGCGATGGCAAACCGGATGATCCGCTGTGCCACCCCGCCCGTGGTCATGAAGGACGAAGCGAGGATGAAGAAGGGGATCGCAAGCAGGGTGAAATGTCCCTCGAAAGCCTGGAACAGCGTCTGCGCCACCGAGGCGAGCGAACTGTCCGAGAAGATCAGCAGGAACAGGACCGAGCTGAAACCGAGCGCAACGGCGATGGGCACCCCGATCAGCAGGAACCCCACCACCATCACAAAGAGAAGCACCACGTCCATCAGTCATCCTTCCCCAGTTGCTCGCGAACTTCTTCCAGTTCGTCCTCGGCCTCGTGGCTGGCGATCATGCGGTCCTGGCCACCGGTCCAGATGCTGCGGGCCACTTGCAGGAACCGCCACAGCAGCAGGCCCATGCTGAGCGGCAGCACCAGATAGGGCACCAGCCGCGGCAGTTTCTCGTATTCGTCGCCCTCGTTGAACACGGTCTCCATCCAGCCCAGGATCGCCGGATGCGGGATATCGTTGGTCTCGTACCAGCCCTTGGGGCGGAACTTGTCCTCGAAGCCGGTCGGAAACACGCGCCCGGTGGTCTGCGGCAGATTGGCGAAGTTCGACCAGTAGTCCCACGCGCCCTTGAGCAGCAGCAACGTGAACAGGATGCAGATAGTGACCGATATCATCGCCAATACATGGCGGCCCTTGGGCGACAGCATGTTGATGACCGCGTCGACCCCCAGATGGGCGTTCTTCTTGACGGCATAGCTCGCGCCCAGCAGCACCAGCCAGCCGAACATGAACACCGTCAGTTCGAGCGCCCAGAGAATATTGTGATTGAACACGTAGCGTGCGACCACATTGGCAAAGGTGATCACTGTCATGAAGCCCAGCAGCACGGCAATGATCGTCTCTTCAATGCGATCCACCCAGCTTTCGCTCTTGTGCGGATGCATGTCCCTCGTCCCTTGTTTTTATGAAAAAGGGCGCGGACAGTCCTGCCCGCGCCCCGTCAGGCTGTGCCTGGATTACATCGAGGCGTTGATGGATTGGGCCGCGTCGATCGCATCCTGGCCCACGTCGTCCACGAACTTGTCCCAGACGGGCTTCATGGTATCGACCCATTCCTGGCGCTGCTCGGCGCTCAGCTCGCGCACCACGCCACCGGCGGCGAGGATCGCGTTGCGGGCTTCGTTGTTGACCTTGGTCGATTCCGCGTTGCGGGCATCGGTCACTTCCTTGAGGATGGTCAGGAACTGGTCGCGCACGCCCGCATCCAGGCTGTCCAGCCAGTCGACCGAGGTCACCACCAGATAGTCGATGATGCCGTGGTTGGTCTCGGTGGTGCCGTCCTGTACCTCAAAGAACTTCTGGCCGTAGATGTTCGACCAGGTGTTCTCCTGCCCGTCGACAACGCCCTGCTGCAACGCGCCATAGACTTCGGAGAAGGCCATTTTCTGCGGGCTTGCGCCCATCGCTTCCATCTGTGCGACCAGCACGTCCGAGGACTGAACGCGGAATTTCAGCCCATTGGCATCCGACGGCACCAGAAGCGGCTTGCTCGCCGACATCTGCTTCATGCCGTTATGCCAATAGGCAAGGCCCTGAAGGCCACGCTTCTGCATGCTGTCGAGCAGGGCCTGACCGGCATCCGAGGTCTGGAACGCGTCCACCGCATCCACGTTCTTGAACATGAAGGGCAGATCGAAGAGGCGGAACTTCTTGGTGAACTTCTCGAATTTCGACAGCGAGGGCGCAGCCAGCTGCACATCGCCCTGCAACATCGCCTCGAGCACCTTGTCATCATTGTAGAGGGTCGAGTTCGGATAGACCTCCATGCACATGGTGCCGTTCATCTCGGCATTGACGCGCTCGGCCAGAAGCGAGGCGGCGATCCCCTTGGGGTGCTTGTCGGTATTGGTCACGTGGGCAAATTTGACCACGATCTCGCCGTCGTCGCAGGCGGCCATGGCGGCACCGGCGGTCACAGTCAGGGCCAGCGCGGTTGCGGCGGTTGTCAGGAATTTCATGTCTTTTGTCCTCCCAAAAGTCTGTCACATGTTCCTCGGACGCCAGAGGCGCCACATGCAGGCAGTGAAGCGAATCGCCTGACGCCACTCAACGGTTCTGACGGCGCCCTGAGAGGATAGAGTTTTAGTCTATATTTTCAGCACTTTAAGAGAAGCACCGATTCGCCAATCACCGGCAGGCCGCCTCTGCTGTGCGAGTTTCCGCACAGCCGATTTCGCCCATGTGCGGATTCCCGCACAACTCTGCGAATCGCGCGCTGCCGCTCGCCTGAAGCGCCGGCCAAGAAAATTCGTCGAATTTTCTTGGCGCCCGCCGCGGCCGTAACGCTAGCGACGATAGGCCTCGGGCTTGATGCCGTAGCGGGCCAGCTTGTCGTAGAAGGTCTTGCGCGGCAGTTTCAGCGCCTGCGCCGCCTCGGCGGCGCGGCCGTTGTGCCGCCCAAGCGCCGCGATCAAGAGGGTGCGTTCCACCCTTGCCATCTGTTCGGCCAAACCCAGTTCCGTGGCCTCGCTCACCTCTTCGGGCATGCCCAGCACAAATCGCATCGCTGCCGACATCAACGAGCGCGCATTGCCCGGCCAGTCCTGCGCCATAAGAGCCGCGAGGTGGTCCGGCGAGACGGCGGGTGGCGCGATACCCGCCTGCTCCGCCGCCTGCATGACGTAATGGCGAAAGATCACCGGGATATCCTCGGGCCGCTCGGCCAATGCCGGGATCCGCACCTGCATCCCCTCCAGCCGGTAGAAGAGTTCGGCGCTGAAGCTGCCCTTTTCCACCAGCGCGGCCAGATCCGCGGTACTGCCCGCCAGCAACCGCGCACCACCTGGCTGCTCCATCTCCTCCACGAGGGCATATTGCGCCGCCTGCGACAGGGCCGAAACCTCATCCAGGAACAGCGAGCCTTGCCCGGTCTCGGTGCAGAGCCGGGACAGCTCGGCCACATCCAGCCCAGCGGCGGCGCGTTTGACGAAACTGCCCTGCGCGCGCGGCGACATCAGGTGGATCACCTCGGCCACCTTGGAAATGCCGCTGCCCGCGGGACCGGTCACCAGCACCTCGGCACCGGTTGGGGCGACGCCGCGCACCCGCTCGCGCAGCGCCTCGGCCCGGGCCGAGCTGCCAAAGAGCATCCGCGCCGCCGGATCGCCCCGGTCAAGCTGACGTTTCAGCGCCCGGGTCTCCAGCACCTGCGCCCGTGCCGCCATGGCGCGGGCAATCACTGCCAGCAGATCGGCCGCAGCACAGGGTTTTTCGAGAAAATCAAAGGCGCCATCCCCCATGGCACGCACCGCCATCGGTATGTCCCCCTCGCCGGTCAGCAGGATCACCGGCAAGTCCGGGTCGACGTCCTGCGCAAAGGACAGAAGGTGGAACCCGTCGCGCCCCGGCATGCGGATATCGGACACGATCACCCCCCGGAATCCGGCGGTGATGTGATCCTTGGCCGCCACGAAGGACCCCGCCGTCTGCACCGCGTAATCAGCCAGTTCCAGCGTCTGCCCCAGCGCCTCGCGCACCGCCGCGTCGTCATCGACCAGCAGGACCTTGTCGATCATGCCGCCGCCTCCTCTTGCCAGGGGTCAAGCTCGACCGTGAATTCGGCGCCGCCGCGGGTGTTGCTGCCCCGGATATTGCCGCCAAAGCTCTGCACCAGCCCGTAGGAGATCGACAGGCCCAGCCCCATACCCTCGGAACTGCCGACCGCCTTGGTGGAATAGAAGGGTTCGAACACCTTTTCAGGTTCCTTCAGCCCCGGACCGCAATCCTGCACCCGCACCAGCAAGCGGGGACCGGTTTCGATCGCGATGCGGATATGACGCGTCTCCTGATCCATCATCGCGTCGACCGCATTGTTGATCAGGTTGACAAAGACCTGGGTCAACCGCACCTCGCCGCCGCGCGCCAGCACCGGGCCGACGGTGCCCGGGTTCCAGTCAAGTGTCACGGCGTGTTCGCGCAGCCGCGCTTCGGTCAGTTCCACCGCAGCCTCGATCACCTGCACCAGATCCACACGGCTCACCGGCTCGCTCTCGTTACGGGCAAAGGCGCGCAGATTCTTGATGATCCGCGCCATCCGCGCCGCCATGTCCGAGATACGACCAAGATTCTCGGTCGCCTTGCCAGTATTGCCCCGCGCCAGAAAGGCGGTGCCGTTATCGGCGAATTGCCGGATCGCCATCAGCGGCTGGTTCAATTCGTGGCTGATGCCCGCCGACATCTGGCCCAGCGCGCTCAACTTGCCCGCCTGCACCAGTTCGGCCTGGGCACGCTTCAGCGCTGCCTCGGCCTCTTGCCGTTCGGCCACCTCGCGGCGCAGCGCGCTGTTGGCGGCGGTCAGGGCCCGTGTGCGCTGGGCCACCCGGCTTTCCAGCACCTTGTTGGCGTCAGCCAGGGTACGACGGCGTTCTGTCGCCAGATAGAGCATGGCACCGAAGGCCAGGCAGATCGCGGCCACCGCCGCAGCCTGTAACCCCGCGATACGACGGGCGGGCGCCACGTCGACCAGCACCTCGCCGGTCATGCCGATCACCGGCAGCGGCCGCGTCATGTGAAGTGCCCGCGCGGGCAGGTATGGCCCCCAGTCGAGCTGCCAGATCTCGTATCCCCCCACCCGATGTGCCGAAAAAGGCAAGGACGGCCCCTTTGCCGGTACCAGGCCGGGCTGACCGGCAGGCCGCCGCCACCAAAGCAACTCGCTGCGGTTCGAGATGAAGACCTGGCCCGAGACATCGGTGAAGAAGACCGCCGGAGTGTTGCCGCGCCAATCCCATTCCAGATGCGCGATATCCACGGCAACGACCAGGGCGCCGCGCACCTTTCCATCAGTGCCGAACGCGGGAGCAGCATAATATATCGCGCGCAGATCCAGCGGGTGCTGAACGCCATGCGCGCTACCAAGCGCGCCATGCAGCGCGCGCCGGAAATACCCGGTCTCGGATATGTCGCTGAACAGCGTTCCGCGCGCAGATGCCAGTACGCGACCTCGGGTATCGGCATAGAGGATTTCCAGCGCCGAGGTCTTGTCTGCCACATCAAGAAACAGCGACTGTGCCTGCTGGCGCCCCGTCTCGGCGCCCAGATTACCCAGAGCCGGATGATCCGCCAGCAGAACGGCGGTTTCCTGGTAACGCTGCAATTGCGCGGTCAACCGGTCGCTCGCCAGTTCAAGATCTGCCTCGGCCCGCTGCGCAAGCTGTCCCAATGCCTGACGATAGCCATAGCTCCAGACGCCGGTGGCCAGAACAGCCACCGCCGCCAGAAAGCCCGAGATGACCCACCAACGCCGCATATCATAGGGTCTTGCACCCAAGCCCGGCCAAGGCAAGAGGGCAACGCGCCCTGTCACAGCGGCAGGACGGTGGTCGATTTGATCTCTTCCATCGACAACAGCGCGGTCACATTATGCACCCGCACCTCGGAGATCAGCGCCTGATAGAAGGCATCATAGGCGCGGGCATTCTTGACCCGGACCTTGAGGATATAGTCGATATCGCCCGCCAGCCGGTGCGCCTCCTGCACCTCGGGGCGATCCTGAAGCGCCTTGAGGAACTGTTTCTGCCAGTCCGCCTCGTGTTCAGAGGTGCGGATGAGGACAAAGAAGCAGGCCTCGAACCCCAGCGCCTCGGGGTCGAGGATCACCGTCTGCTGACCGATCACGCCCGCCCCCTTGAGCTTGCGTATCCGATTCCAGACCGGGGTCTTGGAACTGCCCACTCGGCTGGCGATCTCGTCCAGCGACTGGCTGGCATCGCGTTGCAGCTCGACCAGAATTTTCCGGTCCGTTTCGTCAATGCGCACTGACATTCTGCTTTTTCCTCAAAATCCGAACCCGCGTCCTTTGCCGCCACCAAGATGGAACGAATGTCCTTATTTGGCGCAGCATATGGAGCTTGAGCGGGAATATTTCCTATATTGAGAGGCAAGTCAAACAGGAGACAAGCCGCATGACAGCCCCGCGCATATACCCGGGACCCGGACATGTCGATTTCGTCGGCGCAGGCCCCGGCGATCCCGATCTGCTAACGGTTGCCGCACTCAAGGCGTTTGCGGCGGCGGATGTGGTGCTGCATGACCGGCTGATCAGCGACGCGGTGCTGGCGCTGGCGGGTGAACGCGCCGAATTGGTCGACGTGGGCAAGGCCGGGTTTGGCCCCTCTTGGAAACAGGGCGATATCGACGCGCTGCTGGTGGACCATGCCCGCCGCGGCGCCCGGGTGGTGCGGCTGAAATCGGGCGATCCGACCGTGTTCGGGCGCTTGGATGAAGAGATCGACGCGGTCTCGGCCGCAGGGATCAACTGGCGCATCGTGCCGGGCATCACCGCCGCCTCGGCGGCGGTGGCGGGCATCGGCCAGAGCCTGACCCGGCGCGGGCGCAACAGCGCGGTGCGCTTTCTGACCGGACATGACATGCAGGGCTTTGCCGATCACGACTGGACGGCGCTGGCCCGTCCCGGTGCGGTGGCCGCGATCTACATGGGCAAGAAATCGGCCCGCTTTGTTCAGGGGCGGCTGATCATGCATGGCGCCGACCGCGCCACCCCGGTGACGCTGGTGGAAAACGCCTCGCGCCCGGAGCAGCGGGTGCTGGCCACCACGCTCGACCGACTGCCCGCCGATCTGGCCGCCGCCGAGATGGACGGCCCCGCCCTCACCTTTCTGGGCCTGGCCCCGCGAGATGCGGCGGCCGCCCTCAGCACGATCAACAAGGAGCTTGCCTGATGGCCCGCGCATTCACCCCCAAGATTGTCACCGCCAATGACCTGCTCGACGGCGACGTGATCTATCAGACCGCCGACGACCGCTGGTCGCGCGAGCTGTCCGAGGCCGAGCTGATCACCGATGAGGCGCATGCGCAGCTGCGGTTGCTGGACGCCTCACGCCAGGCCGCCCGCGTCGTGGGCGCCTATCTGGCCGATGCCCGCCCCGGCCCGAACGGCCCCGAGCCGGTCCATTTTCGAGAGGATTTCCGCCGGACCGGCCCGTCCAACTATGCCCATGGCAAGCAGGAAACCTCTCCGCAGCCCCGGGCCTGAGCCACAGGCCCTTCCCCCCTCAAAAGGCCCCGGCTCCGGGGCTGCACCCAAGGACAGCCAGACATGTATCGCTATTCCGAATTCGACACCGCCTTTCTTGCCGAGCGCAACGCCCAGTTCCGCGCCCAGGTGGAACGCCGCATCGACGGCTCGCTGACCGAAGACGAGTTCAAGCCTCTGCGCCTGATGAACGGGCTCTATCTGCAACTGCACGCCTATATGCTGCGGGTGGCGATCCCCTATGGCACGCTGAATTCGGCGCAGATGCGGCAGCTGGCCCTTCTGGCCGAGAAATGGGACAAGGGTTACGGCCATTTCACCACCCGCCAGAACATCCAGTACAACTGGCCCAAGCTGCGTGACGTTCCCGACATGCTGGACGCGCTGGCCGAGGTCGGGCTGCATGCGATCCAGACCAGCGGCAACACCATCCGCAACGTGACCGCCGACCATTTCGCCGGTGCCGCGGCGGATGAGGTCGCCGACCCCCGCCCCTATGCCGAACTGCTGCGGCAATGGTCGACCGACCACCCCGAGTTCCAGTTCATGCCGCGCAAGTTCAAGATCGCCATCACCGGGTCCGCCAATGACCGCGCGGTGATCAAGGCGCATGACATCGGCTTGCAACTGGTGACACGCGACGGCGTGCTGGGCGCGCGGGTGATCGTCGGCGGCGGCCTGGGCCGCACGCCGATGATCGGACAGGAGCTGAGCCCCTTTGTCGCCTTTGACGACCTGCTCGCCTATCTCGAGGCCACCGTTTCGGTCTGGAACCAGATCGGGCGGCGCGACAACAAGTACAAGGCGCGCATCAAGATCACCGTGTTCGAACACGGGATCGAGGCGATCCGGGCCAAGGTGAACGAGAGGTTCATCCAGGTGCGCGGCCAGTTCAAGGGCGCCGACATGGCGCTGCTGGACGAGATCAAGGGGCATTTCGCTCCTCCGTCCTGGCGGACGTCCTCGCTGGCGCCGTTCGATGAGGCCTATGCCAAGGATCCGGTGTTCCGGTCCTGGGTCGATACCAATATCGCCGCGCACAAGCGGGACGATCATGCCATTGTCACCATCTCGCTCAAGGCGCATGGCGCCACGCCGGGCGATGCCAGCGCCGAACAGATGCGGGTGATGGCCGACCTGGCCGAACGCTTTGGCTATGACGAGCTGCGCATCAGCCACGAACAGAACGTGATCCTGCCGCATGTGCACAAATCCGACCTGCCCGCGATCCATGCAGAACTGGCCGCCAACGGGCTGGGCACCGCCAATATCGGCCTGATCAGCGATATCATCGCCTGCCCCGGCATGGATTATTGCGCACTGGCCACCGCCCGCTCGATCCCCGTGGCGCAGGAGATTGCCACCCGCTTCGAAGAGCTGAAGCTGGAACATGAGATCGGCGCGCTCAAGATCAAGATTTCGGGCTGCATCAATGCCTGCGGCCACCACCATGTAGGCCATATCGGCATCCTTGGCCTCGACCGGGCGGGCGTCGAAAACTACCAGATCACCCTTGGCGGCGACGCCACCGAGACCGCCGCCATCGGCGAGCGCACCGGCCCCGGCTTTGCCTATGACCAGATCGTGCCCGCCATTGAGCGGATCGTGGAAACCTATCTGGACCAGCGGCGTGACCGCGAGGAGAGCTTTATCGACACCTATCGCCGGGTTGGCATGGCGCCGTTCAAGGCGGCGCTCTATCCCGAGGCCCGCGCCGATGCCGCTTGACGAGATCCAGACCGAACTGGGCCGCGACCGAAGCGTTCTGACGCAGAAGGTCGCGGCGCTCAACGCCCGCTACAAGCATCACAGCGCCACCGATGTCATGCACGGGGCGCTGCGCGAGGCGGGCAATATCGCGCTGGTGTCCAGCTTTGGCGCGGAATCGGTGGTGCTGTTGCACATGGCGGCGGTGATCGACCGGCAGGTGCCGGTGCTGTTCATCGACACCCAGATGCTGTTCGCCGAAACGCTGGTCTATCAGCAGGAGGTGAGCGAGCGCCTGGGCCTGAGGAACGTCCACGTGATCCGCGCCGATGACGACGACGTCGCACGCGACGACCCTTATGGCGCGCTGCGCCTGCGCGACACCGATGCCTGCTGCACCCTGCGCAAGACGATCCCGCTGCAACGGGCATTGTCGGGCTATGACGGCTGGATCACCGGGCGCAAGCGGTTCCAGGCCGGCACCCGCGCCGCGCTCGACTTCTTCGAGGTCGAGGACGGCACCGGCCGGATCAAGGTTAACCCGCTGGCCCATTGGGCCCCCGAGGACGTGCGCGCCTATATGGAGGAAAACCGCCTGCCCCGGCATCCGCTGGTGGCGCAGGGATACCCTTCGATCGGCTGCGCGCCCTGCACCTCGCCGGTGGCTCCCGGAGAAGACCCGCGCGCCGGGCGCTGGCGCAACCAGACCAAGGAAGAATGCGGCATCCATTTCGTCGATGGCAAGATGGTGCGCAACGGAGACAAGACATGACTGTGATCGTGACCGACCAGGGCTTTCAGCCCGACGACTGGACCGACGGTTTCACCGCCCTGGGCGATGTGGCCAATGACGTGGTGGCGCTGGACGTTCCCGCCGATGCCGACCCCGACGCGCTGGCGGCACGGTTGCAGCGGGTGCGCATGGTGCGGGTGGATTTCCCCTCTTTCGCCGATGGGCGCGGTTTTACCATCGCGCGCACCCTGCGCCTGCATGGCTATACCGGGCGGCTGCGGGCCAAGGGTCATGTGCTGGCCGATCAATATGCCATGGCCCGCCGGGCCGGGTTCGACGAGGTCGAGATCGACGCAGCCCTGGCCGACCGCCAGCCCGAGGCGCAGTGGCTGGCCCGCGCCGACTGGCAGGCGCATGACTATCAGGCCCGTCTGCGCGGCTGACCTGACGTCCAAATTCATTAGTACACTAATGAAAAGGGGAGACATTCCCCTTTTCATGATGTATGTCAAAGACTAGAGAGAGGCGCCGGCTTACCGCACCGGTGACATGAACAATGACCGAGATGAGACCCGTGACCGAAGCCGCCGCCATCAAGGCCCCCACCCTGCCCGACGCCCAGACCGTGACGCAAGTGAAACACTGGACTGACCGGCTGTTCTCGTTCCGCGTGACCCGGCCCGCCAGCCTGCGGTTCCGCTCGGGCGAGTTCGTGATGATCGGCCTCTTGGGCGACAATGGCAAACCGCTTCTGCGCGCCTATTCCATCGCCTCGCCCGCCTGGGACGAAGAGTTGGAGTTCTACTCGATCAAAGTGCAGGACGGCCCGCTGACCTCGAAACTGCAGCATATCCAGCCCGGCGACGAGATCATTCTGCGGCCCAAGCCGGTTGGCACGCTGGTGCATGACGCGCTGTTGCCCGGCAAGCGCATCTGGTTCTTTGCCACCGGCACAGGATTTGCCCCCTTTGCCTCGCTGCTGCGCGAGCCGCAGACCTATGAGGATTACGACGAGGTCATCATCACCCATACCTGCCGCCAGGTGGCCGAGCTGGAATATGGCCGCCAGCTGATCGAGGAGGTCCGGCAGGACGAGCTGTTGGCCGAACTGATGGGCGAGGGCTTTGCCGACAAGATCCGCTATTACCCCACCACCACCCGCGAAGAGAGCCCGCGCATGGGCCGGATCACCGAGTTGCTGAAAGACGGCACCGTATTCTCCGATCTGGGTATCGAGGGCGGCATCAAGCCGGAAACCGACCGCGCCATGGTCTGCGGCAGCCTTGCCTTCAACCACGACATCAAGGCCATTCTGGAAGAGTTCGGCCTGACCGAGGGCGCCAATTCCGACCCGCGCGAATTCGTGATCGAAAAGGCCTTTGTGGGCTAAGTTTCGGCCCAGGCCGCGGCCCGGGTGAACCTGAACGGCACATATCCCTTTTTTTAAGGGCCTGCCCGCCGATGCCGCTTGAAACGCGGGGCGGGCCGGTTTACCTTCCGGCCTCGAATTTCTGGCAACAACAAAGGAATATTCCCATAGCCCGCAGACCCCACAACGCGCCGCCGCAACGCGACACCGGCCCGCGCGTCAATGACAAGATCCGTGCACCCGAGATCCGCCTGATCGGCGCAGATGGTGAAAATGTCGGTGTCGTGCATCCTGCCAAGGCCATGGCCATGGCCGAGGAAGCCGGTCTGGATCTGGTCGAAATTTCCCCCAATGCCACGCCCCCGGTCTGCAAGATCATGGACTTTGGCAAATACAAGTACGAGCAGCAGAAACGCGAAAGCGAAGCGCGCAAGAAACAAAAGATCATTGAGGTCAAAGAAGTCAAGTTCCGCCCCAACACGGACACTCATGACTATGACGTCAAAATGCGCAGCGTTTTCAAGTTCCTGGAGAATGGCGACAAGGTGAAGGTCACGCTGCGGTTCCGCGGGCGCGAGATGGCGCACCAGAACCTGGGCCGCGAGCTGCTGGAACGGGTGGCAGAAGACGTCAAGGAAGTGGGCAAGATCGAGAACATGCCCAAGATGGAAGGCCGTCAGATGATCATGATGATCGGCCCGCTGCCGCAGAAGTAATCTTACTCGCAGCGCAAAGACCTAGCCCCGCCGAATCCCGGCGGGGTTTTCTTTGTTGGGGCGCTAGCAAAATCTCGTCAGAGATTTTGGTTGCAGAGTTTGCATTGGCAAACTCTGTCACCGACATGCCAGTTCATGCGGTGGAAGAGCTGGCGCGCCCGAACCGATCCGCCAAAGCTCGGTCAGCCCACGAAGCAGATTGCGAGCCCTGCTTGGCCCCGTTTATGACGTGGCACCGCGTCCGGCGCGCGGTTGCGGACGGGTTGGGATCTCCTTGAGTAGCCCTCCGACCCCCATTGCGGCGATGTCGCGGCCGCTTACCGGCACCCCGCAGGCCACCCGGGACAGCACCCAGTCGGCCCCGTTCAACGCCGGTGAGCGGGCGCAGCCCGGCAGGCCGATCACCGGGCGCGCGCCCAGAGCACCCAGAAACAGCAGGTTGCCCGGATCGACCGGCATGCCGAACCGCTCGACCACGCCGCCCGCGCGGCGCAGGGCGGCGGGGGCCACGTCCTCGGGGTCCGAAGTGGCCGAGCCGGTGAGGATCAAGACCATGTCGCCCCGAACCTCGGAGATCGCCGCCGCAAGCTCGGCACCGCGATGGGGCACCAGCCGCAGGTCGTCAAGCGTCAGGCCCAGCGCCTCGATCCGACCCCGGATCGCGGCGATGCCCTTGTCATTGGGCGGACCGCCGGGAATGTCGGTGACCACCAGCCCGGCGCTGCGCAACACCGGCGCCGCAAGGCGGATCGCGCCACGTGCCGCATCTGCCGCGCGGTCGACATCGGCCTGCGGCACCGCGTAGGAGATCACCTTGATCGTGGCGACCATGCCGCCCGGCCCCATCTGCTGATGCTGCGGCACCGTGGCCACGGTGATCATGGGGTGCACCAGGTTGAAACGCTCGATCGCGTCGACGTCGAGGCAGACCACCCCCGGCCCGTCCGCCAGCAGGTTGACGCGGCCGGTAAAGGGCGCGGTCACCCGCAGCCCGGCGGCGCCCGGGTCGGGCGCCAGCGCATCGGCCAGTTGCCGGGCGGCGGCATCCTCGTGACAATCGCCGGGGTCGAGCCGCGCCACGATCACCTCGGCGATGCCCGCCTGAGTCAGCTGTTCCAGATGCTCGGGCTCCAACCGCAGCCCCTTGCGCAGTTTCTTCGACCCCGCCTGCACCGAATGGGCCAGAATCGCGCCGTCGGCCCCGGCCACCGGGACAGGGCCGAACCTCATGCCCGACCCCGCAGCACCGCAGTCATCTGCGCCAGGATCGCCACCGCGATCTCGGCCGGGCCCGCCGCCCCGATATCGAGGCCGACAGGCCCGTGAATGCGCCCGATCTGGGCATCGGTAAACCCGGCCTCGTGCATGCGCGCAACCCGTTTCGCATGGGTCCGGGTCGAACCCAGCGCGCCGATATAGAACACATCCGCCGCCAAGGCAGCCTCGAGCGCGGGGTCGTCCAGCTTGGGGTCATGGGTCAGCAGCACCAGCGCGGTGCGCGCATCAAGACCCAGTTTCGAAACCGCCTCGTCGGGCCAGTCATGCAGGATCGTCTCGCCGGGAAAGCGCGCGTCGCTGGCAAAGGCCTCGCGCGGGTCGATCACCACCGGATCATAGCCCGCGATGCGCGCCATCGGCACCAGCGCCTGGGCGATATGAACGGCCCCCACCACGATCAGCCGCAGGGGCGGGTTGTGCACGGCGACAAAGGTGCGCCCGTCCTCTTCGAAGCCGGACCGGTCCATCCGCATCCGTTCGCGATAGCCATCCCGTACCAGCGCCCTTGTGCCGCGCGCAGTGTCGACCACATAGGCCAGCGCCTGACGCGAGGCGCGGGCATCGACCAGCTCGGCCAGCATCGGTTCGGGCAGCACGCTGCCCACCGGCTCGACCAGCACGCGGATGGTACCGCCACAGGCCAGACCCACGGCAAAGGCGTCCTCGTCGCTGACCCCGAATTCCAGCAGCCGCGCCTCACCGTCCTCCAGCGCTTCCAGCGCCTCGACGATCACCGCGCCCTCGACACAGCCGCCCGAGACCGATCCCTCGATCCGGCCATCGCCGCCGATCGCCAGTTGCGCGCCCACCCGGCGCGGGGCGCTGCCCCAGGTTTCGACCACCGTGGCCAGCGCCGCGCCCAGCCCCTGCCGGTGCCAGGCCAGCGCGATCTCGGGTGCGTTGTCAAATCGTTCCATGCATGCCTCCACCCGATCAGTATGGCGTGCGGCGCGGCCAATTCAATGGTGCGAAAGTAGGGGCGAAGCAATTGTGACGACAAACGAAATGCGGCCCGGCGCGAACACGAACGCCGGGCCGCGGATGCATGGCCAGGGAATTTGCGCGAGAGCCATGCACCGGGATATGAAACCGCGCCTATTCGGCCGGAGCCGTGCGCGGCACGCCCGCCCCCATCAGCCGATCCGGCAGGGCAAAGGCCAGCGCCACAAAGCCCAGCCCCAGCACCAGACCCAGAATGTCGCCCGGCAGCGCCGTCATGCCCTCGTATTTCGACCCGGGTACGGTGCCCAGCGTCACCGCGCCCCCGGCGATCTTGTCAAGCAGGCCGCTGGCCTTCCACGCCGGATAGGTCACCATATAGGCCGCCGCCCCCAGCAGACCGCCGGCGATGAAGAACCACGCGTCCTTGCGCCCTGAGGCCGCCGCGACAACGCCGGTGCCGGGGCAATAGCCCGCCGCAGCCCAGCCCGCGCCAAGCATCAGGCCACCCAGAAAGACACCGACATAGGCCGTCTTGACCGACATATTGCCCACATCGACCAGGCCCAGCATCTGGCCACCGAACATCAGAGCCGATCCGGTGCCGATCGCCAGCAGGATCGCCTTGGCCAGACGCAGGTCGGTCAGGTTCAGCATGCGGTTGATCACGTTCGGATTGGCGGCGCCGACCCGGTCCAGCACGGCGCCAAAGGCCGCCCCGATCACGATTGCGAGAATGATCGACGTCATGGCTCAGACCTCCTTGCGAAACATCAGGATGGAAACGGGAATGGCGGCGGCGAAGGCCCCGGCGGCAAAGATGTAACCGCTGAGCGCCGTCTGCATCATGCCAGACATCATGTGGCCCGAGGTGCACCCCCCGGCCAGACGCGCGCCATAGAGCACGATGAAACCACCCATAAAGGCCACTGCATAGCGCTTGACCGCGCTGTCACCGAAATTGGCCCGCCAGAGCGCGGGGATTGCCCGCTCGGCCCGATCAAGACCGCCGCGCGCCATCACCGACAGGAACCCGCCCAGCATCATCGCCAGTACGAAGACAAAGGAATAGTTGAGCGGATTGGCCACCGACTTGGCATATTTGCCGCCTGATTTGGCCAGATAGGCATTGGTCGAGGTATAGCCCTCTTCGGTCTTGGTCACGAGGTCCGGCATCACCGCGTCGGCAACGATCCCGTCAAGAATGACAAACTGGGTCGAGACCCCGATCGGCTTGACCAGCAGCACGGCGGCAAAGAAGACCAGCCCCAGAAGCAGCCCGCCGATTTTCCAGTTGAGTGTCATGGCACTCCCCCTTGCAGATTCATATTCTGCATCACGAATACATCACATATTCGAGTTCCGGCATGACATAGATCAAATTGGCCGCATCGGCGGCCCGGGGTTCAGGCCGGGCCGCGTGCGGCGGGCTTTTGTCCCAGTTCGGCGTCGATCTCGCGGCTGAGCGCGTTGGCGCGGTCGGCGATGTCGTCCAGCAGGCCGATGCGGGCGATCTGATCCTGCCGTCCGGTCCACAGGCCAGGCGGATACCCCAGCCGCCCGGCCAGGCTCACCACCTCGGACCAGGCGTGATCGAGAAACGGATCGACCTGTGCGCGGCTCAGCCCCGTTGCCGCCTGCACCGTATCGGCCAGCCCCACCGACAGCCGGATCGCCCGATGCAGCGCCGGGGGATGCCCGCCATCATACTGCGCGGGAGCATTGGGGGCGGCCCGGTCAAGCAGCATGAACAGGGTGACCATGCCGGTCAGGTGCAGAAACAGCTCGCTGGTCATGTAGTCGGGATCGGCAAAGCGCGGCGTCTCTCCCTCGGCCCAGGTGGCAAAGCCGGTGGCGTTCAGGCACATGTCGACCGCGTTCAGATCGGCATCGAATTCAAGCAGCCGCAACAGGTCTGCCACCGTCCCGGCCCCTGCGGCCATGGCCAGCCCCTCGTCGACAAAGCCCTGTCCGCCAACCACGCGCAGCCGGGCGATATGGTCGCGCCCGTGATGTGCGATCTCGTGGAAATAGACGAATTCCACCGCGCGGCCATAAACCTCCTTGAGATAGGACAGCGGGTCGGTCCCATCGCCGCCGGTCACCTGCGGAAACAGCCGCACGCCGCCCGGCGCGGGCGGTGGCGGGCTCAGATCGGCGGCCTGCCAGCCGAAGCGGTCGGCCAGAAAGCACGACCCCGCCAGCAGCATATGAAGCGCGTTCCACAGGCTCCGCAGCAGCCCGCCATGCAGAAAGACCGCGCGCCGGGCGCCATGCTGGATGGCGCGGGCATTGATCCGGGGCGAGGCCGGCAGCAGCCAGGTCTGACAGCGGGCGATCCGCGGCTGAAACCGGTGCTGATCCAGATAGAGCCGGTTGACAGCGACGACATGCCCGGCCAGCGCCAGCGCCGGGTCGTGGCCTTGCATCGCCGTGTCCGGCTCTATCGCGCCGCCCGAGTCGGAGGCGTACTGATGCGCCACCCAGAAGGCGCGGTCACTGTCCCGCGTCGCGCTCATCCGGCGCGCGCCGCCATCAGCCGCGCCCCGCGATGACACCTGCCGGATCCTCGATCCAGATCCGATAGACCTCTGCCTCCTCCGACCAGCGCATCAGACCGGGGGGCGTGGTCCGCCGGTCGATATTTGCCAGAAAACTGCCGAAATCGTCGTTGAACATGGGCCCGCTCAGAATGGGGAGGCTCCAATACGCGTCCGGGATGCCGGACAGGTCGACGACTTTGCCCAGGCTTTGGGCCGTCTTTTGGATAAGCGGCCCCAGCGGCGTGTCCGGCTGAATGTTCAGGTTGAAACACCCCTCGTTTTTGAGGCCGCGCGGCACCCGTCCGAGGTACCGGTCATACAGCCAGAGCGTCATCAGAATGACGCCCACGCCACAAGCAATGAGCGCAAGTTGGGCGATAGCCAGACGATCATCGGCCGGTGGCTGCGTCATCAGCCCAAGCCCGACAGCGCCCGAGATGACAAGATCGAGCACACCGGGAAGGCCCAGCCCGATCATGACCAACCCGATCCGCGCAAAGGCCACATATCCCCTGCCCGGAAACTTCCGGCGCAGCATCAGCAACAACAGGACAAATCGTTTCAGGTTCTCGTAACTGAACACGCTACATCCCCCGAACGTGATCCTCGGCGCTGCCACCGCCGCGACCGCTCTCCGGGTTCAGGGCCGTCATCTTTACCCGGCCATTCGCACTGACAAAGGTCGCGCGCCCATCGGCAAGGTGAAAGTTCTGTTCGATATCGTCAAAATAGGCGGGCCCCGCCAGCGCGCGCAACGTCGCTTTCAACGCCGCGGCGAACCGTTCCACGTCCCCGGTAATATCGCTGGACAGCGACATGCAAACGGATTGGGCCTTGCCATCCTTAATGAAACACATCGGGGTCTGGCCGGGTTCGCAACAGGCCCTGCCGCCGGGCGGATCCTCGCAATCGACGCAATTCAAAACCATGGCCGCTCCATTCAAATCCGAGGAACTATACACCCGGAACGCGAACGATCAATTCAACCCGAGGTCATTCCTCCAGCCGGGCCAGCAACCGCGCCTTTTCGCCCACATCGTCGGGGCGCGAGATCACCTCGGCCAGTTCTTCGAGCGAGGCGATGGAATGGCCCGCGCGGAAACTGTCGACATGGGGCAGCATGGCGCGGATACCGCGCGCCTTGGGGGCAAACTCGGACCAGCGCAACAGCGGGTTCAGCCAGATCAGGCGGCGCGAGGACAAATGCAGACGCTCCATCTCGGCGGCAAGCGCGTCGGGGTTGTCACGGTCGAGCCCGTCGGTGATCAACAGCACCACCGCGCCCTGCCCCGTCACCCGCCGCGACCAGTCGCGGTTGAATGCATGAAGGCAGGCGCCGATGCGGGTACCGCCCTCCCAGTCCTGCGCCTCGGCCCCGGCGGATTTCAGCGCGGCGTCGACATCGCGCTGACGCAAGTGCCGTGTGACATTGGTCAGCCGCGTGCCAAAGGTAAAGGCATGCACCTTGGCCCAGCCTTGCCCCTTGGCATTGGATACGGCATGGAGAAAATGCAGGACCATACGACTGTATTGACTCATCGAACCGGAAATATCGCAAAGCACCACGAGATTCGGCCAACGTGGGCGCGGTTCGGCACGGGCAATATCGCGCAGCTCGCCACCCTGGCGCATGGCAGCGCGCAGGGTGCGGGCGCGGTCGATGCGGGGCCCCAGCACCGCCGCCTGCCTGCGCCGTGACGGGATCGGCTTTACCGGCAACGTCAGCCGGGCCAGCATGCGCTTGGCGCGGGCGATCTCCTCGGTGCTCATCTGTTCGAAATCAAGCGTCTTGAGCTTTTCCTCGGCCGACATGGTGAGCGAGGCGTCGACCTCGATCAGGGTTTCCTCGCCCTCCTTCTCGGGTTCAGGTTCCGGCAGCTCCGGCTGGTTCCCGTCGAGCAGAGCCTCGGCGGCGCGTTTCTCGGCGGCCTGGGCGCTGCGTTCCTCCTGCACGCCACGGATGGCGGGCAGCATCATCGACATCATGTGTTCCAGATAGCGCGGGTCACGCCAGTAGAGGCGGAAGACCTGGGCAAAGACGGCGCGGTGTTCGGGGCGGTTCACGAAACAGGCGTGAAGCGTCCAGTAGAAATCGCGTTTCTCGGTAAATCCGGCCGCCTCGACCGCGCGCACCGCGTCGATGACGCGGCCCGGCCCGATCGGCAATCCCGCCTTGCGCAGGGCGCGGGCGAAATGGGTGATGTTCTGGGCCAGACGCGGATTTTCCGGCAGGGCAAGCGGGGCGTATTCAGGCATGCGGCCTTCGCGGGGGCTCTGCCCCCGCACCCCCGGAGTATTTCGGACCAGAAAGAAGCATCAGGCGGGTTCCAGGGAGGCCTTGGCCTGATCCAGAATGCGTTTGGCCTCGGACCCTTGCAGTTTCTGGATGTCGTCCTGGTATTTCAGGATCGCGCCCAGCGTGTCGGCGATCACCTCGGGGCTCAGGTCGATCACGTCGAGCGCCAGCAGGCATTTGGCCCAGTCGATGGTTTCCGCCACGCCCGGTTTCTTGAACAGATCCTCGGTGCGCAGGGTCTGGACGAAGGCCACCACCTGGCGGCTGAGGGTCTCGGCGGCCTCGGGCGCGCGGGCATGCAGGATTTCCATCTCGCGATCGAAATCAGGATAATCGACCCAGTGATAGAGGCAGCGGCGTTTCAGCGCGTCATGCACCTCGCGCGTGCGGTTCGAGGTGAGGATGACGATGGGCGGCTCGGGCGCCTTGATGGTGCCAAGCTCGGGGATGGTGACCTGGAAATCCGAGAGGGCCTCCAAAAGGAAGGCCTCGAACGGTTCGTCGGTGCGGTCGAGCTCGTCGATGAGCAATACCGGAGCGCCCGCCGGATCCGGCCGCATGGCTTGCAGAAGTGGGCGTTCGATGAGGAAGTCATCCGAAAAAAGCTCCGTCTGGAGCGCACCGCGGTCGGCGCCGCCAGCGGCCTCGGCGGTGCGGATGGCGACCATCTGGGCGGGGAAATTCCAGTCGTAGACGGCCGAGGCGGCGTCGAGCCCCTCGTAGCATTGCAGGCGGATCAGGCGGCGGCCCAGGGCGGCGGCGATGGCCTTGGCGATCTCGGTCTTGCCCACCCCGGCCTCGCCCTCGAGAAAGAGCGGCCGCCCGAGGCGCAGCGAGAGGAACACGACCGTGGCCAGCGCCCGACCGCAGACGTAGCCCTGTTCGCCCAGCATCTTTTGCACCGCGTCTATGGATGGCGCCTGTGTCATGTCTGTCCCCGTTCCCTGTGTCGCGCCCAATGGGGCATCACCGGCGCGCCCGCGTCAAGCGGCAGAGGGGCGGTTTTGCGACACAAGGACTGCGACGATAGTCTAACTCTTAGGGGTCTGTTGACGCTTGTGCGCGCAAATGTCATGACATTGGAAACAATCGGAGGGCGGGAAAACCGCCCGCAAACAGGCGATGACAGCAATCTATTCCAGGGCAACCGGGGCAAGTGCATGCGGATAACGGCGGTGACCTGCGTCAAGAACGAGGGGCCGTTCCTGCTGGAATGGATCGCGTTCAACCGGTTGATCGGGGTCACCGATTTCCTGTTCTATTCCAATGACTGTTCCGATGGCACCGACCGGCTGCTGGACGCGCTGGCCGCTGGTGGCACCGAGTTGGCCGATCTGTGTGGCAACGTGGTGCATCTGCCCAACCCGGCAGAGGGGCGCAATTACCAGATGGAGGCGCTGAAGGATGCCGCCCATCGCACCGTGGTACAGGCCGCCGACTGGGTCTGGATCGCCGATGTCGACGAGTTCCTGAACATCCATGTGGGCGACAACACAATCCCCGCGCTGATCGCCGCCTGTGGCGCCCCCGCGGCGATCTCGGTGCATTTCCAGTTCTTCGCCAATGACGGCATCGACGGGTTCGAGGACCGGCCTGTGATCGCGCAGTTCACCCGCTCTCACAATCCCGACATCTGGTGCGGTGAGACCGCGATCGAGGTCAAATCGCTGACCCGGCGCGACTTTCCCTTGCAGTATTTCGGCGCGCACCGGCCCTTTTTCAGCAAGAAGCAGGGCAAGAAAAAGGGGCTGGCCTGGGCCGATGGGTCGGGCCGGCAGGTGCCGCACAAGTTCCTGGTCGCGGCCAATCCGCGCCGCATCCGCAAGTTTCCGGCCAAGGGCGCGCGCGACTTCGCGACGCTCAACCACTATGCGCTGCGCTCGCTGGACAGCTACCTGGTCAAGAACGACCGGGGCGATGTGAACCGCGAAAACAGGGCCTTTGACGACACCTATTGGCGCGAGCGGAACGACCCGGCCTGGCAGGATACCAGTATCGCACGCTACCTGCCCGCGCTGGAGGATGCCTTGGAGCGGATCAAGGCTCATCGCGAGATCGGCGCGCTGCATGACGAGGCGGTGCGCCTGCACCGCGAGAAATGTGCCGCCCTGCTGAACCAGCCCGCCTATCGCGAGATGCAGGCGCAGCTGCGCGCCGCCTCGACCCTACCACCGGGCGAAGAAGCATTGCTGCAAGAGATGGGGATACTCTGATGGCCAGGCTCAGGGTGATCAATCTGGGCCTGCCCAAATCGGGCACCACCACGCTGGGAGTGGCATTGCGCGCCTCGGGGCTGAAAGTGGCGGACTGGAAGGTGCGCAAGTTCCAGTCGACAAACCCAGAGGTGGCGCGCCATTTCCTGGGCGATCTGATGTATCGCGGCTATTTCGAAACCGGCGACCCGCTGCATCTGCTTGATGAGTTCGACGCGCTAAGCGAGATCAACGTGGTGGGCGGCGAGCTGAACCGCTGGCCGCAAACCGATTGGGGCCTGCTCGAGGCGATCATCGAACGGCATCCGGGGGCGAGATTCATCCTGTCCTATCGCGACCCCGAGGCGCAGGCCAACAGCATGATCCGCTGGACCAATCTGGGCCGCAAGCGGCTGCGCATCTTCGACGTGCCGGGTCTGCCGGGCAAATACGGTCGGACACCGGCGGATATCGTGCGCTGGATCGACGGGCACAACCGTTTCTGCCGCCGGGTCTTCGCGGGCGATCCGCGCTTTCTGGAATATGACATTCTCGACCCCGAAGCCCCGGCCCGGATCGGTGCCTTTCTCGGCCTGCCGATCCGTTGGTGGGGCACCGTGAACGAGAACCCCGAAACCGGCGCAGAGACCGTCACAGAAACGGTGTCCGAGCCAGACGCGACCCCGAGTGAGGATCAGACCAGCTGATGCGTATCGTCCTTCATATCGGTCCCGAAACAACGGGTGCGGACCGCATCCAGTCGATCCTGTCGGACAAACGCGAAGGGCTGAAATCGCAGGGCGTGCTGTTTGCCCGCAGCCCAGGCAACCGCAACCACATGCGGCTGTATATGGCGGTGACAGACCCCGACCATGTGGACCCGTTCCGCTATAACCGTGGCTATGCCGCGCCCGAAGCACAGGCGGTGCTGCGCGATGCGATGATCGAAGGGCTGCGCGCCGAGATCGCCGCCACCCGCCCAGACACGCTGATCCTGTCGGCGGCACAGATGGCAAGTTCGATACACCGCCCATCCGAAGTGGCGCGGCTGCGCGACCTGCTTGCACCTCTCTCCGATGACATCCAAGTGGTCGCCACGGTGAGCGACCCTGCGCGCATGTTGCTGGATCACTATGCCGCCCAGGTTACGGAAGGCCGCGCCGCGCCGTTGGAGCAAGAGCTGGAGTTGATCGGCGCGCCCGGCTGGTGGCGGGCGGCCATCGCCGCGATGCCCGACATCGACCCGATCCGGGGCATGTTCGAGGAGACGCAGGGGCCAGCCTTCTGGCTCGACCTCGTCGGGCTGGTGGCTCTGTGGGAAGAGGGGTTTGGCACCGGAGCGGTGCGGCTGTTTTCTCACGATCCTGCCGATCTGGCCAGCCCCGGCGCGACCGAGCTGGTGCGCGAGATGTTCGGCATCACGCGCGGCATCGGGCGGGCCGAGCCGACCTTGGCCACCCCCCTGCCCTCGGCCGCCGCCCTCTCGCGCCAGCGCCGGTTCAATGAATTGCTGCTGCGCTATATGGCCAATGGCGACAAGGTTGTGACACGGCAACTGTGGCGCAGCCTGCTGGACGAGTTGGCCATAGACGGCCCGCCTCCGGCGCCGGATGGGCTGGCCGCGATATCGGCCCGGTTCGAGGCCGCCAACAGCGCCCTGATGCTAGACCATCCCGGCCTGAACGAGGAGCAGTTCACCCCGCCGCCCGCCGCCGACTGGGTCGAGGCCGATCCCGAGCGCGGCTTTCGCGCCTCGCAATACCTGCTGGCGGCGCGCTGGCGGATTGAAAAGTTGAGCGCCGAGCAGCTGGCGCTCAGGGCCGAGCAACTGGCGGCCGCACCCGCCGAAACCGGGCCTTCCCCGGCCCCGCAGCCCGAGCCCGAAAGCGATGACAGCCTGAGCGAGACCGCCCGCCGGCTGATGCCGCCGCTGGCGGTACAGAATTTCGAGAAGCTGCGCAAATCCTCCTACGAGCCGCATAACCGCATCGGCGCGGTCGACGAGGAACAGCTGGCCGCCGCCTTTTCTCCCGCCAAGCCGCGCAAGCTGGCCAAGGGCAAGACCGGCAATATCATCGTCGGCTGCATGAAGAACGAGGCCCCCTACATCGTCGAATGGGTGGCCTATCACCGCGCCATCGGGGTCGACAATTTCCTGATCTACACCAACGATTGCTCTGACGGCACCAGCGAAATTCTCGACCGGTTGCAGGAGCTTGGCGTGCTTCAGCACCGCAACAACGACAAGTGGAAAGGCAACTCTCCCCAGCAGCACGCACTGAACCAGGCCTTGAAGGAACCGGTGCTGAAAAACAGCGACTGGATCATCCATATCGACGTCGACGAGTTCATCAATATCCGTTGCGGCAACGGCACGCTGGACGATTTCTTTGCCGCCGCCCCCGAGGCCACCAATGTGGCGATGACCTGGCGGCTGTTCGGCCATAACGGCGTGACCGAACTGAAGGACGAATTCGTCATCGACCAGTTCGATGCCTGTGCGCCCAAATACTGCCCCAAGCCGCATACGGTCTGGGGCTTCAAGACCATGTTCCGCAATATCGGCGCCTATGAGAAGATCAGCTGCCACCGCCCCAACAAGCTGGACGAAGCCTTTGAAGCACAGGTGAAATGGGTCAATGGCTCGGGCCAGGACATGACCGGCGAGGCGCTGAAATCGGGCTGGCGCAACTCCAAGAAATCCATCGGCTACGACCTGCTCCAGCTCAACCATTACGCGCTGCGCAGCGCCGAGAGTTTCCTGGTCAAGCGCCAGCGCGGCCGGGCGCTGCATGTGGATCGCTCGATCGGGCTGAACTATTGGATCCGGATGGACTGGAACGACCACCGCGATGTCACGATCAAGCGCAACCTGCCCCGGATGCGCGCCGAATATGACCGGCTGATGCAGGATGACACCCTGTGCGACCTGCATGCGGCGGGGCTTGACTGGCACCGGGCCAAGGCCGCCGAACTGCATGGCATGCCCGAGTTCGAGGCCCTATACAAACAGGCGCTGGAAGTACAGCTGACCGGCACCGAACGGGTCGCCTATGCGCTGGCGCTGGATGTGGAGAGCTGAGCCATGGCAGACGGATCACAGACCCATGACGGCAAGTTCCTGACCTCGCGCGGGATGCGTTTTCCACTCGATACCGACATCCTGCCGAAACGGGTGCGCCTGTTGCTGCGCACCGACGGGTACGAGGCCAAGGAGGCGCGTGCCGCCTATCGGATGATGAAAGAGGGCGACGTGGTGATGGAGTTGGGCGCCGGTATCGGCTTCATGTCGACCCTGATCGCCACCAAGACCCGCGCCGCCGAGGTGCACTGTTTCGAGGCCAATCCGCGCCTGATCCCCTATATCGAAGCGGTGCATGCCGCCAATGGCGTCACCAACGCCCATATCCACCACGCGCTGCTGGGGGACAAACCCGGGCGGCGCACATTTTATCAGCGCTCCTCGATCCTGGACAGCTCGCTTGCGCCGCTGCCCGAGGATGACGACACGGTGGAAAAGGTGCAGGTGCCCGTGCGCGGCGCTGCCAAGGCGTTGGCCGATATCCGGCCCAGCGTGCTGGTCTGCGATATCGAGGGGGCCGAGGTGGACCTGCTGCCGCAGCTTGACCTGTCCGGTCTACGCGCAGTGCTGATCGAACTGCATCCGCAATGGGTGGGCAAAGAGGGCGTCGCCCGCGTATTCGAGGCAATGCGCCGCGCCGGTCTGGTCTTCTTCCCGCGCTGGTCCCAAGGTAAGGTCGCGGTGTTTCGCAGCGATTGGTGAGGGCGCATGCGCAGTCTGGCGGTTCTGACGGTTCGCAACGAAGCAGCGTTTCTGCTGGAATGGCTGGCCCATCACCAGGCGGTGGGGTTCACGGATTTCCTTGTCTTTTCAAACGACTGCCAGGACGGCACCGACCAGATGCTGGATCGGCTGGCCGAGATGGGCGTGCTGGTTCATCTGCGCAATGATGGCCCCTATGACAAGGGGGGCATCCAGTTCACGGCACTCAAGGCGGCCTCGAAACACCGGCTGGTGAAACAGGCCGACTGGATCCTGCCGCTGGACGTGGATGAATTCGTCAACATCCATGTGGGCGACGGCAGCCTGTCGGCCCTGTTCGAGGCGCTGCCGCGCGCCACTGCGATCACGCTGACCTGGCGGCTGTTCGGCAATTCCGACACACCGCGTTACGTGGATGCACCGGTGACCGGCCAGTTCACCCGCTGCGCCCCCGAGATCATGTTCTGGCCGTGGCGCGCCTCGATGTTCAAGACGCTCTACCGCAACGACGGCACCTATCGCAAACTGGGGGTGCACCGCCCGCGCAACCCGGTGCCCGAGCGGCTGGAAAGCTCGCACTGGTATGACGGGCACGGCCGCGCGCTGGACGAAATGTTCCGCGAGAACCGGATATTCTCCAGCTATGGCCGCCCTAATTACGGGTTGGCGCAACTGAACCACTATCCGCTGGGCGCGATGGAAAGCTACGTGCTCAAGGCCGATCGCGGCCGCGCGGTGCATTCCGAGCACATGCTGGATGTCGATTACTGGGTCGAGCGCAATTTCAACACCGATAGCGACGACTCGATCCTGCGATATGACGAACGCAGCACTGCGTTGCGCCAGGCCCTGCTGGCCGATGCGAAACTGGCGCGGCTGCACAAGCGCGCGGTGGAATGGCGGCAGAAACGCTTTACCGACCTGATGAAGCAGGAACCCTATCGGGCGCTGTTCGCGCGGCTCCTCATGACGCCGCCTTCGCGCCTGATCAGCGCCGCCTCGGCCCGCACGCTGGTGGGGTTCGCCAATCTGGGCCGCCTGGAATCCGCCGGAGAAGGTCCGGAAAACGACCCGAAACCGGCCTGAGATTTGCCCAATTTAGCCTCAATTCCCGTCTAGATCCTGACTTCGAAACCAGCCCGCCACGAGGCCGGAGTATCGAGGACCAGTTATGCAGGACGCAAAGACGAGCATCGACGAATCCATCGCCGGATTCCGTCGTGAGGTGTGGAAGCAAAAGCTTCTGGAACAGGCCGAGGCCGACGGCATGGCCCAGGAACTGGGCCCGCGCCACTTTGCAACCTTCATCGACCGTGAACCGACGCTGCTCGTGACCTTTGAAACCGCCGAGGGCATTCGCTCGATCTCGGAAACCCATCAGCCCTTTGGCTTCGAACTGGTCAAGTCCAAGGGCTGGTCGCATCTGTGCATCATCTCCGACGGCGATACCTGGTTTCGCGACCCCAAGGTCTATGGCTTCTTCGACCGTCTGATTGATGACGGCTTCTTCGAGGATTTCGAACGCGTGGTCTTTTACGGTGCCGGGCCTTGCGGCTATGCGGCGGCGGCGTTTTCCGTGGCCGCCCCCGGCGCCACCGTGGTGGCAGTGCAGCCGCAGGCAACGCTGGATGCGCGCATGACCGAATGGGACGACCGGTTTACCGAGATGCGCCGGGTCTCGTTCACCGACCGCTATGGCTATGCACCCGACATGCTGGATGCGGCGGAACATGCCTTCATCCTTTACGATCCGGTCGAATCGCTCGACGCGATGCACGCGACACTGTTTGCCCGCGACAATGTCACCCGCCTACGCATGCGCTACATGGGGGCCGAGTTGCAGGCGCGCTTGTTGGATATGAACCTGCTCTATCGAATCCTGCTGATGGCCGGCACCGGCAAGCTGAATGCCAAAAGCTTCTTTAAGGTCTATCGCGCCCGCCGCTCCTATCCGCGCTATCTCAAGGGGCTGGTGGCCGTTCTTGACCGGCAGAACCGGCCCTATCTGAACATGGTACTTTGCCGAAACGTGATCGCCCGGATGCCCGCGCGCCGGTTTCGGCGGCGGCTGGAAGAGCTGGAAGAGGACGCGCGCGCAGGGAAGTTCGCGCCGCCCCCCGGTCAGGCCTGAGTCCGCAACAGCCGCTTGCGCACATGATGACGCCAGGCATGGGTGACCCGAAGCCAGAACAAGAGCAGCGGTGTCAGCCAACCCGCCTCGACCTCGATCCGGTCGACCAGTCGCGCGCCCGCGCCGGCTGGCAGAACCTGTAAAGCGTGCACCAGACACCGCAGACCATGGCCCGTTTCCTCGGATATCATACGTCGGGTGGTGGCGTCGAACAGGGTGACCTCCATCCGATAGGGCTGTGACGGAAAAAGACCCAGCAGCGACAGGTCAACATCGATTACCTGCCCCTGATGCACTGGCCCCGAGGGCAGATGATCCAGCCGCATCCAGGGATGAATCACCGCATCCAGCGTGTCCAGATCAGTGACGAGGCGAAACAGCCGATCGGGATCGGCGTCGTAAATATGATCGAGTGTCAGAGTCCGGCGCATATTGTCCCCCAGAGCCTCAAGACTGCCGCGCGACCGCGCACCTGAGAACCGCGCAAATTGCCTCGCCCCCTTTCCCGAATGCCGCACCTGTGCTAGCGGGTCGCCATGACCCAGAGCCTCACGATCCGCCGCCCCGACGACTGGCACCTGCATCTGCGCGACGGCGCCATGCTGGCCGCCGTCCTGCCCGAAACCGCGCGCCATTTCGCCCGCGCCATCGTCATGCCGAACCTGGTGCCGCCGGTGGTGACCGGGGCGCAGGCGGCCGCCTATCGCGAACGGATCCTGGCGGCGCTGCCCGAGGGCATGACGTTCGAACCGCTGATGACGCTCTATCTGACCGAAGACACGGATCCCGACGATCTGGCGACGGCCCATGCAAGCGGGCTGATCACCTCGGTCAAGCTCTACCCGGCGGGCGCCACCACCAATTCCGCGAGCGGCGTGAAGGACTTTGACAAGGTGCGCCCGGTACTCGAACGCATGGCCGAAATCGGCTGTCCGCTCTGCGTACATGGCGAGGTCACCGATCGCGAGATCGACATTTTCGACCGCGAGGCGGTGTTCATCGACCGGGTGCTGGACCCGATCCGCCGCACGATGCCGGGGCTGCGCGTGATCATGGAGCACATCACCACAAAGGACGGTGCCGATTACGTGGCGGCCAACCCCGAGGGCCTGGGGGCGACGATCACTGTCCAGCATCTGATGTTCGACCGCAATGACATGCTGGTGGGCGGTATGCGCCCGCATTACTACTGCCTGCCGATTCTCAAGCGCCGCCAGCACCGCGAGGCGCTGGTCGCTGCCGCCACCTCGGGCGATGCGCGCTATTTCCTCGGCACCGACAGCGCACCTCATCCCACCCATGCCAAGGAGGCAGAATGCTGTGCCGCAGGCTGCTTCACTGCGCCCATAGCACTCTCCTGCCTTGCCCATGTATTCGAACAGGCGGGCGCATTGGACAAGCTGGAAGGCTTTACCTCGCTGAACGGTCCCGCCTTTTTTGGCCTGCCTATCAATGCCGACACGATCACACTCAGCAAGCTTGACCCGCTCACCATCCCCAAGACCCTGCCCGTCGCGGACCACACCGTCACCGTGTTCGATCCCGGCTTCCCGCTGCATTGGAGGGTGACCGGGTAACAAATTCTTCAACGAAGAATTTGCCCCAGAATTTTCCACAAAATTCTGGTCCCGCCCATGAAAAACGGAACCTGACCATGATCCCTGCTGCCTACCCGACCCGCGAAGAAATCGCCCGTCTGACTGCCCGCATGTTGCTGGAAATCGGCGCGGTGAATTTCAACACCGAAGAACCTTATATCCTGGCCTCGGGACTGCCCTCGCCCAGCTATATCGACTGCCGCAAGTTGATTTCGTTTCCGCGCATCCGCGCGACTCTGATGGATTTCCTGACCGTCACCGTGATGCGCGACGCAGGTTTCGAGGCCTTTGACAACATCGCCGGAGGAGAGACGGCGGGCATCCCCTTTGCCGCGCTGGTGGCCGAGCGGATGGCGCTTCCGATGACCTATGTGAGGAAGAAACCGAAAGGTTATGGCCGCAACGCCCGCATCGAGGGCGCGATGAGCGAGGGCCAGCGGGTTCTGCTGGTCGAGGATCTGACCACCGATGGCGGCTCCAAGCTCTCTTTTGTCGATGCGATCCGCAAGACGGGCGCAAGCTGCGGCCATACGGCGGTGATCTTTTACTACGACATCTTCCCCGAGACGGAAAAGACGCTGGGCGATCACGGGGTTGCGCTGCATTACCTGTGCACCTGGTGGGATGTGCTGGCCGAGGCGCGCGCGCAAGGGGCCTTTGACGAGGTCACGCTGAGCGGGGTCGAGGCCTTTCTCAAGGATCCACGCGCCTGGCAGGCCGCCAACAAACGCTGACACCCGACGCGACGGCACCCGGGCGTCTCTTGGCTGAAAGGCGCCGCCGCTCCACCAGATATTGACGTACCCCCCGCCGCTCCTTCAAGATACGGGGGGTGCGGAGATATGCACAGCATATCCCCAGAAAACATACAACTTGGCCGACTCGCGACGCTCGGCTATGACCTCTGACCCAAGAGGCGGTAGAGCAGACATGAACGAGATCACCACAATCGGACAGGCAACTGCCGAAGTCCAAAACCCGGACACCATGCCGCATTCGGTCGAGGCCGAACAGCAGCTCTTGGGCGCCATACTGACCAATAACGACCTTTATGACCGGGTCGCCCAAATCATCGGACCCGAACATTTCTATGACCCGGTGCATGCCCGTATCTGGGAGGTGGCCGCCGCCCGCATCGCCAAGAACGCGCTGGCCTCGCCGGTGACGCTGAAATCCTTCATGGCCGAGGATGCGGGGCTGGCGGAACTGGGCGGGGCCGCCTATCTGGTCAATCTCGCCGGTGCCTCGATCAGCGCCTTTGCCGTGCGCGACTATGCGCAGATGATCTATGATCTGGCGATCCGGCGCGAGTTGATCCGGCTGGGCCGCGACATCTCGGACAAGGCGGCGCGCGTCGATGTGGCCAGCGAGCCCAAGGAGCAGATCGTCGAGGCCGAACAGAAGCTCTACAAGCTGTCCGAACAGGGCCAGACCGACAGCGGATTCAAGAGTTTCCTCAAGGCGGTAACCGAGGCAGTCAATGTCACCAACCAGGCCTATCAGCGCGGCGGCGGCATGGCTGGCATCTCGACCGGGCTGGTCGATCTGGACAAGCAGCTGGGCGGGTTGCACCCATCCGACCTGATCATCCTGGCCGGGCGTCCGTCGATGGGGAAAACCTCGCTGGCGACCAACATCGCGTTCAACGTGGCCAAGGCCTATAAGCGTGGCCAGCGCCATGACGGCACCGAGGGCGCGGTGGATGGCGGCGTGGTGGGCTTCTTCAGCCTGGAAATGAGCGCCGAGCAGCTGGCGGGCCGGGTTCTGGCCGAGGCTTCGGAAATCTCCAGCCACAAGATCCGCCAGGGCGACATGACCGAGGACGAGTTCCGACGCTTCGTCAACGCCGCCAAGGATCTGGAGGCCTGTCCGCTGTTCATCGACGACACGCCCGCCCTGCCGATCAGCCAGCTGGCCGCCCGCGCGCGGCGGCTGAAGCGGACCCATGGGCTGGACCTGTTGGTGATCGACTATCTCCAGCTGTGCCGGGGGATGGCTGACAACCGGGTGAACGAGATCGCCGAGATCTCGATGGGGATGAAGGCCATCGCCAAGGAGCTGAACATTCCGGTCATCGCGCTGTCCCAGCTGTCCCGCCAGGTAGAGAACCGCGACGACAAGCGGCCGCAACTGAGCGACCTGCGGGAATCGGGCTCGATCGAGCAGGATGCCGACGTGGTGATGTTCGTGTTCCGCGAGGAATATTACAAGGAACGCGAAAAGCCGGGCGATCACGAGCTGGACCGGATGGAAGAGTGGAAAACCGCGATGGAACGGTTGCACGGCAAGGCCGAGGTGATCGTGGGCAAACAGCGTCACGGCCCCATCGGCACGGTCGAACTGAGCTTCGAGGCGCAGTTCACCCGCTTTGGAAATCTCGTGAAGCCCTGGCAGCAGGGCGGCGAAATCGCGGAATACTGAGGGCGCGTCTACGGGTATCGGGACCCCGTGCCGCGCCACCAGCAAATGCCTGAAGAATAGACGCAAAACCAAGGGCTTGTGGCGCACCAGCCAAACATCTTTCCCGGCCCGATCCATGGTGTGCGCCGCGAGAGAGACGGCAAGTCGACAAATCGAAACGGACAGAACCTGCGACCCAGCTGTTTCCCGGTCCCGCAACGCGAGAAGGACATGACCGAATTCACCGAGATTCCCGTCATCCATCTGGGTGATCGTCCCGACACAGAGAGCGCCGCGGATTTCCTTGCGGCTTATGGCACCACAGGTTTCGGGTATATCACCGGTCACGGCATCGACCCCGCCCTGACCGAAGCGCTGTTCGAGGCCGCGCGCCGGTTTCATGCCTTGCCGCTTGAGCAGAAGATGGCCATTGCGGTCGACCGCAGCCATCGCGGCTATATCCCGATCAACAGTTCGACCGACGTGAACTCGACCCTTGCCACCGTGACCAAGCCGAACCAGTCGGCCAGTTTCATGATGATGCGAGAGGACCCGGTGGCGATCCCGGAGGAGTATCTGTCGGGGCCGAACCGCTGGCCGGACCTGGACGGGTTCCGCGATGTCCTGGAACGCTACAGCGCCGCAATGTGCGCGCTTGGTCACCGTTTGACGACCATCGCGCTCGCGGCTGCTGGTGTCACTGACCTGTCCATTCTGTCGGCCTTTGACCGCCCGACCGTCTGGCTGCGCCTGCTGCATTACCCACCGCAGCCCCCGGCCAGCCCGGACGACCTCTACGGCTCTGCTCCTCATACCGATTTCGGCTGCCTCACCCTGCTGGCGCAGGACAGTGTCGGCGGGCTTCAGGTGCGCACCCCGGCGGGCCAGTGGGTCGACGTGCCTCATCGCCCCGGCGCGCTGGTGGTCAATGTGGGTGACATGCTGCACCGGATGTCGAACGGACGGCTCAAATCGACCCCGCACCGGGTGATCAACCGTTCGGGACACGAACGGTTCAGTTGCCCGTTCTTCTACGATCCGCATGTGAATACGGTGATTGAACCGCTTCCGGGAACCGGCGCGCCGAAATTTCCACCGCTGGTTTTTGGCGATTTCCTCAGAACCGAGCTTGAAGCCGCCTATGACGCCCACAAACCCACGTGCGCAACCGCCAATTCCCCTTGACCCCCGCGTCCCCCATGGCATGAACGGGGCATGAGTACCGCACATCTGACCATCGACCTCGACGCGCTTGCCGACAACTGGCGGGCGCTGGATGCCCGCACCGCCACCGAGACCGCTGCCGTGGTCAAGGCCGATGGCTATGGCCTTGGGTCTGGCCGTGTCACCGCCCGCCTGGCCCGTGCCGGGGCCCGCAAGTTCTTTGTCGCCGCCGCCGAGGAAGGCGCCGCGGTGCGCAAGTCGGTCGGTCCCGAACCGATGATCGGTGTCTTCTCGGGCCATATGGAGGGCGACGCGGGCATCCTGCGCGCCAACCGGCTGACCCCGATGATCAACTCGGTCGATCAGATGCTCCGCCATGTGGAGCAGTTGCCGGGCCACCGCTTTGGCATCCAGCTTGACACCGGAATGAACCGGCTGGGGCTGGAACCCGAAGACTGGGCTCAGCTGCGCGAGATCGCGCTGCGCCAGAACCCGGTTCTGATCATGTCGCACCTGGCCTGCGCCGATGAACCAGACCATGATATGAACCGCAAGCAATTGCGCGTTTTCAAAGAGATGACGGACGGAATTAAAGTTCCGCGCTCACTGGCGGCCACGGGTGGTATCCTGCTGGGGCCGGATTATCACTTTGACCTCTGCCGCCCCGGCGTCGGCCTCTATGGGGGCGAACCGTTCGACGAGGCCAAGGCGGTCGTCACCCTCGACCTGCCGGTGATTCAGGTGCGCGACGTGGCCCAGGGCGAAACGGTGGGCTATGGCAACAGCTGGACCGCCCCGCGCGCCAGCCGTATCGCCACGGTGGCGGCGGGCTATGCGGACGGGCTGCACCGCGCGATGGGACGTGGCATCTCGCTCTATGCTGGCAAGGTCGCCTGCCCGGTGGTGGGCCGGATCTCGATGGATCTGATCACTGTCGATGTCAGCGCACTGGACCACGAACCCGCCAGCCTGCAACTGCTCAACCGGCTTCAGACCGTTGATGATCTGGCCGAGGCCGCAGGCACCATCGGCTATGAGATCCTGACTTCGATGGGCCGACGCTATCGCCGCAGCTATGTCAGCCGCTCGGCCAGCGCCGACCGTGCCGTCGAATCGATCCGTGACAAGTTGCAGCGCCGCCCCGACCTGTTGCCGCAGAGCATCGCGGAATGAGCCCGCTTGCACTCCTGGCTCGGCTGGGCCGGCTGGTCCTGTCTGTTCTGGCCAGCTTTGGCCGGGTGACGCTGTTTGCGCTCGACGCGGTCAGCCATATCCTGCGCCCGCCCTATTACCCGCGTGAACTGGCGGTTGCGCTGCTGAATATCGGCTGGCTGTCGCTGCCGGTTGTGGGCCTGACCGCCATCTTTACCGGCGGCGCACTGGCCTTGCAGATCTATGCCGGTGGCGCCCGGTTCAACGCCGAGGCCGTGGTGCCGCAGATCGTCGCCATCGGCATGGTGCGCGAATTGGGTCCGGTGCTGGTGGGGCTGATGATCGCGGCGCGCGTCACCTCCTCGATCGCGGCCGAGATCGCCACGATGAAGGTGACCGAGCAGATCGACGCGCTGGTGACACTGTCGACCCATCCGATGAAATACCTGACCGCGCCCCGGGTGCTGGCGGCGCTGATCACTGTGCCGCTGCTGGTGGGTATCGGCGATATCATCGGCATCATGGGCGGCTATACTGTGGCGGTGCAGAACCTCGGCTTCAACGCCGCCGCCTATCTGCAAAACACCGTCGATTTCCTGGAAACCCGCGACGTGGTCTCGTCGCTGGTCAAGGGGGCGGTGTTCGGCGTCATCGCGGCGGTCATGGGCTGCTATTACGGCATGAATTCCGGCCGCGGCGCCCAAGGCGTGGGTCGCGCCACCAAGGGCTCGGTCGAGGCGGCCGCCGTGCTGATCCTGGCGGCCAACTTTGTTCTGACGGGGGTGTTCTTCTCGATATGATCCGGATGGAGAATGTCCACAAGGCCTTTGGCCCCAATCGCGTGTTGCAGGGGATGAACCTGCATGTACCGCGCGGCACCTCGATGGTGATCATCGGTGGCTCGGGCACCGGCAAGTCGGTGGCGCTGAAATGCGTGCTGGGGCTGATCAAGCCCGACAGCGGCAAGATCTATGTCGATGGCAAGGATGCCGCCGATACCAGCGACCGCGATGCGTTCCTGGCCCGGTTTGGGATGCTGTTCCAGGGCGGCGCGCTGTTCGACTCGCTGCCGGTCTGGCAGAACGTCGCTTTTCGCCTGCTGCGCGGCTCGCTGAAGCGTCCCCAGGCCGAAGCCCGCGAAATCGCCATCGAGAAACTGCGCCGTGTCGGGCTGAAACCCGACGTGGCCGACCGCTTTCCGGCGGAACTCTCCGGCGGCATGCAGAAACGTGTGGGCCTTGCGCGCGCCATCGCCGCCGAACCCGAGATCATCTTCTTTGACGAGCCCACCACGGGCCTCGACCCGATCATGGCCGGCGTGATCAACGAGCTGATCCGAGAGATCGTGACCGAGATGGGCGCCACCGCGATGACCATCACCCATGACATGACCAGCGTGCGCGCGATTGCCGACAACGTGGCGATGCTGCATGGTGGCGTAATCCAGTGGACAGGCCCGGTGGCGCAAATGGACGACAGCGGCGACCCTTACCTGGACCAGTTCATTCATGGCAGAGCGGAAGGGCCGATCGAGGCGGTGCGCTGAGCCGAGCGCCCCGCGGCGAGCGTTTCGGTGCGCGCTGCTAGGCTCCGGGCATCCCGGTACATCCCTCCTCGACCCATTCCTGCGCCTTGATCCGTATCTCATCGGGCAGCATCTCTGCCCGCCGGGTGTCGAGGTTGAGCAGCACGCATTTGAAAACGCTCTGAAAGGCCTCCTTGCCATCCCCCGCCCGAAACAAACGGTGGCGAAAGGTCACCGACCTGCCACCGCATTCGACCACGCTGGTCCGCATGTAGATCGCGTCACCAGCCGCCAGTTCAGACAAAAAGCTGCTGTCCGCATGCACCACCGCAAAGGACAGACGCCGCCCGCTTCGCATGTCCTCGGCGGTCATGCCCATTTCTGATTGCACCGCGAACACGGCATCGGAACAGGCCGCGAAATAGCGCGACACATTCATGTGACCCAGAAAATCGCAATCCGACGGGTCGACAACAGACCGGAACGAAACAAAATCTGACATGACCACCTCCTCTTTTCCCCGTTCATGATAGCAGGTTTCACACCGCTCAAGGCTTGTGGCCATGTGGATGGCTGATTAGGTCGGTCGTCGCAAACAACGAGACATTCCGATGACCCTCCGCCTCGCCACCCTCTCGCTGCTGATCCTCTATCCCATCGCCTGGTTCGCGCCGCTGATGCGGGCGGGGCTGCTGCCGATCTTCGGCCTGAGCGAGATCAGCGTGATCACCGGGCTGCAAAGCCTCTGGGCCTCGGATGTGGCGCTGGCGCTGATCGTCACCGCATTCGCGCTCTTCGCCCCGTATCTCAAGACCATCGGCACCGCCCTGATCCAGTGGGATCTGCTCGATCCCCGGGCACAGCCCGCGCTGCACGTGCTGGGCAAGCTCGCCATGGCCGATATCTTCCTGATCGCGCTCTACATCACCCTGGCCAAGGGCATCTCCTATGCCACCATCGAGGTCGCCTGGGGCCTCTATCTCTTCACCGGCTGCATCCTCGCGTCCATCACGCTGGGCCTGCTGACCGAACGCCAGCAAAAACAAACACCATAACCCCTTCCTCTTGCCCAAAATATCCCGGAGCGCGAGGCAGAGCCTCGCAAGAAACCGCCGCGACAGCGGCGCCCGGCCCAACGCCCGCAGGCGTCCCGCCAGGGGCGCCCGAGGGGGGCGGGAGCGCTCCGCTCTTGAGGTGTCGCCAAAGACAGGGCACTAAGCGCGTATGGCAAAACCCTCTTTCTCCTGCTCCGCCTGCGGAGCGTCCTTCACCAAATGGTCGGGTCGCTGCGAAGGCTGCGGCGAATGGAACACCATCTCCCAGGATGCGGGCCTGTCGGTGGGTCCGGCCAAGACATCGCTCGGCGCCAGGCGGGGCCGGGCCGTCGCCCTCACCGATCTCGCCTCGGAAGAGACCCCGCCGCCCCGCGCGCTGTCGGGGATAGACGAGCTGGACCGGGTGCTGGGCGGCGGGCTGGTGCCCGCCTCGGCGATTCTGGTGGGCGGCGATCCGGGTATCGGCAAATCCACGCTTTTATTGCAGGCGGTAGCCGCTTTTGCCCGCAAGGGTCTGAAAACCCTCTATGTCTCGGGCGAAGAGGCCAGCGCGCAGGTGCGCATGCGCGCCCGTCGGCTGGGGTTGGCGGATGCGCCGGTGCAACTGGCCGCCGAGACCAACCTGCGCGACATCCTCACCACGCTGGAGGCCGAGAAACCCGGACTGGTGATCATCGATTCGATCCAGACCATGTGGGCCGACAATGTGGACAGCGCGCCGGGCAGCGTGTCCCAGGTGCGCGCCTCGGCGCATGAGCTGACAACCTTTGCCAAGCGCACAGGCATTTCGGTGATCATGGTGGGCCATGTCACCAAGGAGGGCCAGATCGCCGGCCCCCGCGTGGTCGAACACATGGTCGACACCGTGCTCTATTTCGAGGGCGAGCGCGGCCATCAGTTCCGCATCCTGCGCAGCGTCAAGAACCGGTTCGGCGCGGCGGACGAGATCGGCGTCTTCGAGATGACCGGCGCCGGGCTCTCTGAGGTCACCAACCCCTCGGCCCTGTTCCTCAGCGAGCGCGGCGCCCCCAGCCCCGGTTCGGTGGTCTTTGCCGGGATCGAGGGCACCCGCCCCGTGCTGGTCGAGTTGCAGGCCCTTGTCGCCCCCTCGCCCCACAGCCAGCCGCGCCGCACCGTGGTGGGCTGGGATGGCGGGCGGCTGGCGATGATCCTCGCCGTGCTCGAGGCGCGCTGCGGCATCCCCTTTGCCGGGCTCGATGTCTATCTGAACGTGGCGGGCGGGCTCAAGATCTCGGAACCCGCCGCCGATCTGGCGGTGGCCGCCGCGCTGCTCAGCGCGCGCGAAGACCGGGCGCTGCCAGCCGATACGGTGATTTTCGGCGAAATTTCCCTCTCGGGCGCGCTTCGGCCCGCAAGCCAGACGGAAAACAGGTTGAAAGAAGCGCAAAAACTTGGTTTCACCTCAGCCATCGCTCCGGCGGGCGGCAAGACCGGTACCCTTGAGGGGCTGGCGATGACCCGCCCCACCGATCTGGTCGGCTTTGTCGGCGAGTTCTTCGGAGCCGGATAACACCGCCCCCAAAGGGCAGCAAGGAACGGACAGGCGAGGGCCATGGAAGGTTTCACCATCATCGACGGGGTCGTTGCCCTGATCATCGTGCTTTCGGCGCTGTTGGCCTATGCGCGCGGCTTCGTACGCGAGGCCATGGCCATCGCCGGCTGGATCGCGGCTGCGGTACTTGCCTTTCTGTTTGCGCCCAAGGCGATGCCGCTTATCCGCGAATTGCCGGTGGTGGGCGAGTTCCTGACCGACAGTTGCGAATTGTCGGTGATCGCCGCCTTTGCCGCCGTCTTCGCGCTGGCGCTGGTGGTGGTCAGCTTCTTCACGCCGCTGTTCTCTTCGCTGGTACAGCGTTCCGCTCTGGGCGGGCTGGATCAGGGGTTGGGCTTCATCTTTGGCGTGGCGCGCGGTGTGCTGCTGGTGGCGATTGCTTTCTTTGTCTACGACACGGTGATGACCGGGCAGAATTTCACCATCGTCGATGAAAGCCGCTCGGCCCAGGTCTTTGCCCGCATGACCGGCAAGATCGAGCAACAGAACCCCGAGGCCGCGCTGGGCTGGGTCACCCAGCAATACGAGGGGCTGGTCGGCACCTGCGCCCAGTAACCGCGCGGCCGCCACGAATCGCATTCGAAAGCCCGCCCGGCCCCGCCGCGCGGGCTTTCTCTTGGTTAACAGGACCTTACCCCACGTTCTCGGGCTTGGGGGAATCCCGCAGCTGAGGCATGACTGTTCCGGTGCTGGCAACGGTTCTCGGATTTGGCCTTAATCGTGTCGAAAATTCGGCGGAATTCGGACCCCATTCTGGCGGCAGTCCAGAACAGACGTCAGCGACAGGAGGACCCCCGATGCTGCTCTCTCATGATACTGCCTTTGCCCGCTTTGCCGCCGTAACCCCTGCCCTGACGCCCGCGGTTCCCGGCCTGCCTGCCGGAACCCTGCTGGAAACCGAAACCGGCTGGTCCGCAATCGAGGATATTCGCGCCGGTGACCTTGTGGCCACCATCGACGGCGGGTTCTGCAAGGTCACCGCTGCCCATGCGGTGACTGCCGCGCCCGCGCCGCTCTGGCGTATTCCCGGCGGCACGCTGGGCACCTGCTCGGACCTGCTGTTGCCCGAGGGGCATTTCCTGGCCCTGAACGGTCCCGACTGCCGCCGCCTGTTCGGCCTGCCCACCGTGCTGGCCCCGGTGGCGGCGCTGGCCGGGTTCGCGGGCATTCACAAGCGACCCACCGCGCCGCTGCCCGCCCATGCCCTGCGCTTTGCCGAGGAAGAGGTTGTCTGGGCCCAGACCGGGGCCCGCATCCTGATGCCCGGCGAGACCCCCGCCCGCCATTTCCATCGCCTCGACTATGGTCAGACCCGCGCCCTGCTGATGCTGCGCAGCGGTGGCAATCTGGCCCCCGACCTGGCGGCGTGATCAGAAAGGGCAAGCACCCGTTTTGCCGCGGCCTGTCACGAAAGAATTTATGATCCTTTCGTGACAGCCGGGGCCAGAGGCAGTATGTGGGGCCTGACCTGAAACGGAATCGGAGCTGCCCCCGTGCAAAGCCCGCAGATGCCCGCCCCGCGCTTTCCCATTGCCCACCCCTTTGACGACGACAAGCTGCGCGAGGAATGCGGAATATTCGGGGTGATCGGCGTTCAGGACGCCGCCAGTTTCGTCGCGCTCGGCCTGCATGCGCTGCAACACCGGGGGCAAGAGGCGGGCGGTATCGTCACCCATGATCCGGAACAGGGGTTCAACTCGGCCCGCCGCTTTGGCTATGTCCGCGACAACTTCACCTCGCAATCGGTGATGGAGACCCTGCCCGGCCCGCTGGGCATCGGCCATGTGCGCTACTCCACCGCCGGCTCCAAGGGACAGACCCAGATCCGCGACGTGCAGCCCTTTTTCGGCGAGTTTGCCATGGGCGGCGCGGCGATTGCCCATAACGGCAACATCACCAATGCCAATGCGCTGCGGCGGGAACTGATCGAGCGTGGCTCGATCTTTCAGTCCTCGTCGGACAGCGAATGCATCATCCACCTGATGGCCCGCTCGTTGCAGCGCAACATCCCCGAGCGGATGGAGGATGCGCTGCGCCGGGTCGAGGGCGCGTTTTCGGTGGTGGCGATGACCCGGACCAAGCTCATCGGCGTCCGTGACCCGCTGGGCGTGCGGCCGCTCGTGCTGGGCCGGATCGGCGAAGGCTGGTGTCTCAGTTCCGAGACCTGTGCGCTGGATATCATCGGTGCCGAGTTCATCCGCGAGATCGAACCGGGCGAGATGGTGGTGATCACCGACGGCGGCGTCGAAAGCCATTTCCCCTTCCGCCCGCAGCCGTCCAAGTTCTGCATCTTCGAACATGTCTATTTCTCGCGCCCCGATTCGATCCTGGGCGGGCGCAGTGTCTATGAGACGCGCGAGGCGATCGGCCGCGAACTGGCCAAGGAAAGCCCGGTCGAGGCCGATCTGGTCTGCCCGGTGCCCGACAGCGGCACCCCGGCGGCGATCGGCTTCTCGCTGGAAAGCGGCATTCCCTATGCGATGGGGATCATCCGCAACCAGTATATGGGCCGCACCTTCATCGAACCGACCGAGCAGATCCGCAACATGGGCGTGCGGCTGAAGCTGAACGTGAACCGCGCTCTGATCCGCGGCAAGCGGGTGATCCTGGTCGACGATTCGGTGGTGCGCGGCACCACCAGCCGCAAGATCAAGGACATGATCCTGGATGCCGGCGCCAAGGAGGTGCATTTCCGCATCGCCAGCCCGCCCACCGCCTGGCCCTGTTTCTATGGCGTCGACACGCCCGAGCGCGAGAAACTGCTGGCCGCCACCATGACCGAGGACGAGATGCGCACCCATCTGGGGGTGGACAGCCTGAAATTCATTTCGCTCAACGGGCTTTATCGCGCCGTGGGCGAGACAAATGGCCGTGACAGCGCCTGTCCGCAATATTGCGACGCCTGTTTCTCGGGCGAATACCCGGTGCGGCCCTCGGACATGATCGAAAAGGGCTTTTCGCTGAAAGCCGCCGAATAGGCCGGGCGCAACGCCCCAAGAAAATTCGCCGAATTTTCTTGGCCACCGCACCGGCGGGATACTGCCGGGACATGGATTGGCGGCTTTCGCCCAAGGCGCTCTCCTGATAGAGCGCGCTGTCGAACAAACGGGCAGAACAGATCATGGCAAATGGAATCGTCGAAGAGGCCGCCACCCAGGCGGCGAAAATCCGTGCGAACACCCTGACCGTGCTGGGCGTGTTCGGCCCCTCGGGTGATCTGCGCGCTCTGGTGCGGCTGCCGGGTGGCAAGGTCGAGGAAGTCTCTCCCGGTGACCGCACACGCGCGGGTGAGGTGCTTGGCATCGACGCCGAGGGTGTGGTGTTGCGGCATGGCGGCCGGACCCGGCGGGTCGATATCGCCGGAGGCTGATCCCCCCTTGACGCGACCGCCTGCCACCGTCAAACCGCAGCCATGACACAAGAGACCAAACTGGCCCTGATCACCGGTGCCTCGCGCGGCCTGGGCGCGGCCTTGGCCGAAGCGCTGGCGCCCACCCATCACATCATCGCCGTCGCCCGTACGTCGGGCGCGCTGGAGGAACTCGATGACCGGATCAAGGCGCGCGGTGGCAGCGCCACGCTGGCGCCGATGGACATCACCGATCCGGCCGCCATGGCAACGCTCTGCCGTGGCATCCACGACCGTTGGGGGCGGCTCGACCTGTGGCTGCACACCGCGATTCACGCAGCGCCCCTGAGCCCGGCAGTCTTCGTTGACCCCAAGGACTGGACCAAATCCATTGCGGTGAACGCCACCGCGACCTCGGTCCTGATCCCCTATGTGGCACCGCTGCTGGGCGAGGCCGGACAGGTGGTGTTCTTTGACGACCCCAAGGCCGGTGCCAAGTTCTATGGCGCTTATGGGGCCAGCAAGGCGGCGCAGATGTCGCTGGCCCGAAGCTGGGCGGCAGAGACCGAACGCACTGGTCCGCGCGTCACCATCGTGGAACCGGCGCCGATGGCGACCGCGCTGCGCGCCCGGTTCCATCCGGGCGAGGACCGCGCGGCGCTGACCCCGTGTGCGGACGAGGCAACGCGGATCGTGGCGTTGCTCTGAGCCGCGCGGACGGGTCCGCCTCCGGCGGGAGTATTTGCGGCGGAATGAAAGGGATCAGCGCAGCGCGATGCCCTGACGGCCCGCCAGATCGGTGAAGAACTGCCACGCCACCCGGCCCGAGCGGGCGCCGCGGGTCGCCTGCCATTCGATCGCCTCGGCGCGCAGGGTATCGGGGGCGACCTTTACCCCATAGGCGGCGCAGTATCGGTCGATCATCGCCAGGTATTCATCCTGATCGCAGGGATGGAACCCCAGCCAGAGACCGAAGCGATCGCTGAGCGAGACCTTTTCCTCGACCGCCTCGGAGGGATTGATGGCGTTGGAACGCTCGTTCTCGATCATGTCGCGCGGCATCAGGTGGCGCCGGTTCGAGGTGGCATAGAAGACCACGTTTTCGGGTCGACCCTCGATGCCGCCATCCAGCACCGCCTTGAGCGATTTGTAATGCTGGTCATCATGGCTGAAGCTGAGATCGTCGCAGAACAGGATGAAGCGCTGCGGCGCTACACGCAGGTGGTTGAGCAGGCGCGCAACCGAGGGCAGGTCCTCGCGCTGCAGTTCCACCAGTTTCAGTTCCTGAAACTCAGCCTGAAGTGCGCCATGCACTGCCTTGACCAGACTGGATTTTCCCATGCCACGGGCACCCCAGAGCAGGGCGTTGTTGGCGCCGTGGCCAGAGGCAAACCGACGGGTGTTGTCGAGCAGCGTATCACGCGAGCGGTTGATACCCACCAACAGGTCGAGATCGACCCGATTGACTTGGGCCACCGGTTCCAGCCGGTCGGGGGAAACGTGCCAAACAAAGGCTGGCGCGCTGCTGAAATCGGGCGCGCGCAAAGGCGCGGGCGCCATGCGCTCCAAAGCGTCGGCGATACGGTTCAGCGCGTCTTCTGTCATCGTCGCCTCCATTTGCGTCCGGGACAGAAACCATGTTCCTGCACGGGCGGCAAGATGGCACGTCGAAAACGCCCGGGCAGATGCCCGGGCGCCAGTTGAAACCTGAACTGCGGAGTTATTCCTTGCGCTCTTGCGCGGCTTCCTCTTCGTCGAATTCGGCCATCAGTGGATCGTCGAACTCCTCTTCGTCATCATAATAGCCATCGGCGCGCAGCTGGGCCTCGCGTTTTTTCTCCACCCGCGCCACCAGGAAGATCGAGATCTCGTAGAGACCGTAGACCACGGTGAACAGAATGATCTGCGTCACCACATCGGGCGGGGTCACCAGCGCGGCCAGGGTCAGGATCGCAACCATGGCGTATTTGCGCACGCTGCCCAGCCCCTCGGCGCTGACCAGTCCGGCCTTGCCCATCAGCGTCAACAGAACGGGCAGCTGAAAGCAGAGACCGAAGGCCATGATGAATTTCAGCGTGATATCAAGAGATTCGTTGACCTTGCCGAAGAAGGTGATCTTGACCCCTTCCGAGGTTTCGGGAACCACCGCCACATCCGAGGGCACCGTGCCGCCGCCCCCCGTCAGCAGGTTGGCAAAGATCGAACTGACATCGGCAAAGCCCAGAAAGAACTGCATCGCCAGCGGCGTGACCACGAATTGCGCAAACGACGCCCCCAGCAGGAACATGAAGGGCGAGGCGATCAGAAACGGCAGGAACGCGCCCTTTTCGGACCGGTACAGCCCCGGCGCCACAAAGCGCCACAGCTGATAGCCGATCACGGGAAAGGACAGTGCAAAGCCGAACACCATCGAAATGCGGAACAGCGTGAACAGATATTCCTGCGGCGAGGTATATTGCAGCGTGGGCGACGGATCGCCCAGGTCGCGCAGCGTTGCCTCGATCGGCGCCAAGAGGAACTGCAATATCGGCTCGGCCACCGTAAAGGCCAGCACGATCCCCACGATAAAGGCCAGAACCGCCCGGATCAGCCGGGTGCGCAACTCGGCCAGATGCTCGATCAGCGGCGCCGAGGTATCGTCGATCTCGTCTGTCTTGCTCATGTCTCGGTTCCGGGTTTCAACGCCGCCTCGGCCTCTTGCGCCTTTTCAAGCTCGGCCGTGGCCTCGCGCAGGCGCCGCTCGGCAGCGACGCGCGCGGTGGCGGCCTGTATCTTCTTTGCCTGCTCGGCCCGCTCGGTCGCCAGCTTGCCGGTTTCGCTGTCAGGGTCGTATTTGGTGGGGTCCAGATCGGTCTTGAAATCAGTGGCCGCCTTGCGCACCCCGTCCATCGCGGTGCTGACCGGGTTGGTCGCCGCTTTCAGCCCCTTGGAGATATCCTTGACCCCCGCCTCGTCGGCGGCGTCGTTCATGGCCCGGCTGAATTCACGTGCCAGCCCGCGGGCCTTGCCGACCCAGCGCCCGATATTGCGGAACAATACCGGCAGGTCCTTTGGCCCCACGACGATCAGCGCCACGACGCCGATCACCAGAAGCTCGCTCCAGCCCAGATCGAACATGCGCGGTTATGCCTTGTCCTTGTCGGCCTCGGGGGTGACGTCCTTGGCCACCTGGGCCGCGTCGTCCTCCAGCTCCTTGGTGCCATCGTTCACACCCTTCTTGAAGGCGGTAATGCCCTTGCCGACCTCGCCCATGAGCGAGCTGATTTTGCCGCGTCCGAACAGGACCAGCACCACAACGGCGATAAGCAGAAGGCCGGGAAGACCGATATTGTTGAGCATGTGATCTCTCCTTGATCTCGTTGGGGCCTGCCGGCCCGCGCAAATGTCTCTGCCCCGGTCTACTCTTCTGATCTGTCGCGGCAAAGCGGGACAGGGTCCGGCAAGCCACGCAAAACCCGAAAAAACGACAAAACGCCGGGGCGGCCACAATCAACTGACAGGTTTATGTCAGTTGCAGGGGACTAGATCCAGCCCATCGCAACATGGACACAAGGAAAGCAGACCATGAAACAAACCGCGGAAATCGTCACCTTCGCACTGGCGCCCGGCGTGACCGAGGCCGAATTCGTCACCCTGAGCCAGGAGACCGAACGCTTCGTGCGCGGGCTGCCCGGCTTTCAGCATCGCAGGCTCAGCCTGGGCGCCGATGGCCGCTGGACCGACTATGTCGTCTGGTCCGACGCAGCGGCTGCCACAGCCGCGGCCAAGGCGTTTGAAAGCGCCGATTGCGCCGCAGCGCTGATGGGTGCAATCGCGCCCGAGAGCGTTTCCATGCGGCATGAAACCGTGCTCTGGCAGATGTAGACGCCTGGGTCAGGGCGCTCGTTTGCGCCTTGACCACCGCCCCCGGCCCGCGCGAAGGGTAGGCCATGCGCCGCACCGACCGCCTGTTCGACATCATCCAGATCCTGCGCGACGGGAAGCTGCACCGCGCGCGCGACATCGCCGCACGGCTCGAGGTTTCTGTCCGCACCATCTATCGCGACATGGACACGCTGGTCGCCTCGGGCATTCCGGTCGAGGGCGAGCGCGGCGTGGGTTACATGGTGCGCGAGCAGATCACCTTGCCGCCGCTGAACCTGACGCCCGAGGAACTCGAGGCGCTGAACCTCGGCATGGCCATCGTGGCCGAGGCCGCCGATCCCGAGCTAAAGGCTGCCGCCCAGCGCCTGGCGGAAAAGATCGACGCGGTGCTGCCCACCCAGACCGTGGCCGAGGCCGATGCCTGGAAATTCGCGGTCTACCCTTTTGCCGATGCCGCCCGCGGGCTGGCGCATATGGCGCCGATCCGCGCCGCGATCAAGGCGCGCCAGAAGCTGCGGCTCGTCTATCGCCGGATCGACGGGGAACTGACCGAACGCACCATTCGCCCGCTGCACATGGAGTATTGGGGCCGGGTCTGGACGCTCACCGCCTGGTGTGAACTGCGCGCGGGCTTCCGCGTGTTCCGCATCGACCTGATCGAAACGCTCAGCCCCCTGCCCGAACTCTTCCGCGACGAACCGGGCAAGACCCTGGCCGACTACCAGCCCTGAGCGCGGCAGGGGACGCTGCCCCCGTCCTGCGGACTCCCCCGGAGTATTTTCAGCGAAATGAAGGGGCGGGACTCCCTGCCGCTTCTTTCTGGTCGAAAATACTCCCGCCGGAGGCACGGGCCGCAGGGCCCGTAACCGTCATTTCAGATAGGGTTCCGGATCGAAACTGTCGAAGCCCTTGCGCACCTCGAAATGCACATAGGCGTTCTCGCCGTCGCGCAAGCGGGCGATCTTTTGCCCGCGTTTGACGGTATCGCCCTTGTTGATTTCGATCCCGTCCACATTGGCATAGACCGTCAGCAGGTTGTCGGCATGGCGGATCACCACGATCGGCACCTGGTCGGCATCGGCGGTGATCGCCGCCACTGTACCCGCCTCGGCGGCGCTGACCGGACTGCCCGCAGCGCCAGCAATGTCGATCCCGTCATTCTTACCCTTTGAATACGGGCGCACAATCTTGCCTTTTACCGGGAAGGCGAGGCGCGCAGAGCTACTCGCGGTGGGCTGACCAACCGATACATCAGGTTCTTGCGGTTTGGCGGCGGGCACCTTCTCCTCGGGCAGCGGCTTGGTCGCACTGGGCGGGGTTGGCGTCGGCGAACCGACTCCGGGGGCACTGACTGCGGCGGTGGTGGTTGCAGCGGTCGCAGCTGGTTTGGCCGCAGTACTCGGAGCCGGCTGATCCTTGATCGGGATCAGCAAGTATTGACCCTCGCGGATCGCAAAATCGGGGCCGAGTCCGTTCCATTCACCTAGCGCCTTGACCGGCACCTGATAGAGCCGCGAGATGGTATATGCTGTTTCGCCGCGCGCCACCTTGTGCCGCACCGGCTCGGGCGCTTTCGGTTTCGGCGCGGGTTGGGCCACCGGTTTGGCCGGCTCCAGCGCCGTGGTTTCGACGGGGGTGGTCTCTGGCGCCTGGTCGATGGCACTGCCGGCGAGGCTGGCGATATCCACATTGCTACCCTGCCCGGTCGGCTCTGCGACACGGCGTGGAAGCGCCAGCACCTCGCCCTCGCGCAACCCGTCGGCCGGTTGCAGCCCGTTGAACCGAGCCACCTCTCCGACCGGCAAACCGACCCGGTCTGAAAGCGTCGTCACCGTATCGCCGCGCTTAGCCACAGCCACCTGATAATTGGGATAGGAAATCACCCCGCGCGGGTCCGGTTGCGGCCGCGCGGTGGTTCGGGCGGTTTGCGCTGCCTCGGTTGTGTTGAAAGCCCCGATTTGTCCCCGTAGATCATAGTCCAAAGGCGCCTCGCAGGCGGCCAGCATGGCCAGCGCGGACAGGCCCATCATAGGGCGTGGCAGAGTTCGGAACAATCGGCTCATTTTGCAATCCTCAAAGTCGCCCCCCCATGTGGTCCAGGGGTTTGCGTCGTTCAATCCTGTCAGGCACGGGACATCCCCGTCAGCCATCCTTGCCCAGCCCCTCGAGCAGTGGTACGAACCGAACCGGACGAAGTTCATCATAGTCGAAACCCTGTTCGGTACGGCGCACCCGGATCAAGGTCTGAACCGTGTCCGACTGCCCCACGGGCAAAACCATGATACCCCCGATCTTGAGCTGCGCCAAGAGCGGGCCGGGCGCATCTTCTGCCGCAGCAGTAACGATGATCCGGTCGAAGGGCGCCTGATCTGGCAGACCGAAAGAACCGTCGGCGGTCATGGTGGTGATATTGACCAACTGTAATTGCTGAAACACCAATTGCGCGGCACGCACCAGCCGGGCGTGGCGGTCGACCGTATAGACCCGACGCGCCAGTTTCGCCAAGATCGCCGCCTGGTAGCCCGATCCGGTACCGACCTCGAGCACCTTGTCGCGCGGCGTAACCTCAAGCGCCTGTGTCATCAGCCCCACCACCGAGGGCTGGCTGATGGTCTGGCCGCAGGCGATGGGCAGGGGCATATCCTCATAGGCGCGTCCCGAGAACAGGCCCCGCACGAACAGGCCGCGATCCACCTCTTCCATCGCCGCCAGCACCCGTTTGTCGGTCACCCCCTTGGAGCGGAGCGCGAAAAGGAACTGCATCTTGGTTTCGGGATCGGGGCCGCTCATAAGGTCGCCTGCAAGGCCTCCAGCGCATCGTCGGCGGTCAGGTCCGCGCGCATCGGCGTGACCGAGACATAACCGTCAAGATTGGCCGCCGCATCGGTGCCCGGCGCGGTACGCTGCTGCTGGTCGCCGCCCTTGATCCAAAGGAACCGTTTGCCCGCGGGCGACAGATGCGGCTCGGCGGAAAACCGCGTACCCTCGCGAAAGCCCTGGCGCACGGCTTGGATTCCCTTGACCTCGGCCGCGGGGACGGGCGGGAAATTGACGTTGTAGAATAGCCGGTAATCCGGCCGTTCGTCAGGCCAGGTGTCGAGGATACGCCGTATCACCTGCGCCCCATGGCTTCGGGCAATCTCGAAGGGGTCGGTGCGGCCATAGTTGCGCGGGCCAAAGAATTGCGAGAGCGCGATGGCGGGCAAGCCCTGCAGCGCCGCCTCCATCGCGCCCCCCAGGGTACCGGAATAGAGCGCGTTCTCGGCGGCATTGTTGCCCCGGTTCACACCGGACAGCACGAGATCGGGCAGCGCCTCTTTCATCACGTCATGCAGGCCCGCCAGAACGCAGTCGGCGGGAGAGCCTTCGGCGGCAAAGCGGCGCTCGCCCAGGCGCGCGATGAGCATCGGATGGGTATAGCTGATGCAATGGCCGACACCGGATTGCTCGAACGCAGGCGCAACGATCCAGACCTCGCCCTCCGGCCCCGCCAGTTCCTCGGCCACCTGCTCCAGCGCCGCCAGCCCCGGCGCGTTGATCCCGTCGTCATTGGTGATGAGTATGCGCATGTCGCCCCGCCCTGTTTGGCCCTTGATAGACGCCCCTCCACCGCGCGGCAAGCGCGCGCCGACGGACTGTTGCACGCCTGCGGCACCTGTGCCCTGCCTGCTATAAAAACCCCTTACGAGGAAACCCGTTCAGCTCGCGGCGAACGCCCAGAATTTCGCCGAAATTCTGGCACAAAAAATGGGACATTTTTTGCCACCGCCCGGGGCACGCGCTCAGCGCCTGCGATCCGCCGGAAACACGAAACAGCGGTCGCGCCGGATGGTCAGCCACATCACCCGCCCTGTTTCAGGGATGAACACATTGGGCACCGTGGCCTTCAGCAGCGACCCGTCGAAATCCATGCGAAACTCCACAAGGCTCTCGCTGCCCAGAAACCGTGCCCGTTCGACCACCCCGCGCGCGGCGACGCCGTCGCTGGGCGTCGGCAGCGGTCCTTTGCCACCCCGGTCGAAATCCAGCTTCACATGCTGCGGCCGGAACACGATATCGACCTCGGTGCGGTCCGGGATACCCGGAGCGAGGAACTGGCCAAAGGGCGTCTGCGCTAGTGCGCCGGTGACAGTTGCCCGCAGAACGTTGATATCGCTGAAGAAGGCAACCGCCGCCCGGTCCGCGGGCCGGGTATAGACGTTATATGGCGCGCCCTGCTGCACGATCCGACCACCACGCATCAGCGCGATCTCGTCAGCCATGCGCATCGCCTCTTCCGGCTCATGCGTGACCAGCAGCACCGCCGCATCCTCTTCCTTGAGCAGCGCCAGCGTGTCGTCGCGGATGCCGTCGCGCAACCGGTTGTCGAGCCCCGAGAACGGCTCGTCCATCAACATGATGCGCGGCCGCGGCGCCAGCGCGCGCGCCAGCGCCACCCGCTGCTGTTCACCGCCCGAAAGCTGATGCGGATAGCTGTCGATATGACCGCCCAGCGATACCCGCGCCAGCAGTTCCTCGACACGGGCGCGCTTCTCTTCGCGGCTGCCTTTCAGGCCAAAAGCGACGTTCCCCGCCACGCTCAGATGGGGAAACAGCGCGAAATCCTGGAACATCAGCCCGATCGCGCGCCGCTCTGGCGGCACACGGAACACGGTGTCGCAGATCAGCTTGCCGTCCACGTAGATCTCGCCGCTGTCCTGCATCTCGACCCCGGCGATCATCCGCAGGGTGGTGGACTTGCCGCAACCCGACGGGCCCAGCAGACAGGTCACCTGCCCCGCGCGAATGTGCAGCGACACGTCATCGACGACCCGGCGCCCGTCAAAGACGCGCACCAGATTGCGGATCTCCAATCGTGGAGGTGTCTGTCCTGCGTTCACCTGCCGGGCCTCGCTGCCTATCCCAAGCCTTTTGGTCGGGAGTTGGTCCGGGGATAACAACCCCGCCCCCGCTGCGCAAGGCGGGACGCGTCAGCAGCAGCCACCGGATACCGCGGGCGCCGCGGCCTCAAGCCCGTTGAACGGCGACGCGCCACCGCATCCGGCAAAGATGCCGTAATGGGTCGAGAAATCGCCGATGAACTGGAAATGCGGCGCAAACCGTGTCTCGGCCAGCATCCGCCATGTGTTGCCGCAAACCGGAAACACCTTGCCGGTCTCGATGACGTGATGATCATCCAGCACGAACTCATGCGGCGCATGCGGCACCGTGCCCTTGTAGATCACCGCCTGTCCGTAATCCTCGCAATCAGGCTCAAGCCCGGCAAGGTTGAACAGCCGGTAGGTCGCCGACAGAAAGCGGATCGGGCCGACGCGGCGTTCCAGCTCAGGGTTCTCGATGGTCAGCAACCGGCTTTCGACCATGCGCGGATCGCCGAAACCGGCACCGCGCGCCAGGGTCAGGAAATCGTTCCAGTAAAGCGCCCCCGACAGGCATTCGCCATATAGCACCTCGTCGCGCGCCAGCGCCTCGGGGATGCGCCGGTCGGCATAGACATCCGAGAAATACATCTCGCCTCCCGGCTTCAACAGCCGCTGCGCACCACGCAGCACCGCCGCCTTGTCGGTAGCAAGATTGAGCACGCAGTTCGACACGATGATGTCGAACGAGCCAGGCTCCAGCGGCAACTCGTCCAGCTTTTCGATATAACCCTGGTGAAACGCGGTATTGGGCGCGCCGTGACCGAATACCTCGGCATGATAAGCCTGATGGGACCGCGCCACCGCCAGCTGCGCGGGCGTCATATCGACGCCGATCACCGCGCCGCTTTCGCCCACCAGCGCCGACAGCGCATAGACATCGCGCCCGGCACCACAGCCCAGATCGAGGATGCGCGCGCCCTCCAGCGCCAGCGGCGCGATCAGCCCGCAACCGTAATAGCGCGCCATCACCTCGTCATGCAGCTTGCCCAACACCGGCTTCAGATGCGCAGGCACCGCGTCGGGGGTACAACATGCATTGGTCTGCAAATCGGCGCTGCTTTGCAGCACCTCTCCATAATAGCTCTGCACTGCTTCGTGAGTCATGTCACACCCTCCTGGCCATCCGTCCCTGACCTAACCCGCGCCGCAAACATAGACAACGGCGCCGCACCCTCTCTGAACCAAGCGTGATCGCCCTTCATTTCGCCCAAAATACTCCGGGGGAGTCCGCAGGACGGGGGCAGCGCCCCCTGCCCGCTCACTCAAGCAGGGCAAAGCTTCCGGCGGCGCGTACCCGCCCATTGACCTGCACCTCGACCCGGTGGGGTCCGGGCACCAGGGTAAAGGTGCTGGCGTCTCCCTTCAGCTTGTGAAGCTTGGACAGATGCAGACGCCCGCCGCTCAGCCGCCCCTGTTTCAACTTGTGAACCTTGGCCGAGATCTTGCCGCCTGGGCGCTGGAAATGCACGATATAGTCGACCAGCACCGGCACGTCCAACGCGCCGCTCAGGGTCACGCCGATCTCGACCGCGTCGCCGATCCGGGCCTCTCCGGGCAGGTTCAGCGCCACGTCAAGTGCCGCGTCGGGATCATAGCCCAGTGCCGCCATGGCGCCCGGGTGCCCTGCCTTGACCAGACCGCGCAGCGCGTGACCGGTCATCCAGCTGAGCTCCTCGGGCCGTTGCCGCCCCGCCTCGCGCCAGTCCGCCAGCCGGGTCAGCACCAGATCGGGGGCCTTCTTGGAGATATCGTTGAGGTGATTGGCAACCGAGCGGGTGACATAGCGGGTGGGATCGCCGTGCAACCGATCAAGCAACGGCAGCGCCGCCTCCAGATCCAGTGACACGCCCAACCCCCAGGGCAGCCGCGGGCGGGTGCCTTCGCTGGTGAGCCGGCGCACGTGATAGCTGTCGTGATCGCACCACAGCTCCATCCGTGCCAGCACCTGATCCGGCCAGCGGTTCAGAAAGGGGCGGATCGCCCATTCCATCGAAAACCGCTGCGTCAGCTCTGCCAGCACATCAAGCGCAAGGTCGGGATGCTCTATCCCCACCGCCGCGACCCATTCCCCCAGCGGGGCAAAGATGAAATCGCCGAAATCATCATCTGACAGCGTCGGATCCAGTGGCGGCGGCAGCGCCCGCAGGATCACCGGCGCCACCTCGGGCAATTCGCCCGGCACAGCCTCGGCCAGGCAGGCCGCTATCCAGTCGATCCGCGCCTTCAGTTCCAGCTCGGGCAACCGCGCCATCACCCGCGCCTGAAACCCGGGCGCGTCAAAGCCGGGACCGTCGAACAACCCGGCCAGATAGGCCACCTTGTCCGCGTTGAAGAGCTGATCCTTGAGCGAAAACCCCTGCGTCATGCCTTACATCGTCAGATTGGTGCCGCCGCCATCCAGCAGCAGGTTCTGGCCGACGATGAACCCCGCATGCTGCGAGCAGAGAAAGGCGCAGGCGGCGCCAAATTCCTCGGGCGTGCCATAGCGCCGGGCGGGAATGGTGGCGGCGCGCTCGGCCCGCGCGGCGTCAAGCGAGATGCCCTTTTGCTCTGCCACCGGGCCGTCCAGCGCATTGGCGCGGTCGGTGGCATGGATGCCGGGCAGCAGGTTGTTGATCGTCACGCCATGTGGCGCCACCTGACGCGAGGTGCCCGCGACATAGCCCGTCAGACCGGTGCGGGCGGCGTTGGACAGGCCCAGCGCCGGGATCGGCGCGCGCACCGATTGCGAGGTGATGTTGACCACCCGGCCCCAGCCCTTGTCGATCATGCCGGGCAACAGCGCCTTCATAAAGGCGATGGGCGTCAACATGTTGGCGTCCAGCGCGCGGATGAAATCGTCGCGGTCCCAGTCCGACCACAGGCCCGGCGGCGGGCCGCCCGCATTGGTGACCAGGATATCGACACCCTGGGCCGCCTCGATCACCTGCGCCTGACCCGCCTCGGAGGTGACGTCGCAGGCGACGGTGGTCACGGTCACCCCATGCGCGCCGCGAATCGCCTCGGCTGCCGCCTCCAGCGCGTCGGCGCCGCGCGCGTTCATCACCAGATCGACACCTGCCGCCGCCAGCGCCTTGGCACAGCCCAGGCCCAAACCCTTGGACGAGGCGCAGACCAGCGCCCGCTTGCCGGAAATCCCCAGATCCATATCGCGTTCTCCCCTCATGCTCTGTTGTCCGGAGCTAACATCATTTGCCCGCACTTCACCACCCGAGCGGCGGATCCACGCCACATTTTCGGTGCATGCTCTGTTGAAGCGTCCAACCGGGTGCTAGACTTTCTTTCAACCGGTACCCTGTTAACCAACATCCGGACCATCTCCGTGACCCGATACGCCCCGATCCAATCCGTTCCCGTTTACCTTGCCGAGGATTTCTCGGTGACCAATGGCGCCAATCTGGGCGATGCGGTTGCCCCGATGGACGAGCTGATGCTGGACGATGTCTATGGCATGGCGACAGACGCGCGGACCTGGCGGCTGGGTATCGAGGCCATGGAGGACGGCGGGTTCCGGATCGCCGGGGACACCGAGACCGGGCAGCCGGGCGCCGCGCTGCATCTGGATTGCGCGCTGAGCCTGATGAGTCCCGACGGCCATACCACCGACGCCATCGTGCTGGTCGAACTCGACACGACCGGCCATATCGCCGAGCTCTACCTGTTGCCGCTGGCACCTCTGCTGCCCAAGACCGACTATACGCTGGTGGGCGTTGACCGCGACCGCGCAGGCCAGAAATTCGCCCAGGTCGCCTGTGTCTCGTTCACCCGTGGCACCCATATCACGCTGGGGTCAGGCGCGCAGGTCCGCATCGAGGACCTGAAGGTCGGCGACCGGGTGCTGACCCGTGACGACGGTGTGCGCGAGGTGCGCTGGATCGGTCAGACCACGGTGCGGGCAATGGGCGAATTTGCCCCCATCGTGATCCGCGCCGGCACGCTGAACAATGAAAATGACTTGGTGGTCAGCCCCGATCACCGGCTCTTTGTCTATCAGCGCCGTGACGAGATCGGCGTCGGCCGGCCGGAACTGCTGGTCAAGGCCCGGCATCTGGTCAATGGCGATACCGTGTTCGTGCAAGAGGGCGGTTTTGTCGACTATTTCCAGCTGCTGTTCGACCGCCATCACATCATCTATGCCGAGGGGATCGCGGCCGAAACCATGCTGCTCGACCCGCGCACCCGGCCCACCCTGCCGCAAGAGATGCTGGAACAGGTCAGCCCGCTGCTGGATCAGCATGCAAGTGGCGAGGGACACGGGATGGATGTGGCCAAGGCGCTGCTCGACCGGCCCGATGCAATCGACCTCTTGAAACGCGCCTCGACCAAACGCTGAGCGTCACGCCAGCGTTGATCTGTCTGGCCGGGTCGCTCACGGCATCGCGACCGCCACGACGCCCCCTGCGTCTTGACCTGTTGCCCTCTCTGCTTATCCTGCCGCGACCCGTGAACAGGAGAAGCCTCATGCCGTTGCGCCCCTTCCCCCTTTTTGTCGCCCTGTTTACCGCAAGCGCGGCGCTGGCCCATAGCGGCGTCAGCAACCCGGCGGTCAAGGCGCGGATGCACGCGATGATGCAGATCGCCGACAATACCAAGATCCTGGGCGCCATGGCCAAGGGCGAGGCTGCGTTCGATGCTGACGAGGCCCGGGCCGCCGCCGCCGCCATTGCCGCCCACGCCGCCAGCGTGCCGACCCTTTTCATGGCCGAAGAGCACGATCCGAAATCCGAGGCCCTGCCCGCGATCTGGCAGGATTTCGACACCTTCGGCCAGAGGTCCGAGGCACTGACACTGGCCGCCGCCGAGGCGGCCGGAACCATCGAGACCGAGGCCGATCTGAAACCGGCGCTCGCCCGGATCGGCGGCACCTGCAAATCCTGTCACCAGGATTTCCGCAAACCCTCATAAACGCGCATTCTTGCAAGGGCGGCGCAACCTGATATACGCGCCTGCATGTTGGATATCGCCTCGAACCGCCCTGCTTTGCCGCCCGAGATCGCGCGGCGCCGCACCTTTGCCATCATCTCGCATCCCGATGCGGGCAAGACCACGCTGACCGAAAAGTTCCTGCTGTTCGGCGGCGCGATCCAGATGGCCGGACAGGTGCGCGCCAAGGGCGAGGCACGGCGCACGCGCTCGGACTTCATGCAGATGGAAAAGGACCGGGGCATCTCGGTCTCGGCCTCGGCAATGTCGTTCGATTACAAGACGTTCCGGTTCAATCTTGTCGACACGCCCGGCCACTCGGACTTTTCCGAGGACACCTATCGCACGCTGACGGCGGTGGATGCGGCGGTGATGGTGATCGACGGCGCCAAGGGGGTCGAGAGCCAGACGCAGAAACTGTTCGAGGTCTGCCGCCTGCGCGACCTGCCGATCCTGACCTTCTGCAACAAGATGGACCGCGAAAGCCGCGACACGTTCGAGATCATCGACGAGATCCAGGAGATGCTGGCGATCGACGTGACGCCCGCAAGCTGGCCCATCGGCCAGGGCCGCGATTTCATCGGCTGTTACGACATCCTGCGCGACCGGCTGGAACTGATGGACCGCGCCGACCGTAACAAGGTTGCAGAAAGCATTGAAATTAATGGGCTTGACGACCCCAAGCTGGCGCAGCACGTGCCCGCGCATCTTCTGGAGAAGCTGCACGAGGAACTGGAAATGGCCCGCGAGCTTTTGCCCGCGCTCGATCCGCAGGCAGTGCTCGAAGGCCATATGACACCGATCTGGTTCGGCTCGGCGATCAACTCGTTCGGGGTCAAGGAACTGATGGACGGGATCGGCAATTACGGTCCGGAACCCCAGGTGCAAAGCGCCGAGCCAAGGAAGATTTCGCCCGAGGAACCAAAGGTTTCCGGGTTCGTCTTCAAGGTTCAGGCGAACATGGACCCCAAGCATCGTGACCGGGTTGCCTTTGTCCGCATGGCCTCGGGACATTTCAAGCGCGGCATGAAGCTGACCCATGTGCGCACCAAGAAACCGATGGCGGTATCGAACCCGGTGCTGTTCCTCGCCTCGGACCGGGAACTGGCGGACGAGGCCTGGGCCGGCGATATCATCGGCATCCCCAACCACGGGCAATTGCGCATCGGCGACACCCTGACCGAGGGCGAGGCGCTGCGGGTGACCGGCATCCCCTCGTTCGCGCCGGAACTGTTGCAGGGCGTACGCGCGGGCGACCCGATGAAGGCCAAGCACCTGGAAAAGGCGCTGATGCAATTTGCCGAGGAAGGCGCCGCCAAGGTGTTCAAGCCGATGATCGGCTCGGGCTTTATCGTGGGCGTCGTTGGCGCGCTGCAATTCGAGGTGCTGGCCAGCCGGATCGAGCTGGAATATGGCCTGCCGGTGCGGTTCGACGGCTCGCAATTCACCAGCGCCCGCTGGGTCGCGGGCGACAAGGCGGCGATGGACAAGTTCATCAACGCCAACAAGCAGCATATCGCCCATGACCATGACGGCGACGTTGTCTATCTGACGCGGCTGCAATGGGATATCGACCGGGTGATCCGCGATTACCCCGAGCTGAAGCTGACCGCGACCAAGGAGATGATGGTCTGACCGGCGGCGGGCCTAGCCCTCGTCGCCCTTGTAATAGCCGATGACATCGCCGTCGGTCGTGCAACCCAGACCGTTCAGCAAGCGGTTCGAATAGTTGAAATAGGCGCAGACCTGGTTGACCTCCAGGATCTCGCCATCGTCGCAGCCTGCCAGTTTCAGCGCCTCGAAATCCGATCTGACCATCCTGCCGACCCCGGTGGTCAGCTTGGCGGCATAGCGCAACAGGGCCAGTTCCTTGCCCTCGAACACGTCCTCGGGGCGCTGCGCCTTGAGCGCGATGAAAATGCGGTCGGATCGCGGCTGATCCCGGAGCAGGTTGCGCACGTTCATGAAATGATGGGTCAGCGAATAGGTACAGTCGTTCAGGATCGAGGTATAGCTGGCCACGACTTCGAGAAACCAGAACGGCAAGGTATTGTCGTCGGAGTGCAGGACCGAGCGATACAAGGTGACATGACCGTTCATCGTTTCGGGGCGCAGCGAATGCACCCGCATCACGGTGTCGACCGTGCCATGGGGCGTGCGCGCCCGGTCGAGCAGCTCTTTCAGGCGCCCATCCGCCGCGTCATCCCCGATCATCTCGATCCAAGCGCTCATCTCGTATCTCCCTTGCCGCTGTTCAACGCCAGCAGCCCTTGCTAGCATCTTCGCATGCAAGAGGCCAATATGCTTGACCATAAGGAAAACCTGCACGCCGGAGCGGTCAACCTGCTGACCCGGTGCGGCGGCTTGTCGGCCGGGGACTCGGTCTTGATCGTGCGCGAACCGCCGGGTCTCGGATACTACCGCGAATGCATCGTGGATGGGCTGACGCAAGCGGCGGCAAGTCTCGGGATCCGTGCCACGGTCGTTCAGGCCCCGTTCACGGAAACCGCGACCGCGCCGGACGAGGCGCTGGTCACCGCGATGCGGGCGGCGGATCTGACCGTGTTTCTGGCGCGGCTGGGCGATCAGCTCAGGTTTCAGGACCTGCCGGGCGCCATACGCGCCATCGTGTGCTATGCGCTGGACGGGATCATGCTGGGATCGGGTTTTGGTCGGCTGGACCACGCGGCGATGGTGCAACTGCGCGACCGTATCGACAACGCGATGGGACAGGCCCGGAGCATAACGGTCACCTGCCCTGCCGGAACCGATTTCACCGGCCATGTCGCGCCGATTGACGCAAAGCCCAAGGACACCAACACGATCCGGTTTCCGCTGTCGGTGCATTCCCCGGTGCCTGCCATGAACTTCAGCGGCCGGATCGCGCAACGTGGGTTCCTGGTCGGAACGGGATCACGCTTCTATCAGCCCTATGCCTGTGCGCTTGAGGACGTGCTGTTCGTCGAAATCGAAGGCAACCGGATCACCGGGTTTTCCGGCACCACATCGGATGTGGCCCGCGCCAGGGCGCATTATCGCGGGATCGGTGAAAGATACGGTATCGACCCCTATTTCGTCCATTCCTGGCATTGCGGCATCCATCCCGGTTGTGCGTTCCGGGACCCGGCGCGGGACAGTTTCGAACGCTGGAGCGGCAGCGCCTTTGGCAACCCGCGGCTGTTGCACGTGCATACCTGCGGCGCCTATGCGCCGGGTGAGATCTCGCTCAACATCCTCGACCCGACAATCACCGCCGACGGTATCGCCCTGTGGCAGGCCGGTCGGCTGGTGCCCGAGGCCATTCCGGGGGCAACCGAGATCCTCGACCGTCACCCGGAGCTGCGCGCCGCTTATGACGCGCCCGCGCAAGACTGCGGGCTTGGGCCGGAGGGGGCCTTAAGCTTCGTCTGAGGTCTCGGCGGCAATCACCTTGTCCACCTTGGACCGGAACCGCATCGCACCGGCATCCAGACCGAGGTTCATATAAGGCGTCTTGCGGTTTTTCATGCCCTCATGCACCGCCTCCAGCACCGCCTTGTCCTCGTTGAATGCCATCGTCGCGCCTTCGAACATCCGCTTGTTGATGGCCTCGTCGCCCGGATCGGTGTTGCGGTGCTGAAACCAGAAATACAGCGAATTGTCGGCATCGACCGGCGTGATGAAGTTATAGGAGATGTTCAGATAGGCGTCGTCGGGCAGGATGGCGTCGGGCCCGCCGGTGCCCGCGCGGGTGTAAACGCTCATGTTGATCGCGGTGGATGGCAGGCGGCATTCGTAATGCTGCTTGCGGTCGGTATTGTCGCCAAAGGCCAGCATCGCCCGGTAATAGGGCGGCGCCGGTTCCGCCATGATCCAGCGCGACACGATGACCCCGTCGTCCAGCTCTTCGATATCCAGCGGGCGGCTGTCGGTCCCTGCCCCGGCAAAGCTGGTGACATGGACCCAGGCGACGTGGCTGGGATCAAGCAGGTTGTCAATCACGTAGAGATAGTTGCAGGCAATATCGAGCGCGCCACGCTCGGTCCGGCCCCAGGCGGGATTGTCGAAATTGGGGATCTCCATGATCGGTCCCGGTTCCCGGTCGCCCATCCAGATCCAGAGAAACCCATAGCGATCCGCAACCGGATAGCTGCGCACGCGGGCGCGTTTGGGGATCGGGTCGCCCTGGGTCGGGGCCGAGACACAGGCCCCCGAGCAATCGAAGGTCAGCCCGTGATAGCCGCATTCCACCGTATCGCCCTTGAGATTGCCCATCGACAGCGGCAGTTTCCGGTGCGGGCAGGCATCCTCCAGCGCGGCCGGGGTTCCATCGGTTTTCCGGTAGAATACGATCGCCTCATCCAGCAGCCTGAGCGGTTTGAGCCGGTCGGTGAAATCTTCGCTGCGCCCGGCGACATACCAGGTGTTGCGGATGAAACGGTCCGATTGCATCAGCTGCCTCCCTTGAACGTGTCATAGGCCTTGAGCGCCTTGGCGGAATAGGCATAGGACGGCCCGCCGCCCATATAGGTCGCCATGGCCAGCGCCTCGCACAGTTCAGGCCGGGTCAGGCCAAGGCGGATCAGGGATTTGACATGAAACCCGATGCAACTGTCGCAGCGGGTTGCGATGGCGATGCCCAGCGCCATGATCTCCTTGGTCTTTTCGTCGAGCGCGCCGGATTTCTTGGCGGCGGCGCCCATGATTCCGAACCCCTTGACCGTCTCGGGTATCTCGGGGTTCAGCACCGCGATATCCGCAACGATTCCGTCCATGAAGGCTTCCCAGTCCATTCCTATCCCCTTTCGTCCGACCCCATGCGGCGTTCCAGCCACCGCACGCCTGCGCTGATCACCAGCACCAGAACCAGATATTCGAGGATCAGCAACGTATAGATTTCCAGCGGTCGATACTCGGTCACCACCAGTTCGTTGGCCCGCCGGGTCAGTTCCTGCATGCCGATCACCGAGGCAAAGGCCGACATCTTGACGATATAGATGAACTGGTTCGCAAGCGGCGGCAGGATGCGCCGGATCGCCTGCGGCAGGATCACATAGCGCATGGTCTGAAGGTAGTTCAGCCCGATGGTCTGGGCCGCCTCGGTCTGCCCCCGCGCGATGGACTGGATCCCGGCCCGATAGATCTCGGCGGTAAACGCGCTGTCCGAAATCGCCAGCGTGATGATCGCGCCCCAGAACGGGTCGATCGGGATATCCAGCCCCATCGAGCGGAAGATGATCGGCAGGCCGTAGAACACCCAGAACAGCATGGGCAAGAGCGGGATCGCCCGGACGAACTCGACATAAACGCGGTTGATCAGCCGGACATACCAGCGCGACGACAGGCCGGGCAGCGCGACGAGCAGACCCAGGACGATGGAGAGCACCGCCGCGATGACCGAGATCAGGATCGTCGCCCCCATGCCGCCGATCAGGAACTTGATGTTGACCCAGCCCGACGGTGTCCAGGGGTTGATCACATACCAGCCCCAGGTCGTGGACGATGAACAGCCCGACAGCAGGGCCAGCGCGGCAAGGGGAAGAAGAAGGCGCATCAGTGGCTCAGTATCTGGCTAAGGAAGGTCTGGCAGCGGCGCGATTTCGGGTTGCCAAAGAACTCGGCAGGCGCCCCGGTTTCAACGATCTCGCCCGCATCCATGAACACCATCTTGTCGGCGACCTTGCGGGCAAAGCCCATCTCGTGCGTCACCACGATCATGGTCATGCCCTCCTCGGCAAGTTCGACCATCACGTCCAGCACCTCCGAGATCATTTCCGGATCCAGCGCCGAAGTCGGCTCGTCGAACAGCATCACCTTGGGCTCCATGCACAGGCTGCGGGCAATGGCGACACGCTGTTGCTGACCACCGGACAGCTGACCGGGGCGCTTGTCAGCCTGTTCGGGGATTTTCACCCGCTCCAGATAACGGCGCGCCCGGTCCTCGGCCTCGGCGCGGCTCAAACCGCGCGACTTCATAGGGCCAAGCGTCAGGTTCTCCAGCACGCTCAGATGCGGGAACAGGTTGAACTGCTGGAACACCATGCCGACATCGCCGCGCAGATCCTCGGGGCGCTCGGTCACCTCAGATCCATAGATGCGGATGCTGCCTTTTTGATGGGTTTCTAGCCGGTTGATGCACCGGACCACCGTGGATTTGCCCGATCCGCTTGGGCCGCAGATCACCACCCGCTCGCCACTTTTCACCGTCAGGTCGATATCTTTCAGCACGTGAAAATCGCTGAACCATTTGTTTACACTGACCATTTCGATGGCGATATCGGTCATTTCCCCTCCCCGGCCCTCCCCTGCGGGAAGATTTTTCTTGAGGCTGAAGGGGAATGGCCACAAGTTCAAGTGTCAAAGCGTTCAAAAAAACTAGCGCGAGAAACAGGGAGACGACCATGAAACACTGGATGACAATCGCCGCGGCGGGCGTTCTGAGCCTTGGCCTGGCTGCTGCGGCACAGGCGCAATCCGCGCTGAACGATATCCTCGACAGCGGCGTTCTGAAATTCGGCACCACCGGGGACTGGAACCCGATGTCGGTCCGCGACCCGGCCACGAACAGTTACAAGGGCTTCGATATCGATGTTGCCAACGAACTGGCCAACGATCTGGGCGTCACGGTCGAGTTCGTGCCGACCGACTGGAAAACGCTGGTCAATGGGGTGGTTGCCGGCAAGTACCACATGACCGGATCCGCCTCGATCAGCCCGCCCCGGATGAAGGTCGCCGGGTTCTCGGAGAGCTATATCGCGGTCGAGATCATGCCCTTTACCATCCCGTCGAAGGCCGGTGATTTCGATGGCTATGACAGCATCAACCAGCCCAATGTGAAGGTAGCCACCACGCTGGGCACCACATTCGAGGCACTGGCCCGCGAATGGTTCCCCAATGCCGACATCAAGGTTGTCGAGGCCCCGGCCCGTGGTTTCCAGGAGGTTCTGGCCGGACGCGCGGATGTGTTCATCACCTCCAACATCGAAGGCTCGACGCTCAAGGCCAAGCATGGCGTGGTGCAGGTTCCCAATACCGAGCCGCGCTCGCCCTCGCCGATCGCGATGCTGTTGCCGCAGGACGATCAGGTGTGGATCAACTACGTCAACAACTGGGTCAAGGTGAAACAGGCCAAGGGGTTTTTCGAAGCGACCAAGGCCAAGTGGGGCCTCTGAGCGCCGCGTAAGCGGTCGCGAGGTCAATGTGACGGGGGCATGATCCATGCCCCCTTTTCAATCGGACAGGTGGAAACATGCGACTGGATCACGCGACCTGGCCCGAGGTGGAGGCCTATCTGGCCGATCATGACGGAATCATTCTGCCGGTCGGCTCGACCGAGCAGCATGGCCCGATGGGCCTGATCGGGACGGACGCCACCTGTGCGCGGACGATTGCCGAGGCGGCGGCAGAGATCGTCGCGACCTTTGTGGCGCCGACGCTGGCCTATACCCCCGCGCCGTTCAACACCGGGTTTCCCGGCACCGTATCGATTTCCGAACAGCTCTTTGCCGACCTTTTCGCCGAGATCGTGAGCGGGCTTCAGGCGCAGGGGTTCCGCCGGGTCTATGTCCTGAACGCGCATGGGGCGAACCTGGCACCGATGCGCCACGTTGCCCGATCTCTCGACACGGTGCACATCCGCAGTTGGTGGGAGTTCGACGAGGTCAACGCCCTGCGCCAGTCGTTCTTTGGACAGTGGGAGGGCATGCACGCCACGCCTGCGGAAATCTCGATCACGCAATTCCTGGGCCGGCGCGTGGCGCCGGGTGCCGCGGCCACCCCACCCCGCCTGCTGACGGCCGAGGACATCGCCAGCCGGGCCGGCGACCGGCATGGCCCCCCCGACCTGCACCGGCGCGAGTTTCCCGATGGCCGGGTCGGCTCTCATTCGGCGCTTGCCACCCCGGAATACGGCGCACAGCTGTTGCAGGCAGCGGCCAGAGGGGTTGCCGCCGACTATCAGGCCCTGGTCTCGGCCCCCCGGACCTAGCTCTGGGTGCCGTCCAAACCGATATTGTTCTGCCGAAAGGCCGCCGAAGAGTTGGTATGCGGATAGTCTTGCTCCGGGACCGGGACCCCGAGGAACGCACACAGCGGTTCCCAACCCGTTCCAAGCTCATAGACCAGCAGGCGATCCGCGGGGATTGCGGATTTCACCTCGGCGACATGCCGATGGAATTCGGCAATGGCCCGCTCGCGACTATCGAAGCGGTCTGCGAGAAACACTTCGATGAATTCCTGCATGCGTCGCTGATGTACGGCCTCCGGTGGCATCTCCGTCTCGCGAAAGGCCTTGATGGTCTTTGAGTAGGAATTGTACCAGCCTTCGGCGTCACGAACCGACAGGATCACCTTGGCATCGGGGTATCTTTCGGCCGACTCGCGCCACAAATGTGCACCGGGCCAGTCGACCTGCGACCGGTACCCGTCGAAAAGCACGTCCAGATCCAGCGGAGCGCCGCCGCAGAAATGATCGTGCCATGGTTCTATCTTTTCCGGATTGTCGCGGATCTCGTACATATGGTGGCAGGGACCGAAGCCGAGGATCGTCAATGCTGCTCTCAGGGAGTCGGTGCCTGTCCGCCCAAAACCGGCGCCGATGATTTCCAGTGCCATCGGTATCTCTCCTTCAACCGAAGCCATGTCAGCCAAGCATGGGGCGCGAAAACGCGGCTGGCAATCTATTCTTGAAATGGCAGATGAGCATCACTTCTCTGGATGTCATGCGACGAGGGATCCCCTAAGTTGCCCGAAGCACCCGATTCAGGAGCCTGACCCCTCAGATGACCCAGATATCCGATCCCCTTTTGGCGCAAATCCGTGACCGTTTTGCCCAGGTCGAAAGCTGCCCGGTGCAGGGGCGCCGCATCTTCTTTGAAAACGCCGGTGGTGCGTTGACGCTGAAATCCGTCCTGGAAAGCTCTGCCATCCATGCCGCCATCCCCGACAACCAGGGACGCGACAATCCCGGCAGTCATGCACTGGTGGCGACGATCAACAAGGCCAGGCAGGACATGGCCGATTTCATGAACGCCCCCGGAGGCCAGTTCTTTGTAGGGGAAAGCGGCACCGAATTGCTGTTCCGCCTGATCATGAACGCCTGTCTGGGTACCGGTACGGGCAAGGTTCTGGGATCGACGCTGGAACACCCCGCCTCGCGCTCGGCCTGTGACCGCTGGGCGCGCATCGCCGGTCAGCAGCATGTTCTGATCCCACATGACAACGCCACCGGCACGATCGGGGCCGATGCCTATGCCGCCGCCATCACCCCGGACACCAGGGTAGCCACGATCATACATACCTCGCCCGTGACGGGCATGGGCGTGGATGTGACCGCCATCAGCCGCGCGATCCGCGCGGTGGCCCCCGATTGCATCATCATCGTCGACGGCATTCAGCACGCGGCCCATGGCGGCATCGACCTGACCGACCATGACGTGGATGGATACGTGATCTCGCCTTACAAAGTGTTCTCGCGCCATGGCTACGGGGTTGCCTGGATCTCGGACCGGTTGACCCGCCTGCCCCATAACGCGCTGCTCGACGGGCCGGAAGACAACTGGGAAATGGGCACCCGCGACACCGGTGCCTATGCGACCATGTCGGACGTCGTTTCCTATTTCGAATGGCTGGGCGGCGAGGTCAGCGATGCCACCGACCGGCGGGGCAAGTTCAAGGCGGCGTCCGATGCGATCCATGACCAGGAAAAGGCGCTGACCGATGCCATGATCCATGGCACCGGCAACCTGTCCGGCCTGGCGGAGATGGAGAAAGTGACCATCCTGGGGGGCGCCGACAACCCCGCGCGCGAAGGTCTCGTGTCGCTGCGGGTCGAGGGCGTGCCCTCGGTGGATGTGGTCAGGGCGCTGAACGAACAGGGCATTCGCACCCACCTGAGAAAGGCAGACCACTACTCGGGCAACATCCTGACCCCGCTGGGCATGGACAGCTGCGTGCGCGTGTCGATGTGCCATTACAACAGCATCCAGGAAGTCGCCCAATTCCTTGCCGTTGTGAAAAGCATCGCGGCCTGACGCACATGGACCGGGGGCTGCACGCCCCCGGACACGAACCGTGCATTATGGCCGGGTCGGCGGCGCAATCGCTGTAGCGCGACCGTGAAACGGGCGCAGCTGGAAAAGCTATCACCGCAAAGCCCGCGGCATTCAGCGGTTGCCACGGCGGTGTGCTTGGGGAATGCTTTGGCACCTGATGAAGAAAGCCAAGAATGATGAAGAAACCTGGCCTTGATGCAACCGATATTCGCATCCTCAGTGCGGTGCAGAAACACGGCCAGCTTAGCAAGACCAGACTGGCCGAGATCGTCAACCTGTCACCCACGCCTTGCTGGGCGCGTTTGACAAGGTTGCGAGAGGCAGGCTTCATACTTGGCTATCATGCGGATATTGCGCTGGACCGGGTTGTCGATTTTACCCAGGTGATCGTCACGGTTTCGCTCAGCCATCACCGCAAGGCCGATTTCGATCGCTTCGAGGCCCTGATCAAGGGTATCGACGAAATCACCCATTGTGTCGCAACCGGAGGCGGGATGGACTACGTGATGCACGTGTTCACCGCCAATCTCGCCGCGTTTCAGGATTTGATGGAGCAGTTGCTGGCGGCGGATCTCGGGATCGACCGCTACATGACCTATATCGCCACCCGCAGAATCAAGTCGCAGCCGCCCGGTGTCGCAATGCTGTTAGCGCGTGCCGCGAACTGACATCGCGCGTCTGAACGGTCCGGAACCGGTGGCGAAAACAGTCCGTTCAGACTGAGTGAAACGCGTTTTTCAGACCACATCCCTGCCAAGTCTCGGACTAGACACTCGTCAGTTTTCCACACCGGCCAATCACACCGGTCCCGTGCAAAAAGGCGACAGACATGACCCAGGCAGACGATTTCGGCTTCGGCACCCAAATCCGGAAATCTCCTTATTTCGACGCCACAGTGCGTTGGGGTGCAAAAGGTTTCTCGGTCTACAACCACATGTACATTCCGCGCGATTTCGGGAACCCGGAACAGAATTTCTGGAACCTGGTGAATGACGCGATCCTGTGCGATGTCGCGGTCGAGCGGCAGGTCGAGATCACCGGACCCGACGCGGCGCGCTTTGTCCAGATGCTTACCCCGCGCGACCTGACCAAGATGGCCGTGGGTCAGTGCAAGTACATCCTGATCACCAATGCCGATGGTGGCATCCTGAACGATCCGATCCTGCTTCGGTTGGCCGAGAACCATTTCTGGATTTCGCTCGCCGACAGCGACATCCTGCTTTGGGCGCAGGGTGTTGCCGTGCATTCGGGTATGGACGTCACCATCGGCGAACCCGATGTGTCGCCGCTCCAGCTGCAAGGCCCGAAATCAGGCGAGATCATGCGCGCGCTCTTTGGCGACGACATCATGGATCTCAAGTATTACTGGCTGCGCGAGGTGAATCTCGACGGCATGCCGCTGATCGTGTCGCGCACCGGATGGTCGAGTGAACTTGGCTACGAGCTCTACCTGCGCGACGGGTCGATGGGTGACGCACTGTGGGAACGGATCATGGCCGCCGGCCTGCCCTTTGGCCTGAAGCCCGGCCACACCTCGTCGATCCGCCGGATCGAGGGCGGCATGCTGTCCTATCACGCCGACGCGGACATTCACACCAACCCGTTCGAACTGGGCTTTGATCGTCTGGTGAACCTGGACATGGAAGCCGAGTTCATCGGCAAGGCTGCGCTGCGTCGCATCAAGACAGAGGGCGTTGCCCGCCAGCAGGTTGGCCTGATTATCGACTGTGACCCGTTCAGCGGGCCCAACACCACCTTCTGGGCGATCAACAAGGGTGGCGAAACGATCGGCAAGGTCACTTCGGCGGTTTACTCTCCGCGTCTGGAACGGAACATCGCGCTGGCGATGGTAGCGGTCGAACACGCCACGCTGGGAACCGAAGTCGAGGTCGTGACCAAATCCGGCCCGGCCCGCGCCACCGTGGTCGAACGCCCGTTCTACGACCCGAAAAAGCAAATCGCCGCTGCCTGAGCGCCGGATCCGGAAGGGAGTGACCAGACATGTCCGATCTCGCGATTCAGCTGCACTGGCACCGGGCGACCCCGGTCTTGCAGACCGGCGCCTATTCGAACGCGCATGTGGTTCAATACAACAGCCAGTATGACGTCACCGTGGACTCCGCCCCTGACTGGGGCGGAGATCCCGCCAACACCAACCCCGAACAGGCCTTGGCCTCGGCCCTGTCGAGCTGTCACATGATGACCTTCCTGGCGCTTTGTGCCAAGGCAGGCTGGCCGGTGGCCAGCTATCACGACTATGCCGTGGCGCATCTGGGCAAGAACCCCAAGGGGCAAATGTCGGTAACGCGCATCGACCTGCACCCGGTGGTGCGTTTCGACACCGGTTTCTCGGTCAGCGACACCGAACTGGGCCAGATGCAGGAGCGTGCCCATCGCTATTGCTTCATCGCCAACACGCTCGCCGATAGCGTGGAAATCAATATCCTGTGACCCCTGAAAGAACCCGTACACATGCAAACCGGCAATATCCTTCTGCGCGACTTGGATCCCGACGGCATTCTGCGTCTGACCTTGAATGACGCGGCCCGCCGCAACCCGCTCTCCGAAGCGATGCTCGACGCGCTTGCCACCGCCTTTGACACGGCAGGGTCCGATACCAGCGTGCGGGTTATCGTGCTGGCAGCCAATGGACCGGTGTTTTCCGCCGGCCATGACCTGAAGGAAATGACCGCAGGCCGCGCCGGACCGGATCGTGGCCGGGCCTATTTTTCCAAGGTCATGGCGATGTGCTCGGGCGTGATGCAGGCTATCGTTGCCTGCCCCAAACCGGTGATCGCCGAGGTGGACGGAATCGCAACGGCGGCAGGATGCCAACTGGTCGCCAGCTGTGATCTTGCCATCGCGTCGGACACCGCGCGGTTCAGCACACCGGGCGTGCATATCGGGCTGTTCTGTTCGACACCCATGGTGGCCCTGTCGCGTAATGTCTCGAACAAGCACGCGATGGAGATGCTGCTGACCGGTGACATGGTCCCGGCCGCCCGCGCCGAGGCATTCGGGCTGGTGAACCGCGTGGTGGCGCCCGAGGCCTTGCGCGACACCACGATGGAGATTGCCGCCAAGATCGCCTCGAAATCGCAGCTGACGCTCGCCACCGGCAAGCGTGCCTTTTACGCCCAGCGCGAGATGCCGCTGGCGCAGGCCTATGACTATGCCTCGCAGGTCATGGTCGACAACATGATGGCCCGCGACGCCGAAGAGGGCATCGGCGCCTTCATCGAGAAACGCAGCCCCAAATGGCAGGACGCCTGATCCCATGGTGCAGAACCCTTATAACATCGACCTGGACCGGACACCGGCGAACTATCAGCCGCTGACTCCGCTGAGCTTTCTGGAGCGCGCGGCAAGCGTGTTTCCGCAGCACATCGCAATCGTGCATGGTGCGCTACGGCGCAACTATGCCGAGTTCTACGCCCGGTCGCGCAGGCTTGCGTCGGCACTGGCCCAACACGGGATCGGGCGCGGCGATACCGTGTCGGCGCTGTTGCCGAACACGCCGGCGATGCTGGAATGCCATTACGGCATACCGATGAGCGGCGCGGTGCTGCATTCGATCAACACCAGACTGGACGCGGCAATCATCGCTTTCCAGCTCGACCACGCGATGTCGAAACTGGTGATCGTCGATGGCGAGTTCATGCCGCTTTTGCAGGCGGCTCTGACGCTCGCCAAGGTCACGCCACGGGTCATTCAAAGCGACGACCCGGAATTCGATGACCCCCGAAACCCTGTCGTTGCCAATGATTACGAGGCCTTTCTAGCAAGCGGCGATCCCGAGTTCGACTGGCTGATGCCCGAAGACGAGTGGGACGCGATCTCGATCAACTATACCTCGGGAACCACCGGCGACCCCAAGGGCGTCGTCTCGCATCACCGGGGCGCGTATCTGCTGGCCCAAGGCAACGCGCTGACCACTTCGATGTCCAAGCACGCCGTCTATCTGTGGACACTGCCGATGTTTCATTGCAACGGCTGGTGCTTTCCCTGGACGATGTCTGTCATCGTCGGAACCCATGTCTGCCTACGTCAGGTCAGGGCCGAACCCATCTGGAACGCACTGGCCGATGAGGGCGTCACGCATCTGTGCGGTGCACCGATCGTCATGTCGCTGCTGATCTCGGCCCCCGATGACGTGCAGCGCGCGCTTGACCGGACGGTACAGTTCTTTACCGCCGCCGCCCCGCCCCCCGAAAAGCTGCTGGCTGACATGCAGCAGGCCGGTTTCAACGTGACACATCTATACGGGCTGACGGAAACCTATGGGCCCGCCGTGGTCAACGATTGGCACAAGAGCTGGTCCGACCTGCCGCCCGCGCGCCAGGCGACGCTGAAGGCGCGCCAGGGCGTACGCTACCTGCCGCTGGAGGGGCTTGACGTGCTGGACCCGGACACGATGAGGTCGGTGCCACGCGATGGCGTGACCCTGGGCGAGGTCATGTTCCGCGGCAACGTGGTGATGAAGGGCTATTTCCGTAACCCCGAAGCCACGAAAAAGGCCTTTGCGGGCGGTTGGTTCCACTCCGGCGATCTGGGCGTTGTGCATCCCGACGGTTACATACAACTCAAGGACCGCTCCAAGGACATCATCATCTCGGGCGGCGAGAACATCTCGTCGATCGAAGTAGAGGAGGCGCTCTACCGCCACCCCGCCGTCGCTGTCGCCGCAGTCGTCGCTATGCCGCACGAGAAATGGGGTGAAACCCCATGTGCCTTTGTCGAGCTTGCCCCCCGACAGGCTGCCGACGCCGAGACGCTGCGCAACTGGTGCCGCCAGCACCTAGCCCCTTACAAGGTACCGGGCAGGTTCGTCTTTGCCGCGATTCCCAGAACATCGACCGGCAAGATCCAGAAATTCGTCCTGCGCGAGCAGGCGCAGGATCTGGCCGGCTGAAAGCGACATAGAACAGACCCAGAAGCGCCCTGGGCCGGTGCAGATCGCCTGCGTCGGCCCGACCACCAAACACCCTTGCCGAGCGATACCATCAGCTCCCGACGTTGGCCATGTCACTCCATTCCAAACTGGCCCGCTTGAGCAGGCCATTGACGGTCAGATCTCCAACTGTCGGGCAGGCTTTCATGATCGTAAGAGCGGCCTGTGCCAGCCGCTTGCCCGCCTCGCTGTCGGACGGAAAGTGCACCCCTAGAACCTCGCGGTTTCGGGCGATGCGTGAGGCCATGTCGTGCAGGGCGTTGCGTGTCTGACCACCCTGATGCGTGACCTCCAGTATCTTGTTACCTGCTGCATCCCGCATCACCTCATCAAGGCAATGGGCGACAAGCCAGGCCTCGGTCGCATGGGCGCTGGGATAGGCGGGATGTTGTGGAACGTCGATCGGCGGCAGCAACCCTGGATGCAATTGCGATGGGCGTGGACGTTCAAACCTTTTCTTGAAATGAAAGGCGAGGAACTGCGCTGACGCCAATGCCAGATGACACAGGCGGAAAGTGTACGGATGGGACAGATAAGTGAACGGCAAAACTCCCTGGAAATAGCCGATCAGCGTGTCGCGTTGCTGCAAGGCTTCGTCAAGCACTCCGCTTCGGTATTCGATGAGTCCCACAAGCTCTTTCAGCTCATCGTCAATCCGCCAACTCACGCCACCACCAAAATTCGTCACGTCCGTTGAATTGTTGGCCGTGCGCGCAGGATCAGGCAGGGAGAGGCTCGTCCAGTCCGGGCGGCCCGACCCGTCCGAATCCAAAGCGGCGAATTCGGACAGGAACGCCACCGCCTCATTGCCGGGTGACCAGTGTCTGAAAGTTGCAGATTTGTAGAATTTGTAGATCGCGTGCAGCCGAACGGGGTCGCCCCCGCCGTCGGTCGCGACCGGGTGGGTCGGAGGCCATTGGTTTCCCGGCCACCAGCGGTCTTCGACTGGCGGGGTGCCACCGCCATCATGCGCCGTGTGGGGAGAGATACCGAGGCCAAGGTAATTCGGACTGCCACCATAGCCCGCATCGCCACGGGCATCCCTTGCATCGCGTGCATCTCTGGCGTCGCGCGCATCCCGCGCGTCAAACGTGCCCAGCCTTCCTGTCGGTGTCGGCATCCTGAAGTCCCCCTTCACTACATGGTCACTCTGGCACGCCTGCTTGCCCAAGGCGCGTACAAAACAAATCAACCAGCCTTGGATCGCTGTAGTGTCGATGCGTCCTGCGGTAGTTGGAAACCGAAAAGCCGGGTTCCAGTTCCAGAAGCCGCGCGACCGATTTCTGCGCGTTCTGCAACTGGCCAGCCGCGACCTGCGCAACGGCCAGTGTCCGCAGCCCGCTGGTATAGCGCTGATTTTCCGCCAGCCCACGCGACAACCACTTGATCGCGGTCGGGTAATTGCCGGCGTCGTAATGTACTGTTCCAAGAAAGGTATAATAGACGAAAAGGCGCTGATCGAAGGGTGAGAGCCGCAGCGCCCGCTCTGCTGCGGCTATGGCCTCGTCTCTACGCCCGACACTCGACAACGTAACGCTGGACAGCAACCAGGCGATTGAACTGCTGGGATTGGCCTCACGCGCGCGGTCGAGATAGGCAATCGCGGTCTCGAAATCACCGAAGAGATAGGATTGAACATGCCCGTAGGTGGCCAGCGCCAGCGCATCTTGAGCATCCAGACCGATCGCTTTCTTAGCAAGCGTGTTCGCTTTACCCGCGTCCGCCTGAGGGTCCCGTGACCACCCTTGTCCGACATTCAGGCTGTACCACCGAGCCAACCAGGCCAACGGAGAGGAAAAGCTCGGATCGGCAGAAATAGCATCTTCAAGATGGTTTCGTGCTTGCTCAAATGCGTTCCGTTCCAGGTCTCCGATCAGGTCAAGCGCCTTTAGGTAACTGTCATAGGCGTTAAAGGAGGTGGGTTTCTTGCGTAGCGTTCTGCGCCGTTCTTCTGCCAGCAGGCTTGGCAGCAGGTGTACAAGAGAAGATTCGACAATCTCGTCCTGAATGGCAAACAGATTGCTCTGCTCGAAATCGCGTTGCAGACTGGTCAGGTTCCGGCCGATTTCCGTATCCACCAGCTGGGCCGAGATGCGGATATTTTTCCCCAACCGCCATAGGGTCCCACTGATAAGATACCGCGCACCCAGTGCCTTTCCGATTGACATCGGCTCAATCGCCTGCCGACCGAAAGCCAAAGTGGACGACCTCGAAATAACGATCAAATCCCGATGTCGCGACAGTTGTGAAACGATGCCTTCCGAAATCCCCGCAGCAAGGTATTCATCCGCCTGATCGCCGCCTGAATTGGCGAAGGGCATCACCGCGACAGATGGCAGGTTCATGCATTGGCCGGTATCTTCCAACGCGTATCGTGCATCCGGCACCAGTTCATATGCGGGAACCGTCACCCCCAACTTGCGCATTGGCAGACGCCCCAGCGTCCGGGTTTCGAACTCGCTGTTGCCGGATATCGTATCCTGCACAGCTTGCGTCAGGATGATGCCACCGGCGCTGGCGAACTCCTGCAACCGGGCAGCAATGTTCACCCCGTCCCCCAATAGGTCGTCTCTGTCGCGCAGTACCTTGCAGTAGTTCAACGAAATTCGTAGCGACAATCCCTGCCGGCGCTGCCTGGCCCTGATCTGCAAATCCCGTCCCCATCGCACGGCCGCGACCGGATCGCCGAATGTCGTAAGGATACCGTCACCCGTCAGTTTCACGAGGGTACCGCCATGTTGCTGCATCAGCGGCAAAACGACCTCGTCACGGAGATCCGTCCAGCGATAGAACGTTCCCTCCTCGTCGCTGTGCATGAGCGCGGAGAAGCCGACCACATCGACGAAACCAACACAGACTTCGAGTTGCTTGGCGGCTTTCTCGCCATTGGACCTCAACGTGGATGCCGGGGTTAACTCCGGTTCTTCAGCTCCAAGTGTTGGCGTTTTGGTCTCGGACTCAGGCTGAGCCGCACCACCGGATTTGACCGGCGCCTCAGGCTCCGGTGAAATCGACTTTTCGGTCATTTGGAAGTGACCGTTGCTCAAATCAATCTCTCCTATGGGTGCATTATGTTACGATTCGCGATAAAAGTTAACTGTGAGCCGGAGATGGCGCGGACCAAACCAGACGCCACAGATGACCGGACAGCCATCAGTTCGCGGGCCGGAGCTTGGCGGTCGTGAAACCGTTTCCCTGTATCGGCTGCCGTCATCCCGGACGATGGAGGTATGGCTGTGGCACTCAAGTTGTTTCTGTTCGACCGGAACCAGGAAAGCCTGAAATCCAACCTTTCGACGCTTGGATATGATCTGGCAGACTTGGTGAATACATATGGCTTGCCCGGGTTCGTCTTGCCTTCCGATCAGACCAACAACCCCTGGAGGCCCTTTGATCGGAACGGGGCCGTGATGCCGGATTCTCCCGGAACCGGCATCGGTTTTGGCATTCCCTTGTTGCTGCCCGATGAAGGCACGGCGCGCGGTCTTTTAAAGGATTTCAGGGACAAGGCGGTGGCCGCAGGCGATCCAGAGGCGGCGCGGGTATTGGGGATCGAGTTGGAACCGACCACAATGAACCTTGCACCGCCCAGTCAGCATTGGTGTGCCGGTCACGGCATTGGCATGACGTTCGGCACCCGAAGGGCGGTGCGACGCTTGATCCAGGCCAATGCTCTGGTTGGGCACGGATTGAACGGCAAGGGAACCAAAGTCTTTGTTGTCGACCGAGGGTTCAGCAGGGATTATGTCCACTCGCTCGGCGGTACTTTTGGCGGTGGTCTCGGTGTCGACAAAGACGGCATCACCGCCTTGCCGGGCAGTGGCACCGAACCTTATCTGCCATTGCCATTGCGGCACGGGTCGATGTTGCTTCGAACAATGACCGACCTGGCTCCGAACGCCGAGTTCTTTGACCTGCCGCTATTGCCGACACGGATCACCGATGTCGACTATTTCGCAATGCGGGCCTTGTTTGCGTATCTGGCGATGGAATGGTTCTTCCTGTCCGAGAATGAAAACTGGGTGATCCTGAACGCCTGGGGGATCGTGGACCGCTTTGCCGAGCGCATCAGGGGGGAATATACCAACAATCCCGACCACTGGCTGAATGTCCTTGTCGCCTCGCTCGGGCGCCGGCATGATATCGTGTTCGCGGCCGGAAACAGCGGACAGTTCTGCGCGGACCCGCGCGCACCCGGCTATGACCGGGGCCCGGGGCATAGCATCTTTGGCGCAAATGGCCTGAACGACGTAACCAGCGTTGCGGCGGTGCGCTGCGACGGGGGGTGGATCGGCGCCTCATCCCAGGGGCCGGGACCATCGAATTTCAACCCCGATGGCGGCCTGGTCGACAAGCCCGATCTCAGCGCGCCGAGCTGGTTCGTGGAAGACGGCGATGCAACGTTGCGTAGCGGCGGCACATCCGGGGCATCCGCTGTCGTTGCCGGAGCCATCGCGGCGCTGCGCAGCGGTTGGAGCAACACGGCACTATCGCCGACACAGATGCGTTCGGCCCTGCGTGCCGGGGCGCGGAAGGTTTCAGGCCCAGGTTGGAACCGAAGAACCGGAGCGGGCCTTTTGAGGCTCGGGGACACCATCGCAGAGCTGCCGGGCTGATTTGCTCCCGTGCCCGAAAGGAAGCGTCCCGGTTGACGAAGGTTCCCGCACCGTCGCCCGTGCAGGCGTCCCACTTCCTTGCGCCGCCGCAAGCCGCAATACCCTGATACGCCCGCGGCCAGAGGCAGGTCATTGGGACGCAAGACCGTAAATGCGAGGCGTTGAACGTGGCCGTGCAGGAGCCGTATGTGCGGATCATGAAGGCATTGGACCTGCCCCCGTACCGCACCTATCACGCGGGGCTGGAACTATTGTCTGCAGCAGGCCGGCTTGTTGCTCCCGATGGCAAGCCTATGCGGGTGTCCGCCAGCCAACTGCGGCCGAAGCCTGTTTGCATGAAGCGCTGGACGTCGCCCGAAAATGCAAGAAGGCTCCGCTTGTCGCGGAAATCTCACGGAAAAAAGACACAAGCTGATCGTCCGATCGGTAGAAGGGACCAGGGGAAAGCTCTTTGCCTGATCAAACGGGTAACACCGAAGCGTATCGCCCGGGCACTAGCTGCGCTGGTTCGCGAGTAACATCAGTCTGGCCCGCGCGGCTTCGGCCGCCGCCAGCGCCCCTTCGAGAAACCCGCCATCCTTGGGCGCGACCTCGGTACCGGCAAAGATCAGCCGGCGCGTGGGCGTCAGCGCACGATAGGCCGGGTGACCCGCTGGCGGGGTCAGGTCGGCATCGGTGGCGGTTGCCGGATCGCAGCTCCAGTCCTTGATCAAAACCTCATCCGGCGCCGCAGCCTCGTCGCCGAACAGCCGCGCCAGCTGGGCGATAGCCGCCGCGCGAAACCCCGGCTGACGCGCGGCGCCGACATGGGCGAAGCCGAAAAGCGCACCTGCCTCTGCACCAGCAGGCGAGGCATCGTGGATCTCGGCCAAAGGCCCCCGATGCGAGATCGCATCACCATTCAATCCCACGTGCCTCCAAAAGGGTGTAGGATAGATCGCGACCAACTTTGCATGCGCGGCCATCCAGGTGGGGACATCTCGCACCGCTGGTCCCAGCCCCGCAACCAGTCTCGGCGGCAGCGCAAAAACGACGTGCCCGAAGCGGGTGCTGCCATCGGCGGTCGTGACGTTCACACCATCGGACTCTTCTCTCACGCTGTGCACACGACAATCAAGGCGCAGGTGATCGCCCAATGCCTCGGCCAAAGCCTGCGAAACCTGCGCCAGCCCCCCGACGACACGCAGCGCACCGCCCATCGTCGCGAAATCGAGATCGCGACGGACGGCGCCATTTGCGTCCTCAAAGACAAGGCTGCCCGATATGTGCTGGGCGAAAACGCGAAGGCCCAGCCGGTCAAGCAGCGCAAGCATGCGAGCGTTGTGCGGCCAGATCCAGGATGGCCCAAGGTCATAACCATTCTGCGACAGGATGCGCCCCCCGGCCCGGGCTCGCGCCTCCAGCAGCGTAACATCGTGGCCGTCGGCCCTCAACGCCGTCGACAGCGCGAGACCGGAAAGACCCGCACCGATGATGCAGACATTAGACATCATGGTCGTTCTTGTGCTCTGACCGCACCGATCTGCTCAAATTCGTACCCAAAGGAATACCCTCTCTGCCAGTCTTGGCTATCAGTGCTCTTGGCCCATAGACCGGGGCGCAAACAAGATACGGCAACGATAGCCCGGCCTGGCAAGGCTTCCACCCCTGACTGCCCGTATCTGCCTTTACGTTCTGGCATGTGGCATCCGTCCGGCCGCTTTGACATGGATCATTGCTCGCCGGGCGCGCCCTCCAGCACAGTCAATACGGGAGGGCGCCTTGATGCAGGACATCATCAGAAAGCGGCCACGGTCTGGACAGGCCCCGGCTTCGACGCCAGTTGCCGGGTTCGCGACGCTGGATGCCCGCGCGCTGGGACGCTCGCTGGTCACGGGTCTGCCGGATGGCGGGCTCAACATCGGGTACGAAGCCGTCGACCGGCATGTAGCGCGGGGTCATGGCAATGAAACGGCAATTGTCTGGCTGTCGAAAGAGGGCGCGCGCGAGATCACCAGCTATCAGGAGCTTGCTGAACTCTCCTCTCGATTTGCAAATGTGCTGAAGTCGCATGGTCTGGAGAAAGGAGCCCGCGTCTTTTCCGCCATGGGCCGCGAGAAAGAGCTTTATGCTGCGGCCCTGGGCACCTGGAAGGCGGGCATGGTGTTCACGCCGCTCTTCGCCGCCTTCGGACCCGAGCCGTTCAGAACCCGGATGGAGATCGGAGAGGCCAACGTTCTGGTCACCAGCCGCGCACTCTATGAACGCAAGATCGCCGCCTGGCGGGAGGACATCCCAACGCTGCGCCTTGTGTTGATCGTTGGCGAGGAGGCACCCGAGGGATGCGTCGCGCTGGGTCCGGCGCTGCGCGCAGCCTCGCCGGAATACGAGACGCTCCACACCCGGCCCGAAGACCCGGCTTTGATCCATTTCACCTCGGGCACCACCGGCAAGCCCAAGGGTGCGTTGCATGTTCACGAGGCGGTTCTCTACCACGCGCTGTCCGGGCGCCATGCGCTGGGGTTGCGACCCGGCATTCGCTACTGGTGCACCGCCGATCCCGGCTGGGTCACGGGAACGACCTATGGCATCATCTCGCCGCTGGTGAACCGGGCCACGATGATCGTTGACGAGGCGGAATTCGACCTCGACCGCTGGTACGGGACGCTTCAGCGGGAAAAGGTCCAGATCTGGTATTCCGCCCCGACCGCGATACGGATGATGATGCGGGCCGGCAAGGACGCCGCGGAACCCTTTGATTTTTCCTCCCTCGAGTTTCTGGCCAGTGTTGGCGAGCCGCTGAACCCTGAGGCGGTGATCTGGTCGAACGAGGTGTTCGGGCTGCCGTTCCACGACAACTGGTGGCAGACCGAAACCGGCGGGATCATGATCGCCAACACGCAGGACGCGGACATCAAGCCCGGTTCGATGGGCAAGCCGCTGCCGGGGATCATCGCCGGGATCGTCGAAAACACGGGCGATGGCCTGCGCGAACTGCCGGATGGCGAGATCGGCGAACTGGCCCTGCGGCCGGGCTGGCCGTCGATGATGCGGGCCTATCTGAATGAGCAGGCGCGCTATGACAAATGCTTTGCCGATGGCTGGTACCTGTCCGGCGACCTGGCCTTGCGCGATGCCGACGGCTATTATTGGTTCGTCGGGCGGGCCGACGACCTGATCAAGTCCTCGGGCCACCTGATCGGCCCGTTCGAGGTGGAAAGCGCGCTGATCGAACATGACGCGGTGGCCGAGGCGGCGGTAATCGGCGTGCCCGATGAAACCGCCGGCGAGGTGGTCAAGGCTTTCGTCACGCTCAATCGCGGTGCGGAACCCGGCCCCGAACTTGAACGCGACATTCGCGGTTTTGCCCGCAAACGCCTGGGGGCCGCCGTGGCCCCGCGCGAGATCGTGTTCCGCAACACGCTGCCGAAAACGAGATCGGGCAAGATCATGCGCCGCCTGCTCAAGGCGCGCGAACTGGGTCTGCCCGAAGGCGATACCTCGACACTGGAGACGGAGGAGACATGAGCACGGAGGAGAAACCGAAGCTTGATCACGACACCGTCCGTCGGCGTCTCGGGGACATGATCCGGATTCGACGCTTCGAAGAACGATGCGCAGAGCTGTATACACAGGAAAAGATCCGGGGGTTCCTGCATCTCTACGATGGTGAAGAGGCGATTGCCGCCGGGATCATCCCGCTGCTGGTCGAGAAGGACCGGGTTGTCGCCACCTATCGCGAACATGGCCACGCCCTGATGCGCGGCGTACCGATGACAACTGTCATGGCCGAGATGTATGGCAAGGCCGAGGGCTGCTCGGGCGGTCGCGGCGGCTCCATGCACCTGTTCGATGCCGCGCGCATCTTCTACGGGGGAAACGCCATCGTGGGCGGCGGCCTGCCGCTGGCCGCCGGACTTGCGCTGGCTGACAGCATGCGGGGCGACGACACGGTCACTGCCTGTTTCTTTGGCGAGGGCGCGGTGGCCGAAGGCGAGTTTCACGAGGCGATGAACCTTGCCGCGCTCTGGACCCTGCCGGTTCTGTTCGTCTGCGAGAACAATGGCTATGCCATGGGAACCGCGTTGGACCGGTCCGAGTCGGAGACAGATATCGGCCGCAAGGCTGCCGTCTTTGGCATCGAAACACAGGTTGTCGACGGCATGGATGTCGTCGCTGTCCAGGTGGCGGCTGCGAAGGCGCTGCGCCGGATACGCGCGGGCGAAGGCCCGGTATTTCTGGAGTGCCGGACCTATCGGTTCCGGGCGCATTCGATGTTCGACGCCCAGCTCTATCGCGACAAGGCCGAGGTTGAAGCGTGGAGGCAAAAAGGGCCGATCCTGCGGTTCCAGTCCTGGCTCTTGGATAACGGTCTGATCCATGAAGAGGAGATCACGGCGATCGAGGCCCGTGCCGAGGCCGAGATCGCCGAAGCGGTACAGTTCGCCGAGGCAGGCACCTGGGAGCCGGTCGAAAGCCTGACCCGCGACGTGGTGGCCGCCGAGACGCCACCGGTCGCAGCATCCCCGCCCACCGGGGAGAAGATCGAGACCACCTATCGCGAAGCCATTCGCGCGGCGATTTCCGAAGCGATGCGACGCGATGAACGGGTGTTCCTGATGGGAGAGGACGTGGGCGCCTATGGGGGCTGCTATGCGGTGTCCAAGGGGTTGATGGACGAATTCGGCGAGGCCCGCGTGCGCGATACCCCGCTGTCGGAATCCGGCTTTACCGGCGCCGGGATCGGGGCAGCCTGCGCCGGCATGCGCCCCATCGTAGAGCTGATGACGGTGAATTTCAGCCTGCTCGCTCTGGACCAGATCCTGAACACTGCAGCGACGCTCAGGCATATGTCCGGCGGCCAGTTCAACGTGCCCGTGGTGATCCGTATGGCGACCGGCGCGGGCAAGCAATTGGCCGCGCAGCATTCCCACAGCCTCGAAGGCTGGTACGCGCATATTCCGGGGCTCAGGGTGCTCGCCCCCGCCACGCTGGAGGATGCGCGCGGCATGCTGTGGACGGCGCTGGAAGATCCCGACCCGGTGCTGATCTTCGAAAATGTGATGCTCTACAATCGCAGCGGCGAGATCGACGCGGGCGCAGGTGCCGTCGACATCACGCGCGCGGCGATCCGGCGCGAGGGCGGAGATATCACCCTGATCACCTATGGCGGCTCGCTCTACAAGACGCTGGAGGCCGCCGAAGTGCTGTCCGGCGACGGGATCGCGGCCGAGGTGATCGATCTGCGCGTGTTGCGACCGCTTGACGATGAAACCATCATGGCCTCGGTCGCGCGGACACGGAGGGCGGTCATCGTCGACGAGGGCTGGCGCAGCGGCTCGCTGGCGGCAGAACTATCGGCGCGCATCATGGAACAGGTGTTCTGGACACTCGACGCTCCGGTCGGGCGGGTCTGTTCGGCAGAGGTGCCGATCCCCTATCCGAAACATCTGGAAGATGCCGCGATCCCGCAGGTTCCGGCCATTGTCGCCGCCGCCAAAACGGCATTGGGGCGCGGCTGAGATGGGTGTTTTCCGAATGCCATCGCTGGGGGCCGACATGGAGGCCGGGACTCTGGTCGAATGGCTGGTGAACCCCGGTGACACGGTCGCGCGCGGTGATGTGGTCGCCGTGGTCGAGACCCAGAAGGGCGCGATCGAGATCGAGGTTTTCGAGGCAGGTACGGTCACGGAACTCTTGGCGGAGATCGGGCAGACCCTGCCGGTTGGTGCCCCCATGGCCTGGATCGGCGACGGCGAAGAAACGGGTGCGGAGCCAAAGCCGCCGGAAGAGGAAACACGACCGGCGCCGAAGGAGCGGAGCGCCCCTGCCCTGCCAGCAGAAGCCGAAGCACCCTCGGAAAAGCCCGCGCAGCCCCGGCAAGAGCCACCAGCGTCCGCCGCCGGTGCAAGCCCGGCGGCCCGCCGCGCCGCGCAAGAGGCCGGGATCGACCTCGTCCAACTCAAGGGCTCGGGCCCCCAAGGCGCAATTGTTCTGGCTGATGTCGAGGCGCAAATGGGACAGGCCACGCGCACCAGCCGGCCAGCCGGAGAAGGCCTGTCGGACATGCGCCAGGCCGTCGCCGCCGCGATGAGCCGGTCCAAGCGCGAGATACCGCATTTCTACGTCTCGCACACGGTCGAAACCCAACCGGTTTCTGACTGGCTCGCGCAGCAGAACGCCGAGCGGCCGCCAGCCGACCGGATTTTGCTGGGAGCCGTCTTTGTCAAGGCGGCGGCGATGGCGGCCCGGCAGGTCGCGGCTCTCAACGGTCATTTTACAGGGGGTGGTTTTGTCCCCTCGGAAACGGTGAACATCGGCATGGTCATTTCCCTGCGCGGTGGCGGGTTGGTGGCCCCTGCGTTGGCCGATGTCGACAAGATGAGCTTGTCGGATGTCATGGCCGGGTTGCGCGACATGGTCACGCGGGCGCGTTCCGGACGCTTGCGCGGTTCCGAGTTCACACGCGGCACCCTGACCGTGTCGAGCCTGGGCGAGGATGGCGCAGAGGGCATGACCGGAGTGATCTTTCCCCCGCAGGTCGGGCTTCTTGCCGTGGGCGCGCCACAGATACGACCATGGGTAACCGGGTCCGGGGTGGAACCGCGCCAGGTCACGACCCTTGTTCTGTCCGCCGACCACCGTGTTTGCGACGGGCGGCAGGCATCCCGGTTTCTCGTCGCCATCCAAGACTGTCTTGCCAGACCGGAGGAGCTATGACCGAAACCGAAACGAGGGCGATCTTTCTGGAGGAACTCAACCGGGTCGCGCCCGACATAGACCCGGCAACGGTAAGGGACACAGACCATCTTCAGGATGATCTGGACCTAGATTCCATGGATATCCTCAATCTCGTGACGGCGCTGCATGCGCGTCTCGGCGTTTCGATCCCCGAGTCCGACTACAAGGAGATTGAAACGCCACGGAAAGCCAGCGGATATCTTGCCAGACGGCTGCGCGAGCCGGAGTAACGGGCGCTGCTGCCAGCGCGTCGTCAATCCGTTGGCGTGGTGCTTCGGCCTGCGCGCAACCACACGCCCCCGACCACAACGGGAAACAGGCTTGCACCGACCGCCAGCGCCATTGGCCGCCAGCCCAGCGGCGTGAGTTGCAACGCCTCTGAAACGGCCGGGATCTGGAACGCGGCCACCAGCAAACCCATGCAGAACGCCAGCGCGGCATAGACCCAAGGGTTTCTGGTGATGCTGTTGACCAAGCCACGTTCGCCCCGGTCACGCATGTTGAACACGTGCCACAGCTGCGCAAGAGCAAGGGTCAGGAACGCGACGGACACGGCATCACGAGCATCCATGTCGAGCCGATCCAGCGCAATCCAGAACGCCCCCAGCGTGGCAATGGTGATGGCAAGGCCGAAGACGACGATATCAACCCATTGCGGCATTCCGACGATCGGCTCTTTCGGGTTGCGCGGCGGGCGTTTCATGACGCTGCGATCCCCCTCGCCCAGACCCAGTGCAAAGGCGGGAAAGACATCCGTCACGATGTTCAGGAACAGGATCTGAAGTGGCAGAAGTGGCGCGGGCAGCCCCGCGGCAATGGCCAGCCCGACGATCAGTATCTCACTGAAATTGCAGGACATGAGGTAGATGACAAAGCGCCGGATATTGCCAAAGATGACACGCCCCTGCCACATCGCCGCAACGATCGATGAGAAAGCATCATCCTTGAGAATGACATCCGCCGCATCGCGCGCGACCTGCGTGCCGCGCTGACCCATGGCGATACCGATATCGGATTTCTTCAGAGCGGGCGCATCGTTCACACCGTCACCGGTCATCGCAACGATATGACCGGCGTCCTGGTAGTGGGCGACCAGCTTCAGCTTGGTTTCCGGAGCAACGCGGGCGAAAACATCAACCTGTTCCAGTTGATCCCGCATCTCGGCATCGTTGCCCCTCGTTTTCAACCCTTCAAGCGATGTTTCGGACAACGCAACGATGCGGCCATCCTCTCCGAGGCCGGCCTGGAACGCGATCTCCCTGGCCGTCGCAATATGGTCACCGGTCATCATGACAACGCGCACTCCGGCGCCCCGGCACTCGGCAATGGCGGCGGGCACATCCTGTCGGAGCGGATCAAGAAGCGTGACGAAGCCGACAAGAACCAGCGACTGATAGAGGGCGGCATCCTCTGGACCGCCTTGTTTGTAGGCCAACCCGATCAGGCGATAGCCGTCACCTGCCGCATCCTCGACACGTTGCAGCCAGTCCTGCCGCGCGACCTCGGAGAGGTCACGGATGCCCGCTGTCGTCAAAACACGATCAGAGGCGTCGATCACCGCTTCGGGCGCCCCCTTGACCGCGGTAAACACATCGCCGCCTGCGGAATGCAGCGTCGCCATCATCTTGAACTCGGGATCATAGGGATGTTTGGCGATCTCGGGCCTGTCCTCCGCGTCGAGATCGGGACGCACGCCAAGCAGTTCGGCAAAATGCAGCAGGGCGACTTCCATCGGGTCACCGACCCCGTGTTGCGCGCCCGCCTGACCGATCTCGGCAGTATTGCACAACACGCCGATTTCCAACGCGAGACGCAGATCGGGCTCGGTCACGGCAGCCTGCGCATTCAACAGATCAGCGGCCGCCACATCGCGCCCGTCCAGCAGGAACCCGGCGACGGTCATGCGGTTCTCGGTCAGTGTTCCGGTCTTGTCCGTCAGGATCAGCGTCGTGGCGCCCAGGGTTTCCACCGCCGAAAGCCGTTCGATCAACGTGTTCCGCCGCGCCATCCGCAACATGCCTCGGGCAAGCGCGAGCGTGGCGACGACCGGCAACCCCTCGGGCACTGCCGCAACGGCCAGTGCTATCGCGGTTTCGATCATGTCTACCAGCGCCAGACCTCGTACAAACCCGATTGTGCCAATCAGTGTGGAGAGCGCGATGGTGATCAGGACCAGGGTGCGACCCAACCTGTCGAGGCGCTTTTCCAGCGGATGCGCTGCAGCCTCGGCGGTTTGAACCAGTGTCGATATCCGACCCAGTTCCGTTTCGGAACCGATCGTCGCGACCACGCCGATCCCATCGCCCCGCGTCACCGCCGTGCCCTTGAAGGCCATGTTGGTTCGATCCGCCACGAGGGCGTCCAGAGCAAGCGGCGCGACGGTTTTCGAAACGGGGGCCGATTCACCAGTGAGCGCGGATTCGTTGCATTGCAGCGTGTCGACCTGGATCAACCGCAGGTCGGCAGGCACCACATCCCCCGCCTCGACGACAACGATGTCGCCCGGCGTGATCTCATGCACCGGCAGCATGACCGAATGACCGTCACGCCGGACCCGTGCCGTTGCCGCGGTGAGACTGAACAGCGCCTCCATCGAGCGCAGGGCTTTCCAACTGGTGAAGAAGCCGATGGCGGTGTTGATCGCCAGCACGAGGATGATCGCAACCGCTTCGGGATGGTCCCCCACCGCCACCGACAACAGCGCGGCAGCACTCAGCAACCAGACGATCACGCTGCGGAACTGATCGAGCAAGAGTGCCAACGCAGAGCGACGCTTCACCCTGTCCAGACGGTTGTCACCATAGGTTTGCCGGCGCAAGGCGGCCTCGTCCGACGACAGGCCGATTTCCGGGTCGACGCCAAGAAGAGCGAGCGCCGCCGCGCTCCCGTCTGCGTGGACCTGTGATCGTATCTCGCTTTCTACATGGGTGCGTGACATGGGCTTTCGCGATCCGAAGGCAGTTGAACACCCGCCTCCAACAAAACATTTTTCGACCGGGTTCCAGACGCCTGTCGGCACCATGATCTATAGATGCTAGAATTGAGATACAATCTGGTGAAAGGTCACGCCATGCCAACGGCGACGCACGCGCAAACACATCATATCGTAGGGGCCGGCATCGCGGGGCTGGCGACGGCGGTGTATCTGTGCCGCGACGCGGGCGTTGCCGGTCACGACATCCATATCTACGAAGCGCTGGAGACAGCGGGTGGGGCGCTTGACGGATCGGGGAGTGCCGAAACCGGTTACCTGGTTCGAGGCGGTCGCATGTTCGAAGACCAGTTCGTCTGCACGCTGGATCTTCTCGACAGCATTCCTCTTGCCGACGATCCGGCAACCTCGCTCAAGGAGGATCTGCTTGCGTTCAACCGCATGGTTCCGGGATCGTCCAATTGCAGGCTGGTGCGCGATGGCAGGCCGGCCGAGGACCGGTACGAACTGACGCTGACCGCACGTGACATTGTAGACATCAACAGGCTGTTCTTGCACAGCGAACGCGGTCTGGGCGGCAAAACCATCCAGGACTGGTTTCAACCCGGTTTCTTCGACAGCAATTTCTGGCTGATGTGGTCGACGATGTTCTCGTTCCAGCCGTGGCATTCGCTGACCGAAATGCAGAGGTATCTGCGACGTTTCATCCATCTGTTTCCCGGCTTTACCCGGATCGCCGGGATCTTGCGGACACGCCACAACCAGTATGATTCAATCATCGCTCCGATCCTGACGTGGCTGAAGGCCCGCGGGGTGCAGGTCAATACCCGAGCACATGTCGCAGATGTCGTGATAAAGGGCACCAAACTGGATCGCCGGGTCACCAATCTTGTTCTGCTCGACGGAAAGACGGTACCGGTTGGGTCCGGTGGTTATGTTTACCTGACCCTCGGGTCGATGACAGAGGGCTCCACTCTGGGCTCCAACGACCACGCGCCGAGCTCCGGGAAAGATCCCGGACCGAGCTGGAGCCTGTGGCAGAAGTTGGCGAGAGAACACGACGGGATTGGAAACCCAGACAGGTTCCTGGGCCAATCGAACCAGACCGCATGGACCTCCTTTACCGTGACTATGGATGGTCCGGCTTTCTTCGAGTTCATGGAGGATTTCACTAACAACCGCACGGGAACCGGTGGCCTTGTGACCTTTGCCGGTTCGGGCTGGACGCTTTCACTTGTGATGCTCCATCAGCCGCATTTCCGCGCGCAGGAACACGGAACCTATGTCTTCTGGGGCTACGGGCTGCGGGGAGACCGGAACGGCGACTTTGTCAAAAAACCCATGTCGGAGGCCACCGGAGCCGAAATCATCGAGGAGCTTTCCGGTCAGCTGCACCTGTCCGAGGAACAGAAAGGCTGGTTCGCCACGGCCCGTATCCTGCCCTGCAGGATGCCCTTGATCACCAGCCAGTTCATGCCGCGCAACTCCGGCGACCGGCCCGACGTGCGCCCGCCCGGAGCGCGGAATTTCGCGATCATCGGGCAGTATTGTGAATTGCCCCGCGACTGCGTCTTTACGGTGGAATACTCTGTTCGATCGGCCCGGACCGCGGTTGCGCAGCTGACCGGCCTCGTGGACACCCCTCCGCCGGTGGCACGCACCGATCTTGATCCGATGGTGTTGGGCCGGGCGGCCAGGATGCTTTTGGGAATGTAGCCCAGGCGACCGTTCTGCCCGTCTCAAGCTTGTCAGCTTTGTCGCTGCCCTTTTGACACCTTCTTGTTGCTGCCCCCAAAGGTTGCTTTGATCAAGCGAGAATCTCGCAAATATGTTTCGCACAAACTGCTACCTGCGACATGTAATTCACATCATAGCCAGCATCGTTTTCCAAAACGCTGAGCAGCGCGCAGGAGGTTCCTGTTTCGGTATCGACGAGCAGGAACTGCCCGCCATAACCGGCATGACCTAACAAGCGCCCGTTTGTCATCAGATGGCCGGAGTACCGCAGCCAATCGCGTGGCGGTTCCAGGCTTGGCGCTGCACGCTCCAAGCAATAGCGCAGGAAACCGGTGTTCGGATACGCCACGTCGTCCGAAATCCCCGCAAACAGCAGCCCGAACCGTGCCAGGTCGCGGGCGCTCAGACAGCCGCCCCCGGAAAAGGCGGGCAGGTGTTCGGGGCTGAGACTGATGTGGAACGCGCCTTCATATCCCGCCGCATCGGCGATTTCCTCGACCATCCGGGCCAGCGGCACCGGTGACACCGCCGCCGCGATCAGGGTCAGCACATCGGTATTGGCCGACTTGTATTCGGCGAGCCTAGGTGGCGGGCCGGGCCGGAACCCGGTGATCCCGGCGGCGAATTGGGCCAGGCTGGGCTCGGGCGCGCCCTCGGGCGGCAGCCGCCAGCCAAGCGCGATTTCCTCGGTGTAGCAATCCGATAGCGGGTCAGAATAATCCTCGGAGAAATCGTTGCGCACCGCCATGTCCAGCAGGGCCCCCAGCGGCGCATCCGCATAGCCGCTTCCGATCTCCGGCAGGTATTCAGAAACCGGCGCATCAAGCGAGACCAGTCCCTGCGCCAACAGGCGACCAAAGATCAGGTGGATATGCAGCTTGGTCACCGACTGGATCGAATGCGGCGCGGTGGGGCTGAAATCCTCCGCTGCGGACTCGAAGATCAGAGCGTCGCCACGCAAGCAGCAAAAGGCGGAAAAGGCCGGATGCGCCAACAGCGCGCGCAGCTCCGGCAAGGCCGCCGGCAGGTCGATCGGGGACGGCACCAACGGCAGCACATTGCGCGACCGCACCATCAGCGTGCGCCGGAACAGGTGATGCGCGTTGCGAAACCCGTGGCGCCGGTGGGCGGGCCTGTTCCAGCGCTGCTTGTTGCTGTCATCGACGGCCAGATCCGGGTTTGGAATGCGCATGGCTAGTCCCCGGCCACGCGATGCAACAGCACGTCGATGGCCACCACCCGGTCAGGATAGACAAAAAGCGGGTTGATCTCGACCTCGGCGATCTTGGCGCAGTCTTGCAGATAGGCGCGCGACAGGGCGTGAATGGCATCAGCGACCTGCGCCAGATCGGCGGCGGGCCTGCCGCGGTATCCGCTGAGCAGCGGGGCAAGACGCAACCCCTCTAGCCCGCGCTTCACCTCTGCGACGCTGCAAGGCAGAAGCAGCGTCACCGCATCGCCCAGAAGCTCGACCAGAACACCGCCGCTTCCAAGTACAAGCGCATGCCCGAATTGCGGGTCGCGCCGCAGGGTCAGGATCAGTTCGGCCAGCGGCGGCGGTGACATCGCCTCGACCAGGAACCGGTCGGTGACAGCATCGGCATCATAAGCGGCGACCGCATTCGACATTTGCGTAAGCGCCGTTTGCAACTGGGCCGGGTCAGCAAGGTTCAGCGCAACGGCCCCGGCCTCGGTCTTGTGGGCAAGATGTTGGCTCATCATCTTGAGCGCGACCGGAAAGCCGATCTCTGCCGCCGCGCTCTCCGCCCCTTGGGCAGTGACGGTGCGGCCCGCAGGAACGGGCATACCTGCCGTTCGAAGCCACTCCTTGCCGGTATCCTCGGTCAAACCCGTCAGAGCAGCCTCGGCGAGGGGCCGCAACAGTGGCGCGGGCATCTCCGACAGGATGCGCGCGCGCGCAGCGCTCCAACCTGCCGCGTCCCGGATCGCGTTCAGAGCCTCGTGAATGCCCTGCATCGGCGCGACGCCCTGCTCGATCAGCATCCGGCGGGTGTCGGAATCCATATTCTCGGGGATGGTGGCCAGAATCGCGGCGGGCACCTGTTGTTCCGAGGCAGCGCAGGCAAAGGCGCCGGCGTCGTTGAGATAGAATACCTTGGAATCGTCCAACCCCGTGGCGGGGTAATCCTGTACCAGCACGGTGAAATCAGGCGCTACTGCCGTCAACGTCCGGGAAAACACCGGATAAGTGTGTTCGGCCTGACCCCAGATCGGCGTCGTATAGTCCAGCGGGTTCGAGACGGTGGCGATCTCGGGCAGCAAGGCCTTCAGTTCGCCGCGATCCGCGCCCTCAATAGTCGGAAAGCTGAGCCCGATCTTTTCGGCGTGATCGGCCAGCATCGTGGCCCCGCCGCCTGAACAAGTGAACCCCGCCACCCGCGCACCGCCCGGCGCGCCGGTCACGCACAAGAGCTTGAGCGTTTCCAGAAACTGCGACGGGTTGCTGACCGAGATCACACCGCAGCGGGCAAACAGCGCCTCGTAAAGCTCGTTCGCCCCGGATAGCGAGCCGGTATGGCTGATCGTCAGCGCCGCCCCGATATGGGAGCTCCCGGATTTCAGCGCCACCACCGGCACACCGCGTTCCAGCGCCCGCAGCGCGGCGCGTTCGAACCGGGCCACATCCTGCAAGCCCTCGATATGCAGGCCGATGGCGCGCACCGCCGGGTCACTTGCGAAAGCGTCGAGAAAATCCTCAAGCCCCAGAACCGCCTGATTGCCCGCCGACACCATATAGGCCATCGGCAGCGAGCGCTGACTCATCGTGATATCGGACGAGAACATACCCGATTGGGTGATGATCGCCGCACCATATCCCGGCGACCAGCCGCCATGTTCAAAGGACCACAGCGCCGAATTGCCCACATAGTTGATCAGCCCGTAACAATTGGGCCCGATCAGCGCCATGTCGCCCGCCGCCGCGATCAGAGCTCGTTCGGCGGCCGCATCGCCGGTTTCCTTGAACCCGGCGGAAAAGCAGACAACACCGCCCGCCCCCATCGCCGACAATTGCCCCAGCGCGCCCGTAACCGCGGCGGCGGGAATGGCCAGATAGACCGCATCGGGGGCCTCGGGCAGATCGGCGATGGTCGGCACACAAGCCACCCCTTCCAACGTGTCGCGCCTGGGGTTCACCGCCCACATCCGCCCGGCAAAGCCGCGCCTGCGCGCCTCGCGGATGGCAATCGCCGCATCGCGCCCGCCGACAAAGGCGATATGGCGCGGGGTCAGCAGGCGTTGGAAATTCTCACGCTGCGCCGGTCTCATGCACCAAGCGGCCTCAACATCGAACGGGTGATGATATGGCGCTGGATCTCGCTGGTGCCGTCCCAGATCCGTTCCAGCCGGCTGTCGCGCCACAGACGTTGAACCGGCAATTCCTCCATCAGCCCCATGCCGCCGAATATCTGCACCGCGTCATCTGCGATCCGGCCCAGCATTTCCGAGCAGAAGACCTTGACCATCGCCGCGTCCTGATCGGCCATGCGGCCCGATTGGTGTCGCGCAACCGCATCCGTCACCATCAGGTTGGCCGCGCGCAGGTTCATCGCCCCGTCCGCCAGCCGGAACCCGGTGGCCTGAAAGGAACCGATCGGCTGGCCGAACTGGCGACGATTGGCGGCCCATTCCGTCGCCATCTCCAGAATGCGCTCGGCCTTGCCGCAACACGACGCCCCGACCCAGATGCGCCCCATGCCCAGCCATTGACCGGCGATCTCGAATCCCCTGCCCTCTTCGCCCAGGATCTGGCCCGGGCCAAGGCGGACATTGTCGAAATGCAGCTCGAAGGTCTTGTAGCCGCGATAGCTGACCGATCTGGTGCCTTCGCGGCAGACAAAACCGGGGGTGCCCACATCGACCAGAAAGGCGGTGACGCGCTTGCGTGGACCGCGCGGGGTGTCATCGGCACCGGTGGAAGCAAAGACAATGGCGAAATCGGGCATGCAGGGGCCCGAGATGAAATGCTTGGACCCGTTCAGGATCCAGTCGTCGCCGTCCCGGCGGGCGTTGGATTTCATCCCCATCGCATCCGACCCGGCGTCGGGCTCGGTCAGGCCGAACAATTCGCGTTTCTCGCCGCGCACGCAGGGCAGCAGGTATTTCTCGCGCTGTTCTCCCTCGCAGGCCAGCAGGATCTCGGTCGGGCGCGCGGCCCAGCTGTGCAGGGCGTGGGTGGTCTTGCCGAATTCCTGCTCGATGATGCGCTGCGCCGACAGGTCAAGACCGCCGCCCCCGACCTCTTCGGGCAGGTTGCAGGCAAACAGGCCAAGCTCGTGCGCGCGTGCCTCGATCTGGCGGCCGATCTCTTCGGGGACATGGCCCAGGCGGTCGACCTCGTCCTCGTGCGGCATCATCTCGGTTTCCACGAACTTGCGGACCGTGGCGGTCAGCAATTCATGTTCGTGGCTGGTTTCCATGTTCATGTCGGAACCTTTCTCAGCTTCGGCTCTCGCCTGCATTGCGCCGCGACAGGATGGCCGAGACGACAAAGGCGATGATCGTGATGGCGATCAGAACCACGGCCGCGGCGGCCACGGTCGGGTCGGTGTTCTCGCGGATGCCGTTCCACATGCGGCGCGGCAGGGTGTAGACGCTGAACTTGGAGATGAAGAGCGTCACGACGATCTCGTCCCAGCTCAGGATGAAGGCAAACAGCGCGCCTGCAAAGACACCGGGCCGGATCGAGGGCAGGATGACCCGCCGCATGGTTGTCCAGTTCGACGCACCGAGGTTCTTTGACGCCTGTTCCAACCTTGGGTCAAAGGTGGCGAGCGAGGCGCTGACCGTGATCAAGACCATGGGTGCAGCCAGGATCGTATGGGCCAGGATCAGGCCGGGATAGCTATCCAGCAGGCCCAGCGGGATCCAGAGCCGGTAAAAGGCCATGGCCGAGATGATCTGGGGAATGATCAGCGGCAACAGCAGAAAGGCGCGCACAAGCTCGCTGTATTTGGACGAAACCCGCCACAAGCCGATGGCGCAGAGCGTGCCCAGAAAGGTAGCCAGAACCGAGGTCGACAAGGCAATGACCCCGCTCTGGAAGAAACTCGACAGCCATTCCTCGCTGGTGAAGAGGTGTTGGAAATGCCGCAATGACAGCTCGTCCTTGGGCATCGACAGGAACCGCTTGGGCGTCAGCGAGACCGGGATCGCGATCAGGGCCGGTGTCACAAGGAACAACAGCAGCACCCAGGCGCCGGCGCGGTTGAAGAGCGAAAACAGGCCAGGTCTCATCGCGTGCTGCCCCCGAAGACGGCGCTGAGCTTCATGAAGCGCGACATGATCCAGAGCATGGCCAGAACCCCGGCCAGCATCAGCGCCGCCAGCATCGCTGCCGTGCCCCATTTCAGGGTGACGAGAAGCTGGACCGAGATGTATTCTGCCACCATCAGCACCTTGCCCCCGCCCAGCACCGCCGGGGTGACGTAAAACCCAAGGCTGAGGATGAAGACCAGCAAGGTCGAGGCCACGATACCCGGCAGGGTCAAGGGCAGGTAGATGCGCCAGAAGGTCTGACTGCCGCTGGCACCGAGGTTGCGCGAGGCATCCATGACCCGGCTATCGAGCGATTGCATGCTGACCAGCAGCGGCAGCACCGCATAGGGGATCATGTAATGCACCATGCCGATCAGCACCCCCAGCTCGTTGCGCATGAAGGCGATGGGGGTCGAGATCAGGCCAAGTGTTTCAAGCGTGTTGTTGACCAACCCGTTGCGACCCAGCAGCATCAGCCAGGAAAAGGTCCGTACCAGGATCGAGATCCAGAACGAGACCAACAGCAGGGTCAACATGTAATTCTTCTGCCGCTGGTGGCAGTGCACCATCGCATAGGCAATGGAATAGCCCAGCGTCACGCTGAACACGGTCGTGATCACGCAGATGCGCAGCGTGGTCCAGACGATCCGCAACAGCGTGTCGCCTTCGAAAAGCTTGCGATAGTTGCCCAGCCCCGGTTCGGGATCGGTCACGCTCAGCCACATGATGTTCAGGATCGGGCCAAGATACAGCGCGACCACAAGCACCAGAAGCGGCGCGATGATGGCCCAGCCGGGATGGATATGTCTTGCCACTGCGTTCATGTCCGTGTTCCGAAGGGCCGCGCCCGCCCGTCACTGGGGACGGGCGCGGCCTCAGGGTCCTAGCTGATCGCCTCAAGGAAGGCGTTCACCGCGTCACCGCCATTCTCGCCCCACCAGGTCGGGTCGTTATAGACGATCTTGTCGATGTTCATCGCCGAGGTGATGGCATAGGGCTGCTGATCCTCGGGGATTTCACCAAAGGCCGCCGGGTTCGACGGGGTCATGCCAAGGCAGTCGAGCAGCTTGAGCTGGGCGGGAACCTCTTGCGCGGTGGCGATGAACTGCATCACCGCCTCGCGGCCCGCCGGGTTGCCCTTGGGCACGATATAGGCGCCGGGCATGGCCATGGCCTGGTTGTTGACCAGCTTGAAACGGCCATCGGTATCATTCTCCATGTTGCGCCCGCGGTTCTGCCAGACGATGGCCATGGTGACCTCGCTGTTGACCACCATCGAATGCACTTCGGAGCCCGAGCCCCAATAGATGCTGTCATCCTTGATCGACTTGATCTTGTTCAGCGCCCGCTCCATGTCGAGCGGATAAAGCGCGTCGCCCGCCACGCCATCGGCCATCAGCGCCGCTTCGAGCGATCCGTTGGCCCATTTGTACAGCGCCCGCGTGCCCGGGAAATTGGCGGTGTCAAAGAAGTCCTTCCAATCCTTGGGCGGATTGTCGCCATAGGCCTCGGTGTCATAGACGAAGGCATAGCCATACAGGATCACCGACACCCCGAATTCCAGCGCATAGCCCGGCAGGGTCTTGTCCTTGCTGACGATGGAATAGTCGATCGGCTCCAGATGCCCGGTCGGCCCAAGAGATACCGCGTTGAACAGGTCGGCATCGGCCACATCGGCGGTCACGTTGCCGCTGTCCACCATCTCCTTGATCTTGCCCTCGAGCGGGCCGGATGTGTCGAATTTCACCCCCTTGCCGGTGGCCGCGGTAAAGGCCTCGCCAATGGCCGAGCCGTGGCATTCGACCGACTGACCGCCCCAGTTCCACATCACCACATGGTCGGCCGCCGCCTGCGCGTCACCCGCCAGCACGGCGTTCATGGCGATACCCGAGGCACCGCAAAGCGCCAGAAAGGTGCGGCGATCCATGCGCCCTTCCTTATAGGCATGGGCGCTTTCGGTGAGCATTTCCTTCATGAATTGCTTGTCTTGCATTTCGTCCTCCGTGTCAGATGCCCATGGCCTTGCCGGGCGATTGTTGTGACGCCTTGAACGGCGTTCTTAGGATTCTCTTTCAGCTTTCGTTCAGTTCCACCGCCGCCGCGTCCTGCCAGCTCAGTTCGACTGTCTCGCCCTCGTGCAGGGGCTGCCGGTTGCGCCACACATCGATATCCACCTCGATCTGTTCGGCCTCGGTGGTTTCGACGATGATCCGCTGCATCGACCCGAAATAGGTGATGCTGGTGATGGTTCCGCTGCGCCGGGCCTGCGGGTGACCGCTGCCCAGGTGAATGTCGATCTTCTCGGGGCGCAGCGCATAGGCCCGGCCGTTCTGGTGAATGAAATTCGACTTGCCCAGGAAACTGGCGGCAAAACGGGTTGCGGGCCGCTCGTACAGCTCTTGCGGAGAGCCCACCTGTTCGATGGCGCCGTCGCGCATGATGACGATGCGGTCGGACATCGACAGCGCCTCTTCCTGGTCATGGGTGACATAGATGAAGGTCGTGCCGACCCGGCGGTGAATGTCCTTGAGCTGTTCCTGCACCTCGACCCGCAATTTCTTGTCCAGCGCGCCCAGCGGCTCGTCCAGCAGCAGGACCGGCGGCGCGAAACACAGCGCCCGCGCCAGCGCCACCCGCTGTTGCTGACCGCCCGAGAGCTGGCCGGGCTTGCGGTTGGCGAAATCCTGCAACTGGACCAGCTCCAGCATCTCGTCGACGCGGGCCCGGATCTCGGCCTCGGGCCGTTTGCGCACGCTCAGCGCATAGCCGATATTGTCGCGCACCGTCATATGCGGGAACAGGGCATAACCCTGGAACACCATGCCAAAGTTGCGCTTCTCGGCAGGCACTTCGGCGATCGAGCTTCCGTCCAGCGCGATATCGCCGCTGGTGATGTCCAGAAACCCCGCGATCATCATCAACAGCGTCGTCTTGCCCGAGCCAGAGGGGCCAAGCAGGGTCAGGAACTCTCCCTTGCGGATTTCCAGATCAACCTCGTTGACCGCCCGGAACGCGCCGAAATATTTCGACACGCCTTCGATCCGCAGGCTGCCGCCAGAGAACGCGTCGGCCATCTACCCCTCCGCCCCGCGCAGGTTCAGCTTGGCGCGGGCCTCATTCGGTGTCAGCAGACGCGCGCCCATGCGTTCGACGATCTCGCGCGCACGGGTCACCAGCTGGCCGTTGGTCGCCAGAACGCCGCGTTCGAGATAGATGTTGTCCTCCAACCCGACGCGGATATTGCCGCCCAGCGCCACGGCGGCGGCGGCCATTGGCATCTGGCCGCGACCAATTCCGAAACTGGCCCAGCTGGCCCCCGCGGGCAGCTGCGATTTCATCGCCACCATGGTTTCAACATCCTGATCCGCGCCCCAGGGGATACCCAGACACAGCTGGAACATCGGCGGCGCGTCGATCAGCCCCTCGGCGATCATCGCCTTGGCAAAGCGGATATGGCCCAGATCAAACACTTCCAGCTCGGGCTTCACCCCCCATTCCTGCACCAGCGCGGCCATCCGGCGCAGCGTCGGCGGGGTCGAGATATAGATCATGTCGGTATCCGAGAAATTCAGCGTCCCGCAATCCAGCGAACAGATATCGGGGCGGCATTCCTCGATATGGGCCAGCCGTGCCTCGGGTCCGATCATGTCGGTGCCCGGTCCGGGCATGGCCGGATTGGCGGGGTCCGAGATCCAGTCTCCGCCCATGCCCGCGGTCAGGTTGATCACCACGTCGGTGCCGCTGTCGCGTACACGGTCGACGATCTCCTTGAACAGTTTCGGATCGCGCGAACCCTGGCCGGTTTCCGGATCTCGGGCATGGATATGGGCAATGGCCGCGCCCGCTTTGGCGGCCTCGATTGCCGCCTCGGCAATCGCCTTGGGCGTGACCGGGACATGCTGGCTTTTACCGGTTGTGTCCCCGGCGCCGGTAACGGCGCAGGTCAGCACGACATCGTGGTTCATGCGATTTTTTCCCTGTTGTTTTTTCCAGTTTGCTGGCCGGATCAACCCAAAAACTGTCGATTATTCGCCGCATTTCAGGTGTTCATGTCGAAAAATGCTCAGGCAAGAAAATGTAGCCGTAGGAAAGATCCAGCAGTTCCAACTGCTAGCCTCTCAAGCTTCTGTCAGAAAGATTCCAGTCAGCCGGGACCCAGTGACCTGGAAGGCTCGGAGCGGCTGGCAGAACTGGCGGCGATTGGCGGCCCAATCGGTCGCCATGTCCAGAATGCGCGCGGCCTTGCCGCAACAGGACGCGCAGAGACGGTTCCGGAAAACTGAACAGCCGGGATAAGTGGATTTTCCGCGCAACAGCAGCATGATGCTGCGAGCGAGG